>NZ_JALKIM010000050.1 GCF_023050945.1 Anaerobiospirillum sp. NML120448 | reverse complement strand
TGTATCTATATTAGGGCGGGGTTGTAGTTTTGGCACAAAAAAACTACCTCAAGGGTAGCATTTCTAAGAAATCTGATAAATAAGCGGTTTTTGCTTAGAAATAAAAATTTAACAATGCCGGGCTATGATTGAAAACCCATTACATGCTAATGAACCAAAGTGGCACCTTTATTTGCTAATGGTCTTGTGCATTTCCACAATTTTACTGGCTGATTAGGTTAGTGGTATTTGTGTAAGGAGATTGCACTTTAACTACAAGGTCAGTCTTAGGCAAGCTTTGCTTGCCTAGGGAGACATGGGCTGAGCTGATGCGAAGTAAGCTCAATGGAATAGGGCTAAGAAGTGTATAGGAAAGTAGAGGTAGCTAGTTAGCTAGTTAGCTTGCTAGCGAGCGAGCGTGCTAGCTTGTTTTGGTTGCTTGGTGGCAAGCTAGCGTGCTTGGATGGTAGTGGCAAAGTAGATGTATGTATGTAAGGTTAGTCCATGGGAGCTAAGCTTAGTTTTAGTTTTCAAGCTCTGGCTGTTTGCACAAAACAACTTGGCCCTTGTAGTAAACAAAGACTACCTTATCATTAGGGGATAGTTGTAAGATTTGCCTAATGCTTTTAGGTATGGTCACTAAATTATTTTTCAATACAGTAGCGCTAAAAGCAATTTTTTCAGCGCCGCTTACCTCATCACTACTTATCTGCTGTGCAAACTGGTCTTGCTCTAAGATAGGTAATGGCTGTGGCGATAAGTTTTGCTCAGGTGGAGTGCTTATTGGAGCTGGCACTTTGGTAGAGGTAGTGCGATCTTGGTGGCTTGATCTAGTGCTAGCTTTCTTGCTAGTAATAGGGCTCTTAGTAGGTGTTTTAGCTGTAGAGCTTACTTTATCTTTAGCTGCTGTTGAAGTGGCTGCTAAGCTGGTGTTAGGTTCAATAAACTCACAGATAAGTTTGTGAGAAACAAGGTTTTCGTGTTCCTGAATGAAAGGCTGGCAAAAACGCTGTACCGTGCGTAGCTGAGTTTTTATTCCTTGAGCGGTAAGCTCACGATAGACAGCAGAGCAATTGTAATTGGTCTCTTCTAAAAGTCTTAAGATTAAGCTTTGGTGTTCCAATAAGTTGTTTCGTCGTGAACGAGTCCTATCTGGGATAGGGTGCTTATCATTACTAGGGGACTGAGTAGGGTGGACACTTTTAGCTATCAGAGCATTATTTTTGCTCTGACTGATGGTATCAGGACTTGAGTTTTTAGCAGGCTTTGCTAAGGAATGGGGTTGCGCCTTAGTATTTGTTCTATACTCAGGCTCAATTTGCGTCGGCTTTTGTTTTAAACCTTGCAAATAGGAGCTTACTTTAGACACAGGCTGGCCTGTGATCACCGCAATTTCAATATCAGTATGACCTTTTTGGTGATATTTGAGGATAAGTTGTCTTACAAAAGGATCGAACATAAGCACAGACCTGCAAAACTATGGAAAAAGCATGTGAAAATAGCTACTTTCAGGTAGCAGTTGCATAGAAATAGTTAAATCTAACAAGTAAAGACATAATCTATTGTACGACTTATTAAGTATGATTGCGCAGCCAAATTCATGTAAATACTTATGAAAACGCACAAGAACTTAAATATCTGTGCCAAGATCACATGCTGATAATTTAATAAACAATTTAGGTCAGTTTGTGAGCTAGGTTGCGGTATATTGTTTTGTTCTTTGATAAAATTATCAACAATAATTGTCCAGTATATTAGAAGCAGAATTTAGGGCCAAAAGCCTTAAATTCTGCTTTTTTTATGCCTGCTAAAAAATTATGAACATCCCACGCCTCCTGTAAATCCCTAACTAAAGCGACTATCAATCATAGTTGAGCATAATGCTTGTAGAGGATAAAGTGGTACTTGACGGGCCGCTCTAATCGTCAGCATAATCGCCAGTGCTACGCAAGTGCCATGGCCAGTGCCAGCTTCTGCTCCAGCTCAAGCTTCTTAGGTACTAAGAAGCGCTGCGACTAGCGCCAGAACTTGTGCATAGGCGTTAGGGGCAGCAGTTAGTGCAAGGCAAGCACTAGTGCTGGTGCTGGTGCTGTGTAGGCTTAAGTTTAAGTCTAAGCATAAGCTAGAGCACTTTTTGGTTGTGGGTAGGGTAGGGTATCCCTTAAGGCTTGGCTTGGGCTAGGGTGTAATCAAGTTGATCTACTGCCATTTCATTGGTAAAGGGATGGAAGCTTTTAATACCAACATCAACAAAGCCATCATTAGTGATAATATCGTGAATACAATCAATGACGCAAAATGGTTGCCAGAGCATAAAGTCAACAAATAAAAATTCATGACTTAAAGCCAAACCTGTGCAAGAAAAAGATTTTGTTTTGCAATGTTGTAACAGACGCTTAACCAAAGAATCTTTGTACTTAATAACTAAGTCTTTGATCATAGGCAGATGATCTGCCACTATGGTGCCATTAGCATTAAAACAAGAATCAGGCACATTAAAGTTACTAAGAGGAATGATTAAGAAGCAAGGCATAATACCCCAGTCGTAACAGGCAATACTAGTGCTTTGATCTAAATCAGTCATATAGTCCTCAAGCTCATAACAACTGGTTAAAGTCCAAAAAGACTCCAATCTTATTGCCATAGCTTCATCAAGCTCATCATCAATTTCTTCATTACTGCCAGGAGCTGAGGCAAAAAGATGGTCGGAGAAAATATCGAGACTATTAGTTAACCAATATTCGTCAAAGTGAACATGATCGACGGCTAAACCTTGAATCTTAAGATATAGGTTTAATTTACTTAATGGTATTTGTAAATAATGATTGTCGTTTTTTACTACTAAACGAGAGGCATTACCTTGGCAAAAACTAGGGCCTTTATCTGTAGCTGTGTCATCAATTGACCTGGAATCATGCTCATCAATTGCATAAGCATGGGCACGCTGTTTACTTTTTAAGGCACTGTCTAATTTACTAGAGGCACAAAGAGTCTCGTTTTTCTGGCTAGATTCTTTGCTATGACCTTGGCTTTGGCTGCGGCTTTGCTCTTCAAGCTCTTGCTCTTGCTCTAGTTCTTTTTCCTGCTCCTCATAGTCTTTGATAGTTTGTTCAATAATTTCCTTATTGAATAACTTATCTTGAGCAATTAAGCACTGCATTTGCTCATTGTCATGATCATCAATCACACTAATATCATCAAAGAAAGTGTGAATAGCCAGCTCACCACTATTATGATAAAGGAGATTAGTTAAAATTTGAGCTCGTAAAGCATCAGGGCAGTCAGAGAGTTTGGCACTGTACAGTATGAGCTGACGGCTAATATCATCATGCCATTGACCTTTATCATCAACCCTAATAAAGGCATTAACATCATTAGCAGTAGCATGATAATCACCCATATGACTGTCGTAGTCATAATGAATAGGGGTTCCTATAGTGCATATAAAATGCTCGGTATTAATGCTATATTCTGGAGCTTGGCTAACTAAATACTTAAGAGCATGCATACGAGTGATAAAACGCCCAATAGGAAAAATGATTTCAAAACGGGCAGGATTTTGCTCTTTAGTTAAAAAACGTACAGAAAAGTTTTGCCCAGGAAACAAAGAGCCTATTAGCATTTTAATTTGGGTTAAAGCTTCTGCGCATTTCTTTTGAGAGCCATGTAAAGAGCGAGTACGAGTAGGTCTTTGCTCTTGCTTAACATGATTAAGTTTATCTACATAGAGACTGATAATAGGGACTAAGCTATCAAAAGAGAGCCAAAATTGCTTTACCCTGTCGGCAAAAGTTTGATTAAAGAAAGGCAAGGTCAAAAAAGCCTGACAGCCTCTAATCTTTTGCTCTACTATGCTCTGGCGTTCTTTGCTTTGTTGATCTTGATTGGCGCTATTGAGAGCTAAAAACTCATGAAAATGTTGGAAAGCACGAGCATAATTACAAATATTATGTAAGCTCATGCCTAAATAGAAATGCCATTGGCTATACGCCCTAAGGCTTGGGTGCTCTAGAGGTAATAAAAAAGCAATACCAGCTTTTAAAAGCTCATTATCATTACGACCAAGATAATAATAGCTAGCAGCAAGCATGATTAGCTGGGCATCACTAAGATGATAGCGGTCAACGTTACGAGCGCAGGCAATAATGGATAAGAAGTCTTCTTGCTCATAAAGCTCCATCATATGCTGTTGTAATTGATCAATGCTATGCTTGCTCACTTATAACCCCTTATGGCTAAGTCTACTAACCTAACACAATGATATCACTATTTCTACATATGTTGAGCTATTGTTGATCGTAGCTACGTGCATAAAAACAGCTCAAGTCCCATGCCATGAGATTTAATGCACTGATCTTAAGTCCATGACTATCAAATAAGGCTTGACCTTTGTTAAGCAGCTCATGATGATTTTGGATATAGTCCTTAACTTGGTCAAAAAACTCAAAAATCGATACTAAGTCACTACCCTTGAGGCTATCAGCTAACTTTAAAGGACAGTCTAAAAATGAGGCAAATTTAGCTACTAACTCCTTTTGGTAAACATAATAGCGCTCAGGATAAGCAAAATATAAATAAGAGCTAATGCTTTGTGATTGTTTAATATTTAAGGCCCAATTAGGATTATCTACTGCAAACTGATTGAGTAAGATTCTAATAGTATTGGTAAAAGCATCAATGCGTGAGGCAAGATCTTTACTCTCATCTAAGAGCTCAAAAAAGGCTTGTTTAGTAGTATGCTCAGCCATTTTGGCAAAACAAACTATCATACCCCCTGGAAAACCTTTATCCGCAATAAGCAATTGATCTGCATATTGGGTAGAGAGCTGATACATAGCAACAAAGTCTTCGCATCCCAAGTCCCAATGCTCTTTAAATTGCTTAAGAGCTCTGAGTTTATGCTCCTCATGCTCCCACCAAGAGTCAAAGTGATCACAATAGGCATTTGCCACTAGTTCGAGTTTTTCATGATTAATCATAAGTAGCTCCGACGATGAGGGGAAGGCAATTTTCAGAAAAATACTAAGGCTCTTAAGCTCTAATCAGGATAAAGGCTCACAGCAGGCTCTATCCATATGTCTTTAATAGGCATCAAGCACAACAGCCCAAAAGCATAACTAAAGATTGCTTATGCTCTGTAGATCTTCTAAACAAAAGCCTTTTGAGTAAAGAAATATTAGTAAAGATCGTGATCTTGGTTGAAACATACAGAGGCAAGAGCACCAATAGCATCACCCATGCTACGCAAATATCACCCTACGCAAGTCCCTAATATTATTCATACCAAGCACAAGTAATTCTTTCTTGGTGGAGGATTGATGGCACAGTTTCGCTTAGCTTAACTTAGCTTAGCTCAGGCAGTTCGGCTTGGCTTGGACTGGTCTGGCTTGGCTGAGCATGGCTTAGCTTAGCTTAGCTTAGCTTAGCTTGGCTTAGCTTGGCTTGTGCATTAAGCTGCACCATACTTTTCACTATGAGGGGCACATCAGTGTTTTTATAAAACCAATAGGGAGGTCACCATCGTTATTACATATCTAAGGTAGGGTCGGTGCTTGCTGCTGAGAAAAAAAGATCCATATGTATTAGAAAAGCTTAGAACTTTGAGCTTAGAGGTGAACCATGTTTCAATAAAATTATGGGTCAATAGACCTTTAGCTTGATGACTCAAGATTAGTTTAAGAAAGGCACAAGTATATTAAGGAGCTTGTTAGCATTGAGACCAACTTATTGAGTGAAGAAATGCTGTGCAACCAAGCCTATGATAGAGAGGACTGCAAAAAGTGCTTAGGATCAATGCTATGAGACTTAGTGTGGAGCTTTGGGATGCATGTGTGCAAGAGCAATGATGCATTGCTAAGCTGGTATGCTGTGGTTCTGATGCATGAGAAAGCTGTTGTGCTCAGTGCTGCGGCAGTGATGCGCTGGAAATTTGGTGAGTTAGGGCGCAGTACGTGGTATCAAAATGAAAAAAGGCAAAGGGAAATTAACCCTTTGCCTTTTGTAGCTAAGCTAATACCTAGTATTAGGCTTGCGAATAGCTAATCGTTAGCTATAGCTAACCTAAGCTTATTAGAAGGTATAACGAGCAGTACCAGTTAAGGTAAACTCATCAACATTCGAAGAGCCTTGGTAACCTAAGCCAGCACCAATGGATAAGCGCTCGGATTGAGCACCAAAGCCAAAGATTACGCCATAGGTAAGGTCATCCATAAACTCGTTGGAGGTATTTAAGTCAGCATTGGAAATGCCGCTCCACTTAACATTGCCATCAATCTTGTCATCACCAAAGTTGGCAGTAAGATTTAAGTCAATAGAAGGCTGGAAGCTCCACTCCTCAGAGAAGTATTCCTTAGAAATAGTTACGCCTACTGGTACGGACATAACATTGGCCTTATCTACGCTTACTGAGCCAATCTTGCCATTGCCGTTCATATCGTAGTCATCCATATCAATCATGGAGTAACGAAGACCAGCATGTGGCACGATATCTAAGCCACGGTAGCTCAAGTTAACCTGACCAGTTACACCTACGCTTAAATTGGTGGTGTTAAAGGAGGTATTTACCATACCTGCATCAGTATTAGCATCAACATCAGAGTCAACTACTGAGTAGCTGAGATCACCTACCATGGAGAAGGCCTTGTAGTTATAGCCAGCATAGAAGCCAAAGCTGTAGTACTTGTACTCACTGCTTACGCCCTTAGCTGCGCCCTCACCAGAGGAATCACCATCACCGATGTTGGCCATTACACCATAACGCATACCGTCTTCGTAGGTTATGTCAGCACCTAATACTAAACCAGTAATAGAAGTATCGGTACCGTACTCAAGACCCTGAGCCTTAAAGCCATTGGTTTCACGGCTCTTATAGACTGGAGCAACCCACATAGCGCCGCCCTGACCATTGTTAGCATAAGTCATGAGCATACCTTGCTGACCCATACCAAAACGACCAGCTACAGCCTCATAAGAAGCATTGCCAACTAACATAGCAGCATCAGCAGAGCCACCAAAGACACCCATACGAGCAGCTTGGTCAGCAGCTAAACCATTGGTATCACGAATTACCTTCTCTAAGAACTCGTTGTAAGCCTTAAAGAATACTTGATATTTACCATCTGCCTGCTTAACAGCAACGAACTGGCTAGCAGTGTAATTCTTGGTATCAACAACAGTGATCTTGCCATCTTTATCAGCTGTGGCAATAGACTTATCAGCAGCACGCTCCACAAAGTAATCAGGATCTACCTTTGGATTAATAGAGCTATCAGCATTCTCATCAGTATTGCTATAGTACTCTTTCCAGTTCTTGGTTAAAGAAGCATAACCAATTAAGTAGTCACGCATTGGGGTAGATGCGCCACGATAAGCTGAATCAATCTTGTCGGTTAAGAGCGCTAAAGTACCACCAGAGGTAGTTTTACCAGCTTCCATAGTAAAGCCCATAATGCCGTTGATGGACTCAACCTTAATGTCATTCTTGCCCTTTTCACCTAAGATTTTGACACCATTATCGTCCCTATCTGCATCTTTGAAAATGATAATATCACGGCTAGAAATGAAACGGTCGCCATCTAATACAACTTTAGAACCACCCTCAGCTAAGATAGAGGCATCATTCTTATCAAAGTAGATAGCAGAACCTTCATCTAAGGTATCTTGGCCTACTACTAAAACAGAACCCTTACCTAAGAATAGATCGGCATCAGTCTTAGCTGTTGTGCCATTGTAAGCAGCGGCATACTTACCGTCGTTCTTCTTCGTAAGCTCAGTCTCAATAACATCTGAATGAGACTCAGCATCTAAAATAATGCGAGAGTCGTTATCCACAGTAAGCTTGTCACTTACATAAAGAATAGAGCCATTATCTTTAGTAAGTGAAGTACCAGTTGACTCTTGGTAGCGCTTAATGAAGGTCTTCATTAGCTCTACAGTAGCATCAGCGCCTGCAAATAAAGCAGAGTTCTGACCAATAATTAACTTACCGTCGATAGTACCAACATCAACTGGATCCTTAGTGGTATCAGCGCCAGTTGGCTTCTTACCAAAGCGCTTGATTACGGCAATACTAGTGGCCTTGCCATATTCTGGATCAATAAATAAGGTACCACCATTGAGATCAACACGATCAGCCTCTAAATAGCCAGTGGAGCTCTCATACTTAGCCTTATCACCAGAGCCTTCCTTTAAGGTCTCACGACCGATGTATAAGGTAGTAGTATTACCAAGTTCAATATCCTTAGCCTTTAAGAAGCCACCACCTTCAACTGTAGCCTTCTTACCTGTAAACTTGGTTAAGCCTTCAATGGTTGCATTGCCAGTAAAGGTTACTTCCTTCTTAGAGGTAAAGTCGCCTTCTACATTAGTGGTACCTGCAAATAAAGTATTTCCAGATAAGACAACATTACCACCGCTCTTGTTTTTGTCCTTGGAGACATTGACAATGCCCTTAAATTCAGAGACTGTCTTGTCATCATTGGCAGTTAAGGTTAAGTTGCCAGTTACATTTAAGATGCTCTCGGCTGTGGAGTCAACACTGCCAACTCTAATGTCCTTATTAACCTGAGTAATACCAGAGGTAAGATTTACACTTGCATTCTTGTCACCTGAAATGCTCTCAAGCTCAGTAGTGTAGCCAGACTTGCTATCAACAACTAAGGTTGCCTTATCACCAATCTTAACGTCACCTGCGATACCGCCATTGGCTAAGGTTAAAGTGCCGCCACTCTTGATTTCAAGACCTAAAACAGCGTTGTCTTTACCTAAAGCAAAATACTTCTTGCCATCAATTTCCTTGGCTTTGTTTAAAGATGCATTGTCAGCAAAGGCAACCTTATCGCCTGAGTTCTTGGTGGTATCAAGAACGCTACCCCAGTGACCATATACAGTGTCGCCACTTACATTAATAAGCTGAGCGTTCATGAGGTCATCGTTCTTGTAGTGAGGTAAGTAGTTAACACCAAAGTCCTTAGCATCGGTCCAGGATACAGTACCACCGCTAGACTGCAAGCCCTCGAACACTACCTTACCAAGGTTGATAGAACCTTCTAGTTTGCCAGCATCAGTACCAAATAAGCCCTTGCTTAAAGCCTTTAAAGCGTCCTTGGTAAATACTGTACCATCCTTAAAGTAGGTGATATTAATGGTAGAGCCAGCCTTAGAAACTAAAGAGCCACTTGCATCAAAAGCATTGGTATTGATATTAAAGCCAGTAATCTTATCGCCAGTTTTTACTTCGCCTAAAGCTTTTTCAACGCCAGCACCCTTAAGAGTAAAGAAAGCACCCTCATTTACAGTAATAGCATCATCACCAAGCTTGATACCGAATCTTTCATAAGCATCAGTTTTGCTGTCGTCAAAGGCACCAGCTAAACTACTGCTGCCAGATTCATTAGTTGTATTAATTGTAATGGACTTAGTAATAGCATTAACCTTTTGTAGGTTTAAGGTACCAGTCTTTTCAACAGTAGCACTACCAGCTTCGATAACCAATTCACTGGCATTCAAGGTAGCAGCAATTGTGCTATCAGCGCTAGTAAGAACGGTATCGTCGTTACCAACTGTTAATGATGGAGAGGATCCATTAAGAGTTAACTTACCAGTAAGGTTCCAAGTGCCAGCGTTAACATTCATGGTAGCGCCTGAGACTACAATTGCCTCATCAGTTGAACCGCCAGATGATAAAGCAGTGTATTTGCCTTTGGCATCCTTCTTAAGACCACCAAAGTCAAACTTAGCATTAGAGCCAGAAACAACTACACCCTTACCAGCGTTGGTATCTAAGCCAGCGGTAACAACATAATGACCAGTCTGAAGAATAGCTGAATTACCAGAAGCGTCAGCATCTTGTAAGGTCAACTTTAAAGTGCCAGCCTGCAAGGTTGCATCTTTACCTGCTAAGGTTAGACCATTTGTTGCATCAAACTTCTGTAACTCTAAAGTGCCTTCAGCAGCTAAAGTAGCACCATTAGCTAATACAATTTCAGCTTTTTGTGTATTAGGTGTAGATGTGGCTTGAGTTTTAATAAGTGCTGCATCTTGTAGAGTTAAGTCACCAGTAGCAGTTAATTGAGAGCCTGATGAGCCAATATCAAATACAGCACCACTGGTTTGGCCGTCACCTAAAAGGGTAGCAATGTCTTCGCCCTTGAGCTTGATTTCACCACCAGACTGAGCCTCAAACTTAACGTTGTAGGTTGTGGTAGCAGGATTTTCCTTGTATTTAACAGTAGCCTTGGATAAATCAAGTAAAGTACTGGTACCAGATACAGTAATTTTGCCATTTTGGGCATCACGATCTAAAATCCAGTTGCCACCGTCAGCTGTTAAAGAAGACTGGTCAGCTCTATCATTGGTATTATGAATCTTGACAGCACCGCCAGAGATAGTGATATCACCAGTGGAGGTATATAAACCGCCGTCTACGGTAATACCCTTATTACCAGAAATAATTACTGGACCAGCGATTGTGCCTTTTTGAGCAATCTTTTTGTTTGCATCAGTGGCATCATCAGCTAAGTTAGAAAGGGTAATGTCATCAGCTAATACAAAATGACTACTACCACTACCAACAAACTTTACATTTTTAGCACTTAAAGAAGCAACGCCTAAACTTCCAGTAATGTTAGCAGAGCTACTACCTAGAGTTAACTCATCAGCTGTAACACTTAAGTTGGTGTTTAAGCCAGATGCCATAGCCTTAGAAATGGTAATCTTCTTACCATCAATTGTGGCAGTGTCACTAACAACTACTTGGCCAGCTACGCCAGCATTTCCGCTTACAATTTGTAACTCAGAACCATCAGACTTGGTACCACTTGCAGCAATGTCTACGCTTGAGTCATTGGTAAACTTAAGAGTTGAATTGGCATTTAAAAGTATGCTACCACTTGCATTATTAGTAGTATCTGTTGGCTTTAAGAACTCACCTAAGGTCTTTGCAGTTAAGTGAAGCTCGGAGTTGCTGGCGGTACCGCCTACACCACTTGCAGCTGCGCCGCTTACGCTAATAACGCCACCAACAGTGTTAGTAGTAGAACCAGAGCTCTTTAAGGAAACACCATCCTGTAATACAACGATGGAGCCTTTAGTACCATTGCCAGTAATCTTAAGCTCGTTAGCTGTACCACCTGTGGCTGCGGCCTTAATATCAATAGTAGAGCCAGAGGCGAGGTTTAATGTGCCTAAGGTATCAACGCTGCTTGGAAGAATAATGGAGCTGGTTGCTACAACGTCAAAGTCAAGCTTTTGAGCGCTGGTGGTTGGGGTCTGATATGAACCACCACTTAAAACAATCTTACCTCCAGTTGAAACAACGTCCTGGCCAAGCATTGCACCGCTGGATCCTAAGATAATAGTAGAGCCTGACTCTAACTTATACTTGGTTGTTTCATTTCCCAAAGAAGCCTTACCAGCACCAGTTGAACTTGCAGTAATCTTGCCACCACTAGCAACATTTACTTGATCTGCAACTAAACTAGCATTATTTGCTGCAGCATCAACAGTTACACTGCCCTTTTTTACATCTAAAGTACCAATAGTCAAGGAACCTTCTGCGGCAGTACCTGTACCACCAGCTGCAGTTGCTGCTACCTTGAGTGTGGTATCTGCGCCATTGATTTCAAAGGTAGCCTTCTTGGCGCTTGCGGTAGCACCTTCTACCTTGTTATCTATGCCCTTTCCTGAGGTGATTTGAACCTTAAATTCAGCGGTATCATTTGCGGTGCCTGATGTGATTGCAAGGCTTTCTTTATTTCCTGGAATAGTGATAGTTTCATCAGACTTTAAACCATCAAAACTAGTAAGAGCAGCTGCCTGAGCTTGACCTGCTGCAAGGGATGCGGTAACGATGATGGCACTAGCTAGGCCCTTTAGGTATGCGCTTTGGTAAATGGCTCGATATTGGGCCATAAGGAATTTAATGGCGTTATTAGTTTGCTTCATAAATATTATTTTTTGATGAAAAACAAAATGGATAACATTAAGCCTAGTCCATGAGTTAACAGTGCTTTAGTTAATGCCTAATTGAGGTAGAGGCTAGAAAAGTAAAATTGATACTTATTCTTAAAGCATAAAAGCAAAAATCTGATTAGAAATTAGCTCATATACTTATGCCCAGCATTGAGTTTGACCCCAAATTTGCTTTCTTACCTCAATGAAACAAATCCTTGTTAACATTAAGAATCTGCAATTAAAAGCGCATTTGGGCTAACTAGTAAGCCATGGACAATAATAGCTTATACACAATCTTACAATTTTAACATGAATAAGAGGCAATCTCTATTGTTGTGAAAGGATCAAAAAGCTTGCGACTGCTTTATTTTGTTATATGTTTGTAAATGAAATTTAAGTAATTTGTAAACTGAGCAAAACCATGATGCAGGTTTAAACTTTAACTAAAGAATGGCGTTATGATTCATAACGATGGAAAAGCCTATCTTCGTTGCTCATAAGTAGGCTTTTGGGGAAGTGCAAAAGGCTCTTTGTGTTTTGCTATTTTGGTAGGCAGTTGACAGCTGGCTGTTGGCATTTGCTGGTTTTGCAATTGTGCAATTGAGCAATTGGGGACTGGGGTGTTGGCATGGAAAAGCTGATGGCAATAAGCTGTGTTTTTTCTTGCTAATGTTTATTTAAAAATGAGGCAAAAGCTGTTAATTTAGTACTGAATATTAATGAATCGTTGGTTCATTGATTGTCAGCTTTGTTTTAATGGAGTTATTTTATGGAACCAAATAATGAGCAGGGTATTCAGCTTGAATACCTTTCTAACCTTGATATTCAACAAACTAACGAATGGCTTGATAGCATCACTGTTGAGCAAATAGAAGAGCTTTATGATCAGCCTTTTGATGGCAGCATTTACTCCAAGCTTTTGAATTTACCTGCCATTGAGGATCCTAAAGGCCACACCAGTATGTTGTTGTTTGGTGGTATGCACTCGCCAATGGAGATCTTTGAGGCTTTCTTAGAAAAAAACTGTCAGTTCGTTACATGCCATTTATTGATGGCCATTATTATGTTGGATAAAGGCCCAAAGGGCATAGTGAAAAACCCAGAACAAGAGCAACAGTTTTTTGAAATTTTCAAAAAGATTAAAGATTTAGATTCAAAGGTTCAAAAGCTCTACACTTTAGATTATATCTTTATTAAAAAGTACCATGGCAATGATTTAGGTCCTCATCATATTAAGCGTGATTTTGTCTTTGCCTTGGATGCCCTATTTATGCACAGCGTAAATTTTGTTGAGGAGCTGGCACTCTTTGAGCAAAGCTTACCTGACTGGTGGAGGATCAATAAGCTTGTAATTCATTCTAAGTCTTATTTAGATGAATGTATAGCCATGAGTGCTGGTGCGATCCATATGGATTTCCATTTTGGTGATATTGTGAGTGATTACTACCAAGAAAGATTTGGTGCAAGCTCTCCTACCCCTAATCAATCAAACTATGAATATTTTAATCGTGCGGTAATGGCTTTAAAGAGTATCCAAGTATGCCCTGATGTTTTAAAGCTTTTCCCTAATTTGCGTAGGATCTGTGTTGCTAAACCAAATAGTGCTAATAAAAAGGCTCACCAAGAGTTAATGGCCAAGATTAGAGAGGAGAATCTTGTAGATTTCTACTGTCTTGGGTTTAAAGGACTTTAAATTGAGTGCTACTCAACTATAGAGCTTAAATAAGTTCATAAGTGATCTTATGAGTTAAAGGAAACAAAGACGCACTTGTTGAGCTTAATGTCAGATCGATCCTACACAATGCTAAGTATACACAGTTTAGTGTGAGATAAGTGAAGGCACCTGCACGTGTGCAAGATCTAATGGGATTGAGCCCTAATATGCTTTGTTGGCTTATTAGGGCTAATTTTTTGCGAATTTGGGCTGGTGTTGGCTAGAGGGTAATGGTCTCAACCTTATTGGCATCACCTAAGACACAGATGGTTAGCCTGCTTAATGACCTTACTTTGGGTGCTAGAGCTCGTGATAAAGCTTGCAATTGCTTTAATTTGTTAGATGTTTGTAAATGAAATTTAAGTAATTTGTGAACTGAGCAAAACCATGATGCAGGTTTAAACTTTAACTAAAGAATGGCGGTATCATTCATAAAGAGGGAAAAGCCTATCTTCGTTGTTTATAAGTAGGCTTTTGGGGAAGTGCAAAAGGCACTTTGTGTTTTGCTAATTTGGTAGGCAGTTGACAGCTGGCTGTTGGCAGTTGCTGGTTGTGCAATTGTGCAATTGCGCAAATGTGGACTGGGGTGGTGGCATTGAAGAGCTGATGGCAATAAGCTGTGTTTTTTTCTTGCTAAGGTTTATTTAAAAATCGGGCAAAAGCTGTTAATTTAGTACTGAATATTAATGAATCTTTGGTTCATTGATTGTCAGCTTTGTTTTAATGGATTTATATTATGGAACCAAATAATGAGCAGGGTATTCAGCTTGAATACCTTTCTAACCTTGATATTCAACAAACTAACGAATGGCTTGATAGTGTCACTGTTGAACAAATTATGGGGCTTATGAATGAGCCTTTTGATGGAGAGATTTATTCTAAGCTTTTAAATTTACCAGCTATTGAGGATCCTAAAGGTCACACCAGTATGATGCTCTTTGTTGGTGCCCACTCACCAATGGAGATTATGGAGGGTTTTTTAGAAAAAATCTGTCAATTCATTAGAGGCCATGAATTAATGGCCATTATCATGTTGGATAAAGGCCCAAAGGGCATAGTGAAGACTCCAGAGCAAGAGCAACAGTTTTTGGAATTTTTCAAAAAGATTAAAGAATTAGACTTAAAAGCTCAAAAGCTCTATTCTTTAGATTATGTTTTTGTTAAAAAGTACCTCGGCAATGGTTTAGGTTTCAATGATATCAAGCGTGATTTTGTTTTTGCCTTGGATGCCTTGTTTATGCACAGTGTAAATTTTGTGGATGAGATGGCACTTTTTGAGCAAAGCTTACCTGATTGGTGGAAGATCAATAAGAATGTTATCGAATCAAAGCCTTGTTTAAACGATTGTATCGGTATGAGTGCTGGTGCGATCTATATGGATTTCCATTCTGGTGATAGTGTGAGTGATTGCTTCCAAACAAGATTTGATATAGGCACTGTTAACCCAGCTGATAAAGAAGCTTATTACCGCAAATTAATGGCTTTAAATAATTTCCAGGTATGCCCTGATGTTCTAAATCTTTTCCCTAATTTACGTAGCTTGTTAGGAGCTAAACCAAGTAGCGCCAATAAAAAGGCTCACCAAGAGTTAATGGCCAAGATTAGGGAGGAGAATCTTGTAGATTTCTACTGTCTTGGGTTTAAAGGACTTTAACTTGAGTGCTACTCAACTATAGATCTTATACAAGTTCATAAGTGATCTTATGAGTTAAAGGAAACAAAGACGCACTTGTTGAGCTTATTGTCAGATCGAGCCTACACAATGCTAATGGCTCCCAGTTTAATGTTAGGTGAGTGAAGGCACCTGCACGTGTGCAAGATTTAATGGGATTGAGCCCTAATAGGCTTTGCTGGCTTATTAGGGCTAATTTTTTTTATGAATTGTGGTGGTGTGTTGACTAGAGGGTAATGGTCTCACCCTTAGAGGGAGCCCCTAAGACACTGATGGTGAGGTTGCTTAAAGAGCTTGCTTTTGGCTCTATAGCTCGTAATAAAGCTTGCGACTGCTTTATTTTGTTAGATGTTTGTTAATGAAATTTAAGTAATTTGTGAACTGAACAGAACCATGATGCATGGTTTAAACTTCAACTAATGAATGGCGGTATTAGTCATAAAGGTATCTAAGCCTTGCTTCGTTGCTTATAAGTAGGCTTTTGGGATAGTGCAAAAGGCACTTATTGTTTTGCTACTTTGGTAGGCAGTTGACAGCTGGCTGTTGGCAGTTGCTGGTTGTGCAATTGTGCAATTGGGGACTTGGGTGGTCGCATGGAAAGGCTGATGGCAATAAGCTGTATTTTTTTCTTGCTAAGGCTTATTTAAAAATCAGGCAAAAGCTGTTAATTTGGTAGCTAATCTAAATGAATGTTTAGTTCATTTGGTCACTGTCAGCTTTGTTTTAAAGGATTTATTTTATGGAACCAAATAATGAGCAGGGTATTCAGCTTGAGTACCTTTCTAAACTTGATCTCCAACAAACCAACGAATGGCTTGATAGCGTCACTATTGAACAAATTGAAGCGCTTAATGATGAGCCTTTTGATGGCAGTATTTACTCCAAGCTTTTGAATTTACCTGCTATTGAGGATCCCAAAGGTCAAACCAGTATGATGATTTTTGGTGGCACGCATTCGCCGATGGAGATCTTTGAGGCTTTCTTAGAAAAAAACTGTCAGTTCGTTACATGCCATTTATTGATGGCCATTATCATGTTGGATAAAGGCCCAAAGGGCATAGTGAAGACTCCAGAACAAGAGCAACAGTTTTTTGAAATTTTCAAAAAGATTAAAGATTTAGATTCAAAGGTTCAAAAGCTCTACACTTTAAATTATATCTTTATTAAAAAGTACCATGGCAATGATTTTGGTCCCCAGCATATTAAGCGTGATTTTGTCTTTGCCTTGGATGCCTTGTTTATGCACAGTGTAAATTTTGTTGATGAGCTGGCACTTTTTGAGCAAAGCTTACCTGAGTGGTGGAAGATCAATAAGCTTGTAATCAATTCTAAGTCTTATTTAATTGATTGTATAGCCATGACTGCTGGTGCGATTCATTTGGATTACCATTTTGGTGATATTGTGAGTGATTACTATCAAGAAAGATTTGGTGAATACTCTCATAATCCATCACAAAAGGAATATTTTAATCGTTGCATAATGGCTTTAAAGAGTATGCAGGTATGCCCTGATGTTTTAAAGCTTTTCCCTAATTTACGTAGGATCTGTTTTGCTAAACCAAAAAGCGCCAATAAAAAGGCTCACCAAGAGTTAATGGCCAAGATTAGGGAGGAGAATCTTGTAGATTTCTACTGTCTTGGGTTTAAAGGACTTTAACTTGAGTGCTACTCAACTATAGATTTTAAACAAGTTCATAAGTGATCTTATGAGTTAAAGGAAACAAAGACGCACTTGTGGAGCTTAATGTCAGCTCTATCCTACACAATACTAAAGTATCCACAGTTTAATGTGAGGTGAGTGAATGCACCTCAACGAGAGCAAGATCTAATAGGATTTAGCCCTAATAGGCGTTGTTGGCTTATTAGGGCTAATTTTTTGCGAACTGGGTTGGAGTTGTTGGCTAGAAGGTAATGGTCTCACCCTTAGTAGCATCACCTAAGATACCGATGGTGAGGCTGCTTAATGAGCTTACTTTGGGTGCTAGAGCTTGTGATAAAGCTTGATGCTGTTTTATTTTGTTAGATGTTTGTAAATGAAATTTAAGTAATTTGTGAACTTTGCAAAACCATGATGCAGGTTTAAACTTTAACCAATGAGTGGCGGTATGATTCATAAAGGTGTTAAAGCCTATCTTCGTTGCTTATAAGTAGGCTTTTGTGGAAGTGCAAAAGGCACTTTGTGTTTTGCTATCTTGGTAGGCAGTTGAGAGCTGGCTGCTGGTAGCTGCTTGTTTTGCAATTGTGCAGTTGTGCAATAGGGGACTGGGGTGGTGGCATGGAAGAGCTGATGGCAATAAGCTGTATTTTTCTTGCTAATGTTTATTTAAAAATCAGGCAAAAGCTGTTAATTTAGTACTGAATATTAATGAATCTTTGGTTCATTTATTGTCAACTTTGTTTTGAAGGAGTTATTTCCATGTCTGCAAATCATGATCAGGCTATTCAACTTGAGTATCTTTCTAAAATTGATAGACAGCAAACCAGCGAATTGCTAGATAGCATCACTGTTGAGGAAATTGAGGCACTATATAATCAGCCTTTTGACGGAGATCTTTATTGTAAGTTTTTAAAGTTACCTGCGATTAATGATCCTCATGGCCTAACAGGCATGATCATGTGTTTGTCTGAGGAAATGCACTCTCCAATGGAAATTTTTGAGGCTCAGTTGGAGAAAAACTGTCAGCTCCTTGGGGGGCATATCTTAATGGCTGCCATTATGTTGGATAAGGGTAGCAAGGGCATAGTAAAGACTCCTGAGCAAGAGCAAGAGTTTATTAAAATTATTAACCAGATTAAGGAATTAGATGTAAAAGCTCAAAAGCTCTATCTTATCAATGATGTCTTTATCAAAAAGTACTTAGGCCTTGGTTTAAGTATGATGGATATCCAACGTTCTTTTGTTTTTGCCTTGGATGCCTTGTTCATGCACAGCGGAAGCTTTGTTGAGGATATGGATGAGTTTGAGCAAAACTTACCTGATTGGTGGAAGATTAATAAGATTTCCATTGAGTCTAAGCCATATTTAAGCGCAGCCCAATCAATGTGTGCAGGTGCGCTCTATATGGATTACCATATTGGCGATGCTATTAAAGATTTCTATGTTGAAAGATTTGGAGAGTTCAATCCTGTATTCAATTTTTCTGCCAAAGAAAAATTTACCCGTAATGTTGGTGGTTTACATAATTTCCAAGTATGTCCTGACGTTTTAAATCTTTTCCATAATTTACGTAAACATTTAGGCGCTAAACCAAGTAGCGCTAACAAAAAAGCTCACAAAGAATTAATTGCCCAAATCAAAGAGGCAAATATTGTAGAGTTCTATAGCTTGAACTTTAAGTAATAATTGCATTAAGCTCACAAAACAATCTTTCTTCCAAAGGTTAATATTGTGCTGCTTAAACTGGCTCTGTTGGCTTTGGCTTTGGCCTTGGCCTGGCCTGGCCTGGTCTTGCTTTGCAAGGTCTGGTCAGGATTGAGACGGCACGAGCTTAGCTTAGCTTAGCAGGGCGAGGCTGATTGCATTTATGCCGTTCATTTTCCTGCTCTATGAAACAATAAGGCAAAGATAGGTGATGCTTTGTAAGATGGTAGTCTATTACCTTAAGCCAATTGGTGTAGTAATGTTCGTGCGTTCTTTCGAACGCTTTTGCAGGCATTAAAGGCTTAAGCACCTATTGCTCTTTGTTGCAGCTCCAGTCATACCATTAGGCCCATTAATATGGCTGAGGGGCTTTTGGGCTTTGGGTAGACGGCCATGAAAAAGCCCTAATAGGCGTAATAAGCTTATTAGGGCTAATTATTTTAAAGGATGGGATGGGATGTACTAAAGAGTAATGGTCTCACCCTTAGTGGTATCACCTAAGACACTGATAGTGAGGCTGCTTAATGAGAGCTTGCTTTGAGTGCTATAGCTCTTGATTAAGGATAGTGCTTGGTCATAATCAAAAGCTAAGAGATAGAGGTTGGTTTTGCTAGGGGCAAAAGAGTAGCCTACTACCTTTAATAAGTGCTCGCTCTTAGAGCGATTAATAAAGCGCTCAATATCTTTTAGCAGCTGGTTGTTCTCCATACGAGATAAAGCCATCTTAGGCTCATTGGTGTCAGCTTGCTTCATGCTGAGGGCAAGGGTAATTGGGGTTACGCCTAAAGCCTTGAGCACTTCTAAATCATGCTCATAGGTTTCTTGATCTAAGCTTGGACTAAAGGTATTAAGAGCATCGATTTCAAAAATAGCATTGTGAGGCTCGGTGCTGCTATTAGCCTTGGCAGAGGCATTGTGATCACGATAGTTAGTAATGAAGAGCAAATCAGTCTCTTTGGTAAGAACTTTACCGCCATGAGAAATATAGTTGCGATAGAAGTCCTTTAAATGCACAGGACGAACATTCTCATCACTATCGGACTCTTCTTGAACCTTATCTAATTGAGCTTGGAGCTTAGCTGGGATATCAAAAGAGACCTCAATAGTAGAGCACTCTAAGATAATACGACCAATAACATCGCCAAAAAGATAGCGCAACATAGTAAGAGCACAGGTACCAAATTGCTCTTCAGTAATTTTGTCTTTAAGCTTAGGGCAGATCAAGCTAATGTGGGTATGCATGTGATCTACAGGCTCAACATAAACTAAGATATCTTCGTAAGTTAAGACATCCTGACCAATTTGCATACTAAAGTTAGGATCACGATCGCTGCTTAAGCGTAAGTTTAACTTAGAAAGCTTAGGACAAGTCTTAATAAACTCAAGCACCATTATGCAAATTAAGACATTATCAGAGCTCAATACAATATCGTACTTACCTTTGACTTTGCTGGCTTTGAAATTGATATCAGCTTGCTCGCCTAAAAGTGCATTTAAAGGAGAGAGGGCTTTTAGGGCTGCCATAATAGTTTCATCACTAAGAGCAAGCTTAGTCTTTACTTCATCAAGATATTCATTGCTCTTTACTACAAAACCACCATCAGCAAAGGCAATTGGCTCAACTAAAGAGCGAGTGCGCTCTGCAAAATATGGCGCAGCTTGAGTAAGGTCTTGTTCGCCATTAACTAAAGCTTGTCCTACCTCATTGCTCAAGGCAAGCCAATCTTGGTTAAAGTCAGTAATATTAGTTAATGTAGCCAAACTAGAGCCACAGAGGGAGAGATTAAACGGCTCGAACAAAGATAATGAGGACATATGAACAACCTTAGAGTGAAACATTATAATTAATGCCGACATTATACCGTTCTAAGACTTTAGAAACCAAGAAAAAACAGCGCTATGCAAAAAGTAAGTTGCTAAAAATCATTTTCACCAGTTAAGGTGCTGTCATCATGGGCTGTCAATTGCCAATGGGAGTAGAAAAGCAAATATAGAAACAATTTCCTTATAGCCCAGCGTTCAAATTAGTCTTGCATAGAGTGCTGTACGCTTACTCTTGCTTGTTTGGCATTATGAGCTTTACGACAACCCCTTCTATAAGAAATGTTTTTATGTACAGGTCACTTCTCATATTCATGATTGCATGAAAAATAGGATGCTATCAAAGCCAAAGCCAAAGCCAAAGCTAAAGCTAACCCCTAAAGCAAAAACTCAACCCATAGGCATAGCCAGTCCAAGTCCAAGATTAAGACTCAAAGCCTTAATTCGAGCTAGAGTACGAGCCTGGTAAGCCTTGGCTAAAGGTAGGGCAAGATTATTAGTAGTAGCAATTTATAGAGCTAGAGTAAAAGCTGCTGCTGCCTCAACTGCACCAATACTTAGAGTTAGAGTCTACCCATGACTATGCATGACAGGTGTTTTGAGGTGAGATTAGGTTAAATTACAGGCATAAGGGATGACTAAGGCTTGTTCTCAATTATTAAGGTTTTGCCTTAGCCTGGCGCTAACAAAGATATGAATATCCTAAGAGGAGCAGGACAAACGTTTGGTTTAGCGTAAATATTGTCAGGATTGCCCAATGTCAGAAGGTTGGCTGGTTAGGTTCTAACATGGTGCTGTTGCTATGATGCCGTTGTTTTATGGCCTGAAATGCACTCTGTTTATGACTGGTAAATGATTGAAGTGAAAAACCATGACATTCTAACGAACCAAAGAGGTAAGGTAATTTGCTAATTGTTTGGTGCTTTACTTCAATTTTACTATTTAAATAGATTAGTGGTATTTGTGCAATGAGATTTCAACTTAACCACTAAGTAGGTAGTTTTTTGCAGCTAAGAATAAGCAGCTTGATTGCCTTAGCGATCAGAGTTGGCACTTTATTAGGAGCTGTAGTTTGCAACCGCAATTTAGCTGGTGTTGGAGCTTGTGACTGCACTGTTGTTAGGGATAGAGAGGGGCATTGGAACTGGTGCTGGTGCTGGCGCTAGTGCAGCGCTGGTGCTGGCGCTAGTGCAGCGCTGGTGCTGCGCTGGGAAATTAATCTTGGGGGCAGGATTGAGCCTTATGGAGAGCTTTGTTTGTTGCTTGGGAGGGCTTCTTTTGCGTGATTGTGGATGAGGGCTTAAGCTTGGCTGTGAGCTTTAGCCTGGGTGGATAATTGGCCCTGGGCAAAGAGGGAGTTAAATTCCTCTTGGCTAATGGTTGTGGCGGTGAGCTCCTCGCCCCAAATGCCTTGATTGATTTCATTTAGGGCAGGAATAGGGGTGATTTCTATGGCTTGCTCATAGAGATTATTAATGCTTTTAATGGAGCCGTCGGCAAAAAGCTCTATAGAGCGTAAACATTGCCTGTCGTGGGCTAAATCAACTTCGTAAAAGATAAGCTCTGGCTCATCAGGATAAGAGTGAGACCAACTAACTTTAAGATATTCCAAGCTTTGGTTCATAGGCTAAAAGTAAGCAGAGGGAGCAAGAAAGGTGATGACAAAAGTTTGAAAGCTTGCTTGTCCTTCTGCTTATTGAGTGTAGTTAAATGGTGTGGATGTGATTACCAGTTTTCATTGGAGTGCTGAGGCTCACCATGCTTGGCTAAGAACTCATCTACTTGAGAGTTAAGCGGAATAGATGGGGTAGCACCAGCTTTGCCTACAGCTAAAGCAGAGGCGGCAGTAGCGCAAACCAAAGCCTTCTCTAAAGGATCTTGGGCGCTATCATGACATACTACATAGCCTAAGAAAGTATCTCCTGCAGCGGTAGTGTCTACAGCCTCAACTTTAAAGCTTGAGCAGCGGTATACATCATTAAGATGCTTAGCACCAGCAATAGAGCCTTCCTTGCCTAAGGTAAGAACAATAATACTGTTAGCAAAGCGCTCAATTAGACCTTTTAGAATAGCTTTAGGTTCATCAGAGGCCGATAAGTTAACTAAAGTAGAGCCTTCAATCTCGTTAACAATTAACATATGGCATAAGTCTAGTGGTAGCTCTTTAATGCTTTCAGAAAGTGGGGAAACATTCATTACCACTTTAAGGCCTAAGGCATGGGCTTTAGTAATAATGTAGCCTACTAAGTTGGTCTCATTTTGTACTACCACATAGTCGCCCTTTTGGAAAAAGGATAAGCATACATCAATTTCTTGCTCTTGCAATGACTGATTAGCACCACCGTAGAGTAAGATACAATTTTGGCCCTTAGTATCAACTTGAATGAAGGTATGGCCGCAAGGAATATCAGGGCGAACTTTTAAAAAATTGGTGTTAATCTTATTTTCTTGCAGCACATTGAGCAAAATCTCACCTTGCTCTTTACCAATAGCTCCGCCGAAATAAACATCACCACCAGCCTTGGCTAAGGCTACTGCTTGATTAAGGCCCTTGCCTCCTGCATATACATTACGGCTTAAGGACGATAAGGTTTCTCCAGGTTGCAAGAAATGTGGAACCTCATAAACAAAATCAATGTTAAGAGAACCAAGTACAAGGATCTTTGGCATTAGAAACTCCAATGACACACAAAAGGCTACGAGTTAGTGAGTTTGAGTGCAGGGGGCTTAACTTTCAGTAATTAAAGACATAAAGTCTATGTATAAAGCACAAATCTTTCCTGACTCATCGTAGCCGAAAAAACAAGGATAAATTCCATCTCCCCATCCAGAAGAGAACATTATGATATTAAGCTTAGTTTGACCAATAGTAAAGTTGCACCATTCTCCTAAATTTCTTTGGAAAGCTGGGTGTTCTTGATAGGATCGCAGTAAACAGTCTGCAAAAAGCTCTTCATAAGGATCTTCTGCCTCTGGATCCTCACTAATAATTTGTTCCCAAATTTTCTTAAACTCTTGCTGGCCCTGATAGTCAACTAAACAGGCCATAGCAGTATTAACTCCAAAACCACAATCCAACTGCCCATCATCGTCATCAAGCACAGTTAAATCAGCAGTAGAGTTAACCGCTAGTTTGTAGCTTATAGGTCTCTTATCGCTGACACAAAGCTTAACGCAAGCATAGCGAAAGCCACTGTCTTTAGTGTGAGCTACGCATAGTTTGACAGGATAATTGCCAGGAGGAATGGTCTCATAAAAGGGCTCAATATCTTCTAGCTCTACGCAAGGATCGCCAGCTACAATTTTTCCGCTTGGGCAATGTAGCAGGCCAAGCTCAAGTAGTGAGAGCTTAGTATCGCCAATCTGGTTGGCAGTAAAATAAGTTTCAAAATCTAAATCGCAAACAAGCTGGTCTTGGTAGCGATGATAGAGCTGTGCAAAATCAGAGGTTGAGCTTGGCATTACTTGCCCTCCTAAATAATAACTTACATTAAGTTGTAGCTCTGGTTGATACCGCTACTCACCCCCATTATCATCAGGAGCAAACTCTGATTCAATATCAATAAAAAGGATATACATGGCGCATACTTTGCCATTTTCATCGTAGCCAAAATAGCAAGGGTAATAGCCATCACCCCAACCAGAGGCAAAGATTATGATATTTTCATTGGTGTTAGGTATGGTAAAGTTGCACCAATCGCCGCCTTCTCTTTGGTATTGAGGCTGGTTGTGGTAGGACTTCTCTAACTCATCAACAAAGAGATCGTTGTAAGGATCGATACTATCATCCTCAGCAAGATGCTCTTGCCAATAACGCTTAAAGGCTTGCTGAGCATTGTAGTCTGCAAAGCAACCCATACCAGCATCTACTCCAAAGCCAAAAAAGCTCTCTTCATCATTGTCTAGCTGAGTTAAATCATCACCTGCAACTACAGCCATTTTGTAGCTTACAGGTTTCTTATCGCTAATACAAAGTTTGGCGCAAGCATAGCGATTGCCGCAGTCTTTGGTAAGAGCAACACTAATTAATACTTCATAAGAGCCAGTAGGAATAGACTCATAAAATGGCTTACAGTCCTCAAGCTCAATAAAAGGATCGCAAGCAATGATTTGACCACTAGAGCAGTTAAGTGTTCCTAAATTAAGCCTGGCCAGCTTAACGTCTAAGATGGAGTCTTGAGTAAAATAAGCCTCTAAATTAATTTTGCATTGCAAGCGATCTTGATAGCGGGCATAAAGCTCTTTGAATTGTTCTGTGTTCATAGTTTGATTGCCTTTTTGTCCTTTACAGTAGCTAAAGTGGTCTTGCTCTTGTTAGAGTTCTAACAAGCTAAGTTAAACTTAGCCTGTATAATCTTAGCTGACTATAGCGCAACTTAGCGTTGCGCAGTGTAGTAATGAATAAATCGAAAAATAATCACCTAACTGGGCTAAGTAAATCTAAGTGCTGCATAGCTGTTAAGAGATTGCACTATGTGCTCTAGCTTACTGGCTAATTTACCATGAGTGCACCTTAACAAGTAAAGCATAATGCAATTTAATCAAGCAGCTGATGCCTGGCATAATAATATGGGACTTAGCTATAGGTGGTTAGGTACATGTTTCTTCAATAAAGCCTTAGTGTTGAAAAGGTAGTGGAATGTTCACCTAATTATTGAAAAAACAAGATGCATTAAACTGTGAATTAGCGCTAATGCGCTCGGCATAAAACCTTGGATTTAGTAGCTTTGTGCCGAAACTTAGTTTTTCCAAAAATTAGATGAAACTTTCAGTAGTGTCCTCCATGGCAGAACTAAATTGAAAAGAGCTATAAATCCCGCCTTAAACCCTAGTGGTAAGTCTTTTGGCTTATCAGCTGCTTTTCTTCATTGGTTTAGCTTTTGCTCTCGCTTTAGCTTTAGCTTTGGCTTGCCTGGTAGTGGTTAAATTGAAATCCATAGCCCGGCATTGTTAAATTTTTATTTCTAAGCAAAAACCGCTTATTTATCAGATTTCTTAGAAATGCTACCCTTGAGGTAGTTTTTTTGTGCCAAAACTACAACCCCGCCCTAATATAGATACA
>NZ_JALKIM010000049.1 GCF_023050945.1 Anaerobiospirillum sp. NML120448 | reverse complement strand
ATATTTATACTATTGCTCCTGCAAATTAACCATATATATGCGGTTTTATTTAGGTAAAGGGAAAAACTAAAAAAAGTTATCAACTAGCCTTGTAATCTTTAAAGTGTGCATCTATTATAGATACCGTAATATCTATTAACAAAAACATGCAGGCTCCCATTTTCGGTGCACAGCTTTTTAAAACATGCACCATTAATATGCTTAATAGGTTTTGGAATTTGAGCTTGTTTATAGAGGATGCGACAACTAGGGATACCCTATCAAGCACCTCACTTTTTATTGCTGAACTTTTTGACATCAAAACACTTTATCAGACAATAGACATACCTTTAGGTATTGCCAAAAACAACTATGTACCCATCAATGGGTATCAGCTGGGCCTTTACAGGCATCTGATCATAAATAGTAATCAAAGTAATTAATTGATTGTGGCTGTTTGATTTGATTACTTTAATTGTTGTAGGTTATTTATTATGGCATTCTGGTTAATTCAAGCTCAAAATAATCAAGACGAGCGCTACTTCTTAGAGAATTCTTGTATTTGCTGCCTTGAGGAAAACTTAACTACCTCAATGTTAGACTTTTACAATGCACATGATTTAACTATTTATCTTGAAGATGAATGCCAAGTAGATTTCCAATGCGCAAAAAATTGGTGTGATATTTGTTGGCCATTTGCTCATAATATGAATATTGGTGACTTCGTTGCTTTATTCAATCTTGATGGCTCTACTATCCACTATGGCCGTGTTACCAGCGATTATAGCTTTGATGAACAAGCACAAACTCGCTATGTCCATAAGCGTAATGTAGTATGGTTTGAGCGTGGTGTTTTAATTTCAGGCTTAACTGATGAAGGTCATATGATGTTTGACCGCTCTGAGCAAGTTTGCCAGCTTGACGGTCATGCTTTTATGAACACCGTAATTGCTGCTTACAAATATGCAATTCCACAAGTTGCAGCCGAGCGCTTAGTGTTTAATGGCAATAATGCTGATGAGATTTTTGCACTAACTATTGATACCAATGGTTCATCTCCTGAGCGTGTTACTGATCCAGCTCGTATTGTTGCACCTAAGGTAGAAGCTCCAAAGACTAATGTAGATCCCGTAGTTCGTGGAGCTAGTGCTACAGCTAAGGCTAGTGCTCAATTGTTGGATAATGGCCCTAAAGCTTCTACCAGCGCTCAAATTATGCAAAATGTTAAAGACGCTAAGGTAGCTCAGGCTTCACAAGTAGCTGCTCATGCAGCAGCTGCCGCTCAGGCTAATGATTCTAAGCAAGCTTTAAATAAGCGCTTAGCCGATATCATTCAGCAAAAGGTTTTATCTAAAGAGCTTAGTTTAACCAATCTGATTGAGAATATTATTAGAGCTAAGGGCTTTGATACTAAGATTCGCCCAGAGAGCAATGCACGTAACACCACTTTAATTGCCTCTAGCACCAAAAATCGTGCTGTTAAGGTTAGTGTGCAAATTCAAAATTATGATAAGCCTTTATCTGCTCAATCTTTAGAGTTTTTAGGACAGATGATGAAGTTCTATAGCACTGGACATGCTGTATTAGTTTCTTTATCTGGCTTCGAGCAGGGAGTTTTAAATCAGGCTCAGGCTAATAATAACGTTAAGCTCTGGTCCTGTGATGACATTGCTAACGAAGTTTTAGCTTGCTACGATAAGTTAGATGCCAACATTCGTGCATCTTTACCACGTGCTTTATAAGATTATTTCAGGATTCAACACTCAATCAAACATAAGGTGTCCTGCTTTAAAGTAGGATAGTTGTAAACCGTGCCTTAGAAATTTTTATCTTAAGGTGCGGGAAATCCTTTGAAATAATGCTTTATTTATCGCAGCTTTGAAAAAGTTAACGTAATTTTTCCTTGTACTTAATTTTCTTAATTCAGAAAAGATTTCATTTTGGTGTGTAATTATTGATGATCATCGATATGATGAGCTATAAAAATATGGCTTAAAGCCATTGGCAATCATATTGTTCAATATCAGCATCATCAAACTATGCAGCATAGCAATACAGAATGCTAGCAGCAAAGAAGACAAAATATTCCTATAAAAAACTATAGGACATAAAAGATCACAATCGAAAGTAGCCTGGCCTTAATATTGATTAGGGCCAGCTCTCTAAGCTCTATTATTGATCAAGCATTAATTTTTGCAGCAAGATAAACGCTAAATTTTGAGCAAGCTCTCTTAATAGATACACGATTCTATTAAAAATGTGCGCTTTATCTAATAAGAATAAAATCGATTTTACCAATACGCTAAATCAAGTTTCATTGCAAAAGTCTGCTAGGCCTCAGTCTCCTAAAATAGAGGCCTAGAACCTAATAGCCATAAGGTTAAGCAAAAGCATATTACCTTGCCATCGTATTGGAGTGCTTGCCTCCTATAGCTAAAAGGAGCAAGCAAATGGCCTAAGGCAAAACAGGGCTAATTGGTACAAGTTTCATTACAAAAGTCTGCTAGGCCTCAGTCTCTCAAAATAGGGGCCTAGATCCTAATAGGCATAGGGATGGCTAAGCAAAAGCACCTTACCTTGCCATCGTATTGGAATGCTTGCAGATTAGATAGGCAAACAAATGGCCTAAGGCACAACAGGGCTAGCTAATTGGTACAAGTTTAATTGCAAAAGTCTGCTAGGCCTCAGTCTCTCAAAATAGGGCCCTAGATCCTAATAGGCATAGGGCTGGCTAAGCAAAAGCATTTTACCTTGCCATAGTATTGGAATGCTTGCCGCTTAGATAGGCAGGCAAATGGCATATGGCACAACTTGGCTTGTTGGTACAAGTTTCATTGCAAAAGTCTGCTAGGCCTCATTCTCTCAAAATAGGGGCCTAGAACCTAATAGGCATAGGGCTGGCTAAGCCAAAGCACCTTACCTTGCCATCGTATTGGAGTGCTTGCCGATTAGATAGGCAGGCAAATATCCCAAGACAAAACGAGGCTAATTGGTACAAGTTTAATTGCAAAAGTCTGCTAGGCCTCAGTCTCTCAAAATAGGGGCCTAGAACCTAATAGGCATAAGGTTAAGCAAAAGCACCTTACCTTGCCATAGTATTGGATGCTTGCCGCTTAGATAGGCAGGCAAATAGCCCAAGGCACAACAGGGCTAATTGGTACAAGTTTCATTGCAAAAGTCTGCTAGGCCTCGTTAGTGGAGCTGCTTGAACACAGTGGGCCTAGAATCCTATTAAGTTAGGGTTAGTGCTAGTGTACTAGAATAGGAGTGATTTTGCTAATGTGTTGAGTAAATGCAATTAGATGGTTTGAAATTTTGGTGGGCAGTGGGCAGAAATAAAAATGGTTAGCCTTTAGGGCTAACCATTGTATGAAAGTCTTATCAATTTGTGCGTGGACTATCTGTTAGAAGATAGTTGCGCTTTGATTATTGGTATGTGCTAAAACCTGCATTAAAGCCATATCGCTTTGGAAAGTTTTATTAACCTCACGCTCCATAGCACGTTCTTGTAAATCAGCACCCTTGTTAATAGCAATGGTGTTGCCTAGCACATTGTGTTCATTGCGTAAGACAAAGTTAAAGTCTTGAGCGGCAAAATCTGCAGTGTTAATTTTGGCTGCATCAATAAGCTGGTTCATATGCTCGGATAATTGAGCACCAGTTAAGCTGGAAGTTCCGAAATAAGCTGCGGCATTTTGACCGTGAGGGCCATTTTGAGTGCCGAAGATCATTTCGTTTACAAAGGTATTAAGCTCGCTCTCTGCACAGTTTAAATCTTTAATGAAAGATCTCATGCCTGCTGGCAACATGGTAGAGAAATCTAAGGTCTTATCGGCAAGATTAATAGGAGCATCTGGATTATAAGGCTCTATCTTGAGAGCTTCTCTAGCTTGCATAATCTTAGCAAGATCTAAAGCGCCTACAATCTGAGCTGCCTCAGCGGCAATATTGTCCGATCCTTGGACTGCACTATTAGTGCTAAGAGCAGCGTTGTCTGAGCGCAGATATGCATCAGGGGCGTTTACACCACTAGCGGCATTTAATTGCGCAAAGTTTACATCCTTTGTAGAACTAATAGCTTGTGAGCTGGTAATAGCCTGGCTATTAGAAACAGGTTGATTGGCTGCTTTGGCAAGAAGTTGGGCAAAATGAGCACCATTATTGCCAAAAAGAGCATTATTTGCACGATCAACATCTAAAGCGCCAGCGGCACCACGTCTAGCTACACCAGAGGTAGCCTGGGTGGATACACCTGAAACCTGCTCTATCTCACTGGCATTTTTATAAAATGCGGCAAAGTCACTTGGTTTTACATTAGCGCTGTTTTGAGTCTTGCTCAAAGAGGCACTAAAGCCAACTGAACTTGCGTGAGAAATGTTGCTAATGGACATAAAAAGCTCCTTCTAAGCAAGCTAAGAAAATCACTTTTGGTGCTTAAACTCAAGCTTGGTATGAGTTTTTAAATACTAAGTCTGAGTAAAAAGTCACTCTAATTTTCATGCTTAGCACTTTAAGATGTGCAGCTAATGTGCCAAGTTTTACAAGTTCATCAAAATTAAATAAAAAACAGTATTATTGCAGGGTTAACAATAGTAAGCAGTGCAGTATTTAAGCCATTTGTTGGAGATAATGGTTGTTAGTTAACTTGCTGTAGCTCACCACAGAGTTCACAGTTAAAAAGTGGTGAGCGGCAGACTGCTAAGGACAAATTTTGCCGCTTGGCTATGGTGAGTTAAGTAAATTTTTCCGCATCTATGATTAGAGGTAATTATCTTTAAGCAATAGGGCGCACTTTTGTGGAAGCACACGCTCTTTTTTCTTAGCTACAGCTTTGCCGCTCTTTGGTGGTGGTGGTAAAAACCAACTATCTACTTCATATCCGCATCCTGTTCCTTGTGGTACAGGAGCTTGAGATACGCACTCAGGGCTATCAAAAGGGCATTTTAGGCGTACGTGCATATGTGCTTGATGGCCAAACCAAGGACGAAGCTTTTGTAAAAAACCATTATGCTCTTTATCTTGGTATAGAAGGCACATGTGTTTCTTGATCATAGGGGCAACAAATATACGGTCAACTCTAGGATCTGAGGCTGCGGTCTTAATATAGACTTCAATGGATTTGGTAAAAGTTGGTTGAATTTTAGTGCCTTTAACAATATACACATCTTTAGGTGAGGCAAGTTCACTAGCTGATTTGCGTGGTAGGGCAAAGTCAAAAGGCAAATCTACATCAATACCAGTATTGTGGCTGGCGTGATTAGATTTTTGGCCGTAAGGGCCTCCTAAAACACGAGATAGATCGCCTATTAATAAAGGAGGAAGGCCTAAGTCCTTGGTTCTGTGGCGCAAATCAGCTAAATATTGCAACATGAGCGGGTGAGCATAATTGCGACCTGCAGCCCAACGTTGTAGTTGGAACTCTTCTTTTTGATCACTAAGTTCACTTGAGCCTTCGATGCAACCTGCGGCAGTGGAACCATAAATACGAGAGCTAGAGCCCTGATAGGGGGTAAATTGCCCTTCATAAATATAGCCTTGGTCGTGCGCTAATTTTTGTGCTTGCTGGTAAGAGGAAAAATCATTGCTAACTAGCACGCTAGAGGTAGTGGTGCTAATGTTGCCTGAGTAAGAGGTATTACTACTAGACTCTTTAGAACTGATATCTGAGGCACAAGCGCTTAATAGGCCTATAGCTAAACAAGTGCTTAATACAGAACACAGTTTGCGTGAACAAAAAAAGTGCTTAACCATAATTATCCTTGGATGGTGAGCTTTTAGGATTGGTACTCTTGGATACCTTGACCATAGATTTGTGAAAGTCAAGCTATTATAAGCCATTTATGGCCCAATAATTGGGGCTTAATGGATAAGCTTTTTTAGGTGATCAGACATGAGGCTATGAAATTGCTATAATTACCAAAATTTTTTTTAGCATTGATGTTGTGATTTGGCCTTATGCAGTTTCAAAATCTTTTAACTTATTTGTCTTATCCTATAAAAGCCGTAGTATCACGTTCTTTTTATATTGATGTGATGTTTAGAATGAAGGGAGTGGGATTAGTATATTTGCTAATTTTATGTGCTGCTCTGGCTTTACCAGCATGCTTGCAAGTCAAGGAAGTTTTAACCAAATTTAAAGCTTTAGATTTGCCAAGTGTAGTGGCACAAATTCCTGCTAGCACTATTTCTCCTCAAGGCGTGCTTGAACCTATCAATCCTAATGATACTGCTCCTTTAGTAATTCGTAATACTAGAGGCGAGGCGGTAATGTTCTATAACCTTGAAAATGTTGAGGTTAAGGGCGTAACAGAGCAGCCTCCTATTACTATTACCTCTCACGCTGCTATTATTAGAACAGGCGAAGGATCTATTAATGTTCCTTGGACTTCTATTTATGGCAATAATGGTGCTCAATTTGAGCCTTTAGAAGCTGCTGGAGTATTAGAGCAAGTCTTTAGTGCTTCTTTTTTTTCCATTTGGGTAGTAGTAACACTGTGGTTTTTATCTTCCTTAGCCTTTGTGGTGTTGGTAGCTGCCAGCTTGACTAAGGTATTTAGTCTTATGATTGCTAAAACTAAGGTGAACTTTGTGTTAGCTTTACGTGTTAATGCCTTTGCTACTACATTAATTGGCTTTTTCACTTTGGCCCAATTCTACGTAAACTTTTCGCTATCATTTATTGTGATGTGCATGGTGCCAATTGTTTATACCATGTCAGTGCTATCAATGGTTCGTAGAGATATTGTAAGAGCCTTAAAGGATCCTTATTTTGCTTTATCTAAGAAAAACCCATTTTTAATTTGGTTTGATTATCAAAGTCGTTTATTACCAAACAACACCTTAGATAGAGGTCCTGAGTTTGAAGCTTTAACTGTAGAGCAGCAACAAGAGCGTATTGAAAATCTTAAACGTAATACTGCTCGTGGCATTGACTTAACTACAGCTGTTCCTGATGTTAACTTCTTTGCTCAAAAAACAGCTAAAGCAGAATATGGCAGTCATCAATCAAGAGAAGAACGTCCATTTGATAACCAAGAGGTACAAAATAATCAAGGGCCTTATTCCTTTGATGAAAATGCAGGTCTTGATGATCCTATCTTCAAAGAGCCTAGTCAAAACAATGAAAAGGCTGGCTCAGTACGCTCTGGTAATAAAGGCGAGGATTCTAGCTTTACTCCATAAGCTTAATAATGGTGCTCATGTATTGTCTTTTTTGCTAAAATTGTTTTTTAGGTTTTTTATAGTTGGGAGGAAATGTGTTGCGCAAGATTGTAACTGCTGCGGCATTAGTTGGGAGTATGGTCGTAGCTAGTAGTGCTCAAGCTCTAGTATTAGAGTGCAAGAATGTTGCTCACGTACCAATCTCAGTGGCCGTATCTTACTTAGACTATGATGGAAAAACCTGGATGGTTGAAGGCTGGTACAATTTAGAGTCTGGAGCTCGTGCTAATATACAATTAGATAGCTCTAATGACATTTTCTATATTTATGGCGAGTTTGAAGGCGATCAAAGAGTACAGGGCGGCGAGGGTAGCTTAGATTTGCCTGTATATTATCGTACCTTCAAATATGTCCATGGTCAGGCTAATATGAAGGCTGATGAAAAGGTGTCCTTTGTCAGAGGTGTAGCTGCTAATGGTGTAGCTGAAATTACCTTTGGCCCAATTAGTCAGTAATAATTGGCTTAATCATTACACAAAAAGGCTGTCTAAGTGTTTTAGACAGCCTTTTGTGTATTAAGTGCACTAGATTTTCCCCAAGAGAGGTAAGTGCAAGCTTAAGGACAGATATTTCCCAAGCATTATTTCATGCAGTTGCGGCGATGGTTGTTGACTATAATACTAGTACCTTTGCCGGTTAACTTTTGGAATAATTCATCAAACCCATGCTCAAGGGCGTAGTCCATTTCCTCTTTGTATATAGGGACAACTTGATAGAAGTTAACATTTTCACCATTTGGTAGCTGCATGCATATTGCATCTTCTTCAACATATTGAGGCGCTAATATCATAGTACCGCAAAGTTGAGTACAGGGTGCATATGGTTCTTGATTGTCTGTAGTATGGCCATAAGCAAGCCAGGTATTGCATTCTATTGGCAAACGAGCTAAGCCTATTAAAAGGCGAACAGGCCAATACCAATTATCATCATGCAAGGACTTTTCATCTAACTTCCAAGATGCTGGCAGAGCAATTACTAATTCGGCACGCTCAAGTTGGTAGCACCTTAATTCTTGAGGCACGTTCATTCTATGAGCGCCCATACCCATAGTGGATAAGGTGTAATAGGGGTGCTCTTCATTTGGCGGGATCACACAGATATCTACATGAATATCGGTAGACACAATTTCATGCATGAAATATGAAACAGGGCCAAAATAATTATTAATATGGGCCTCAACAGCCTCCATTTCCTCATGGGAGTACATCTCAAGGGCTTTCTTGCGTTTTTTATTAGCCATGATTAACTAAATCCTCTGTTAGTGAGTAATGTTGTAATCGAATCCGAGCAACTATATATGCGACTTTCGTCGCTGAGTAGAATTAACCTTAAGCTTTCACAACATTCTTAGCTGAACCTTTAATAGGCTTTCTACAAGTAAAAATCCCTATCCTTACTAAGGACAGGGATTTGTTCTGTACAATGTAAATTGAGTTTTTGCCCCAACGTGGAAGTAGCTTACTGTGAGCTTAGCTTAGGCAGGCCCTGCTTAGTCTGGGGCCAGGCCTAGCTTAGCTAGCTTTGCCTAGCATGGCTAGGCAAGGCTAGCTGCGCTCGCCTTCTTCAAGCCACTTACGAGCCATAGCAAGATTGGTATCAAAGTCCATAGCGCCACCAGTAAAGCCAGCACGGTGAACAAAGATAGTACCAGTTAAGCCTGTTACTTGGTCAAGTTGCTCAAAATCAAGACCACGCCATGCCTTTGGAGCAGTAAGCTTATTTCTAAAGCGCTCAGCTAAAGAGTATGGTAAGGACTGTACACGCCAGCCACGCTTGCGATCTGGATAAACAGCCAACATACAATTAGCAAACTTATCAAAGTTGGCAAGTACGGCCTGAGTCCAAGGTAATTTCTCGTGCATGATAAGGATAGAGCCACCATCATAAACGCTTAATACCTTAGCAATGCCAATTTCTGTATAAAGAGCATTAATAGCAGCATTGATTAATAAGGTTTTTAAGATCTTAACTGTGGTCATAAAGTTTTTATCTTGCTCAGTACCAGAGACGTTAGGCAAGTTTTGCATGGCCACAAGATAAGGGATATCTGGAGTATAGCGGTAGAACTCATTGAGCTCATCCATTACTCTTTGTTCGCCCTCATTAGCAACTTTAATTTGATCATTTAAATAGGTATTAAGTTGGCCATTGTCGTTGAGATCAACACCATACATAATTTCACGATCAATGCGCTCTTTAGCAGCTTGATAGATTTCTTTAGTAATTTCATTACGCTGCTCTAAAGTAAAATAATCTAGAGCAATTTTACGTAAGTATTCATCGCCAAATTTAAGCCACATTAAACCAGCAGTGGCGTAATTAATGCCATTATCTCGGCTTAAATTAAATTCATTAGAGTGGTGATCAAAATGCTTTTCATCATTGATTCCAGAAACATCAATAATAATGTCAGCTGTCTCTAGCATGTGGGGATCACGGGAGCGGATAACCTCAGAGCGCTCATAAATATATGAAATTATGGCACAAGCTAGTGTTTCATCAGCATGAAAACTACCATCATGGGTTGCAATTAACACTTCAATCCCCTTAGCAATTTGCAAATTAATAGAATCAAACAGTAAAAAAAGCCAAGTCATATGGCCTAATAATTCTATCATTTTTACAAAAGCTATGGGCTACTAACTGAAGCTATGCAGTATTTTTTTCATCTAAAAGTCAGAGTAATTAGGCTGAAAGCCTCGTATCTAGCCATTTGAGCAAGCTTAAACAATTCAAAAAATCACTTTCTTGCTAGGCTCTAAGCTTTAGTAATTTAGATGGCTATTTGTTGCAAAATTGTGATTTAGTTAAAAATAATGTTGTACAATGCAGCGTCTTTTAGCTTATTTTTAATGTTCTGAGGAATAGTACAAGTGACTTTTAAACTAGACAAAATTTATCTTGCTCCTATGGAGGGCGTATGTGATGCCCCAATGCGTAAGGTTCTTACCCATTACGGAGATTATGATGAGTGTTTCTCAGAGTTTATCCGTGTCACTACCGATGTGCTTCCGTATAAAACTATTTTGCGTGATGTACCAGAGCTAAAAGAGGATGCTAAAACAGCTTATGGTTGCCCATGCCGTGTTCAGCTTTTAGGAGATGAAAGTGAGCCTTTGGCTCAAACTGCACTAAGAGCAGTAGAAGTAGGTGCTAAAGGTATTGATTTAAACTTTGGTTGTCCATCCCGCTTTGTTCATCACGGTGGCTCTATGCTGTTAAAGGAGCCAGAGCTACTACATACTATTGTTAGTCGTGTACGTGAAGTCTTAGATCCTAGCATTGTGCTTTCTGTTAAGTTCCGCTTAGGCTTTTTAGATGCTGATGAATTACCAACTATTATTAAAGCTTTGGCTGTAGATGGCGTTGATGAATTAATTATCCATGCCCGCACTCGTAAAGATCTCTATAAAAAAGAAGGTCTTAATTGGCCTGCTATTGGCTCTATTATTGGTCAAACCAATAACATTCCTGTAGTAGCTAATGGTGATATTGTTGATTATGAAAGCTCACAACAATGTGCTCAAATTACTAAGACAGATCGTCAAATGATTGGTAGAGCGGTATTTGCAATGCCAAATATTCCTCAAGTGCTAAGAGGCCAAGAGCAGCCTTTATCCATGGATAAGGTCTTACAAATTGCCTGGGAGTTTGCTCAAGAATTAGAAAGCCGTGGCTATCCTGAAAAATCATTAATGGATAGATTAAAGCAGTTTTTAGGCTGGGCTCAAAAATATGATGGCCGCTTACAAGAATTTTTCCGTACTTTTTGCCGCTCTCAAGGCACACTTGAGGCACAGCAATTGCTAGAGACAAAGATATCTGATCTAATTAACAACCCTCAAGCAGCTATTGAGGCAACTAATGCTCACAATGACATGCCTGAGGAGCGCTTTAGCGGCCCAAGAACAGAGTAGTACATTGGTGCTATATGCTAAAATTGCAAGGCAAATCACTTTGTAAAGTATTTGTATTAGCTAAAAGCACTTAAAAGGTTAAAATAATATTATTTGGAGCGTAATCAATTGATAAGAGGTTTAGCTACTAGTTTTAGCAGTTAGCCCCAATTGTTTATAGCAAGTTGTTTTTCATGGTTTACAAGAAGGCAGGAAATATGGCAATTGTTGCACGTAAGTTGGCTAAGTTTGTAACAGCGTTGGCTGTTAGTGCGTTAGCTTTAGGAGTGTCTTCAGTAGCAAATGCTGCCGACGATGCAAAGTCTATTGAAGCTAAGAGCGCAGACTATATGCGCAATATCGTCCCTGTATATTTCCCACCTGTTCCATTTGGCTGGAATATTGAAATTGAAGATAATATAGTGCGTTATATCAATGTTGCTAACTCTAAAAATAAAGGTCAGGCAACAACCATTAAAATGCGCTATACCCGTAAGACCAGCCGTATGGATGCTTCAAGATATATGGACTTTTATATCCAAAACCACTCTTGCACAGATAAAGTAGAGCAGGGCCATGGCTTCTATACCACCTCATGTGTAACTAACAACACCTATACCATTGTAATTGGTGAGGTCAATAATATGTACATTATTGAACTAGTAGGTGATTACAATGCCGCTGCCCGAGCCATTATTGAAAATTATGTAGGCTCCATTATTCGTGGTAAGCGTGTCTTCTATGATCGCTCTATTGGTGAGTTGTACGCCGTGCAAAATTAATAGTTTTACCAAAGGCACCAACTATCTTTAGTTAGTGCCTTTTTACTTTCACCCCTTACCAGCCAAGCTAACCTCAGCTGCGCTTAGCTTAGCTTAGCTTAGCTCAGCTTGGCCTCGCCTCGCCTCGCATCACCTTGCTTTGCTTCACTTTACTTGCCTTTCCTAACTTCACTTTAATGCCTTGATCTAAACTGCCATTACTGTCGCATCTTCAATGGTGCTTGCTTGATGGAGACTTGCCGCTAAGGCTTTTGTAGGGGGCTTGCCTTGCTTTAGGCTTTGCTTTTTCTTAGCCATTATTGATAAGCTAAAAATAAGATCATTGACAAACCTGCTTCTATCAGTGCTGTTGTTGCTGTTGCAGGTATTGGTGCTGGTGCCGCTATGTATGGCTAATGAAAAGCTTCTTAGCTAAGAGCATGGCCATAACGAAAGCTTTTAACATGACCCTCGCCATAAGTAACGCCCAGGCCTGAGCTCGGGTCAAGATTCTGGCAAGCCAGGGCTAAAGCCTGGGATGGGGAGCGGGTTTGGGAAAGGGGCAGGTTTTGATGGTTGCTTTGTCATATTTTTTGCCGTTTAGTGTGGTAATTGATCAAAGAGGCAAAGATTGAGCGCCTTAAGGATGGTTTGGTATGGTTGACTGGCAATGGTGGTGGGAAAAACTGACACTTGAAAGAGGGTTGGGGATCGAAAGACTGGGAACTTAAGGTCGGCAAAGAGCTTATCTAGGCTGTTTTTAAGTAAATAGAGTGACAATCTTTGATAATTGGCACTGTAGTTGCTTTAGATAGAGTACTAGATTGAATTATATGAAAATCTTGTTAACTTGCTCTTATAAGCTAGGTTTTAGACCGCCACTTAATTTTGTATTAAGTATTTATAAGAGAGAGATAATTACAACATTGTAATCGAGCTTATTGTAAGTTAGCATGCGGTCGAAGATTGTTTCTATAATTTAGTTTACGAAAAAAGGCGAGCTTAGGCTCGCTTTTTTCGTTTAAGTGCATTGCTTTTTAACAAAGAAAAGGGCTTAAGTCGATATTGACTTAAGCCCTCTCAATTAATCTTTGAGCTTAATGGTTTGATCTGGCTTTTGAGTTTGTACTCCTAAAGGAGAGTTGATAGCCATTTGCTGAGCAATAGAGCTACGGTACTCTGACGCTACCACCTGCACTTTAGCATCTGATGGTTTCATCAAAGTAAGACTACCCTCATCATTATGAGAAGCTTCAAATAAGCCATCTAAATTAGTAGCTTGACTTAGGTCTAAGGACTGATTGCTAGCACTATTAGTAAGGATCAAACCTTTAGGCATGACAGATTCCTCACTTTGATCTGCATTGGTAATAGTAATTGGACTATTAGGCAAAATAGTCTTATCACCACTAAGAGCAGAACTTTCATTAACACCATTTAAAGGGTTAAAGTCAGAGGCATTAATAGGTTCAAAGTCCTTATCGGTAAGCTCATTTTGAGTATCATTTTGACTGTGGTTTTGTAAGGCAAGAGCAGCCTTTTGCTCTTGACGCTTTAAGTAGCGCTCACGAGCCTTTTCTTTTTTGCGCTGGCGCTCTTGGGCCTTCTTTTGGGCTTCCTTTTCAGCCTTCATAGCAATCTTATTTTGCATGGCAGAGCGGAAAATAGGTGTTACCTGATGGATAACATTATTAACCTCGTCAAAATTAAAATCGCTACCTAAGCATAAGCTAATCAGCTCACGATCCTTCTTTTTGAGATCTAAGCGATCTTTTCTTAAAGCCTGAGCAATGGATGGTCGTAACATGCCCATAACAGCATTAGCGCGCTGAATATTACTGCTAACACTATCAAGATAAGTACTTGGCTGCTTGTTATTTTCCTCAGAGCCTAGTTCATTAACAAAGTTAATCGTATCTAAGCCATCTAAGCCAGCTACACTATCAACATCATACTGGTGCTTTAAAGAGCTTAAGCCATTGCCCACCTTATAGATCTTAGGATCATTTTGAGCATTAAAGTGACGAGAGTAACTTAAATGAATGTTACTACTATGGTCGCCAGTATTAGCAGTAGTGCTCTGTACAGTAGACTTTAATGCAGATTCTGCTGTAACTTGCTTATCCTCAGTATCTTTAGCTAAGACAATAGCGCCATTATTATTAAGCTCATTAAGGTTAGTATGGGATGGAGCAACAGACTTATTACTCATACGCTTAGAGCGTAGTACTTTAAAGCCAAAAGTACCATCTACCTTATCAATGCCCTTAATATCACTATTGTTTTGCAATACTTGATGATTGAGCTTGTCTGGGTCTAAATCACCCAAAGCAGCGTGAGTTAGCACATATTCTTGACCATTGACTAGCACTTGGCGTTGCTTGAATTTTGGATATTCAAATCTTAAAGCCACAGCAAGTTTACTTGGCTTGCTATTAACCTTAGTTTTAGTCTCCTCAGGAGCAGAGGTTAATTTGCCGCCCTCATAGTCCATGAGATCCTGCTTTTCTATAAAGCTAGTGGAGCTAGTGCTATTTAAGGTTAAAGTTGCAGAGCTTTCGTGTAAGAATGCACTGCTACTTTGATCTAATTCCAGACCACCAAAAGCCATAAAAGCATTATTCTCAAAAGAGTGCATATTATCCATGCTGAAAATATGAGTCTTCTCTAAGCTGTTTTCAGTCAGCTTGACCTCAGAATCAAACATGCTCTTAGGGGCATTTAAGCCTAACACCAAGTTACTATTAAACTTGTGATCATCATTTAAGGTTAAATCAGAGCCTTCAATATCTTTAATGCAAGTTACGCCAGTGCCCATAATTTGAGCCTCTGTGCCACTCTCTGTCTCAGACCCAGCTCCAGCATCCCCAGCCTTAGCTTTTGCATTAGCATTGGCATTGGCATTTACATTGCCATCAGCGCTGGCACCAGAGGCTAAGCCAGTGCTAGCGCTAGCGCCATGGTTGGCGCTGGTGCGATCGCCTGAGGCGGTGTTAGCATCGCCTTTAGGGCTCATATCTGGTGCCTGAGAGCTTACTTGGGCCTCTTGAGGCTCATTGGCAGTATTTAAGGCAGCATTGGAGGTATCATTCCATGAATCACCACGAACCGCAGCGTTATCATCAATTTGACCTGAAAGAGAAATACGCTTTTTGTTAGGGTTGAGGTTAAATACAGGGCCATTGCCAAATTGGCCAAAATGGCGATACATAAATTCTTGGTGCTGCTCTAAGAGTAAAGTATTAAGTAACTTGGCACCAGAGATATCTAAATGACGTAACTGGGAGAAAATCTTGGAGAAGCAGAGATTATTAACAGCATAATCTTGATGCTCAATCCAATATTGCTTGCCTATTAATAAATAGCGGTAGAACAAATAGGTAAGCATCTCAGCATTGTCAGAGAAAAAGTCATCAGGAGCCTTATTACCCATGAGTAAAGCGGCAGCCTGGGAAACAATTTTCTGGCTACTAAAAACCTTGCGCTCTTGAGGGGCCAATAAGGTGTGTACCTTAAGATAGTCTAAGCTACCTTGTAAGATAGTTTCACCCTCTCTCATATAGCTTTCCCACTTGTCACGCATAGCTAACAATTGGCTATAAGCCTCATCGTAATTTACAGATTCAGCTAAAGCCTTAGCATCCTCCATAAATTGGCTACGCATATCCTCAGGTAAGGAGAAAGAGTCAAATTGTAAGAGCTCAAGTAAATTAAAGTGCATAGTAGCGTCAGGGAAGTGATTCTTCATAGAGCGCTCTAAATAGCGGCACTTAAAAGCAGCAACAGCAAAACAGATTTCGCTACAGCCTAAATCCTTTAAATGGCTTAAAATTGCATCCCAAAAAGAAACACTAACACGAGAGCTAGTAAGATCTGGAACAATGCCTAAGATGTCTTTACGACCATCTAAAGTGACACCTAAGATAAAGAGAGTATGAACATTAATAACTTTCTTTTTACCAAGCTTAATGTGCATAGGATAGGTGTCAAAATAGACAAAAGCATAGTAAGGCTCTAAAGCAGGACGATTTTTAGCCCACTGTAAAGCAGGTGCTTGCATGGAGCTAATAAAATCAGTGATTTCACGACGCTTGATAAATTGACGGAAGTCAAAAGCATAGTCATCAATGATCTTATTTTTAGAGGCACCCTCTAAAAACTTTAAAAATGCTGGAAGACCAATATAAGCAATACCATTTTCATTTTGACGTACTGCTTTTACCTGCTCAAATAAAGAGGTGAAAATGCCCTGAGTATCATTGCGGCGTGACCATGAGTCAAGGAACTTAACCATAAAGTCAGTGCCTTTAATTGGTTGAGTTTCACGCTTAATAGGGGCAAAGAGCATTTGATCACGTCTATTGTGCGGCATCATGGCGGCTTGACGCTCAGCTAAATCAGTAAGATTTGGCAAGCGATCTTTAATTTGCACGCCACAAGTCTCAACAACTTTGCGATCAAACTCGATCTTGTCAGGAATGGCTTCTAAGTCACGATTAGGGCGCTGGTACTTTTTACCCTCAGCGGCAAGTTTGGCTAAGGCCTCATTACGGGCATCACGCACAGCTTGAGCGTGTCTTTCTAATTTAGCACGGTGTTCTTGGGCCTTGGCCTCTTTATGAGGATCAAGCTTAGTCTCTTTACGAACTACAGTAATGACATTGCCCTTACGGCTAAAGGTAACAGACTTTTTGTTGCCACGAGTGTTACGCTCAACCTTTTCAATACCATTAGCCCCCTCCATAGCTGCCTTAATAGCTTTGGCTTTTGCCTTGGCCTGGCGGCGCTGTTGGTTAGCTAAATACTCCTCATCACTAAGCTCAGTATTGCTATCAGGTGCAGCTTGTCTCTTATTAGTTCTTAAGCTTAAGCGAGTGGTAGTTTTCTTACCCTTGCTAGAGCTAGAACCTGTGCGTCTATTAGTAGCGCCAGAGGCTTTCTTAGTGTTGCTTTTAGCATCATTTGCGCCTGCATTAGCGGTGGCAGTGGAAGTATCACTGCTAGTAGAGCCTTCTTGAGCACTCTCTTGATTCTCAGTTAGCGGCTCTTCATACCATGAATTTTGTTGAGCTAGCTTCTTTAAAGCATACTTACTAAGGTGTTTTTTAGTAGTTGCTTCATTTTGAGCTGTGCTCTCTTGGATTTTTTGGGCACGTGACTTTTTAGCCATATTATATTGTCTACCTATGTGGTGTTACGGAGGGCCATGCAAGTAAAGTAACGCCAGGGAGCTATTATTATCAATAAAATTACGATCGCTTTAGCAAGTGTACTTAAGTGAAGTAATGACTAATACCAAACATTAAGTGGATCGTTTAGCATTAAGCTCTGGCGTGGTTCTTGGTAGTCCCAAAGCTAGACCAGCAATTAGCGACTAGTGCTATTGCTTTAGAGTCTAGAAATATAGATGCTCATTTTAGTTTTTTGGCAGTGTTCGTGCAAGTTTTGCTACAAATAAAAAAGGCATCTTGAAACCAAGATGCCTAATAAAGATAAACTTAATGTAGCTTACTAAAGCTTATTTTGTTTCTACCTCGGCCTTAGCCTCATCAGCTTTAGCCGCAACTGTCTGGCCCTGTAAATTAGCGTCTTGCTCATCGCTAGTATTAGCTACGCTCTTAGCAACAGTAGCATCAGATGCAGTCTCAGTATGAGCTTCGGTCTCTACACCAGCAGCAGCGTTATCGGCACCTGCGCTAGCACTAGCAGTGCTCTCAGCTGTAGTAGCAGTAGCAGCGCTAGCAGCTTGCTTCTTGGTCTTGTCTGGGAAAATAAAGGAAGACACAATGCCTAAGCCTAAAATCACAGCAATTACCATTAAGGAGGTATAAACATCAATGTCGATACCAAAGCCTGTTAAGTGTAAGCTGGCACTGGCACCAAGCTTGAAGGCAATAAAGAATAATAAAACAGTAACAGCCTTTTCTAAGTGAATGAGATACTGTCTCATGGCATCTAGCACGAAGTACATGGAACGTAAGCCCATTACAGCGAAAATCATAGCTGAGTAAACAATTAAAGGCTCACGAGAAACAGCAATAACAGCAGGTACTGAGTCAAAGGCAAACATCACGTCAGTAGTTTCAATTACTGCCAAGCATAAGAATAAAGGAGTAGCGTAGATAGCACCTTTACGCTTAAGCTCTAAGCCCTTGTTTTCCTCTTTTTGTAACTCTTGCTCAACGTGCTCTTTGTTAACAAAGAAAGAGTGACCAACTAAACGAGGGAAAACTGGGAAGAATACTCTTACTGCTCTAAAAGCAATATGATTGGAGTAATCAGCATGTTCGTCGGCATCATCGTCTTTTTTACGTAACATCATGACACCAGAGGCGGCTACCATTAAGGCAAAGACTACTTCAACAATTGGGCCTAAAGCAAAGAGAGTAGAGCCAATTACTACGAAGAGTAATCTAAAGACAATAGCACCTAAGACACCCCAGTAGAGTACACGGTGGCAATATTGCTCTGGTACTTTAAACCAAGCAAAAATAGCCATCATTACGAAAAGATTATCTACAGAGAGCGCTTGTTCAAACAGATAACCTGCTAAGAAGAGGGAGGCTACTTCACCATTGAAGTGGAAATACAAGAAGAGAGCAAAACACATGGAGATCGAAATCCAAAACAATGTCCATGCAACTGCGGTTTTTAAGGCAATAGGTTTATCTTTACGGTGAGCCCAAATATCAACAAAAAGGGCAAATAAGGCTAAGATACCAAATATAATCATGGTCTCTGGCTCAAGACCAATATGAGTATTTACAGCTGGATCGCTTACGGGTGTGCTACTAAGTGACATGTACTTCCTAGGTTTGTAAATGATGCGTAATCACAACAACTTTGCTAACTCAAAGCATAATAAAAAAGCTTGCTTCTAAAGAAAGCAAGAGGCATGAAAAGACGCTACGTTCTAACCAACACAACTAAACACTAAGCCAAGCTAAGTCTTGTCTTAACAATAATTAGCTTTTAACAGCTATTTAGCTTAGGTTTAAGCCATTTATTTTAATCTTAAAATATTAGTAAAAACATAGAACTGCAAATATTTTTTGATAGCCACTTACAAAACTAATGATTAACTAGAATTAAGGTGCATCCTAATTTAGTTAACCTTGGCCCACTTTAGTAAAAGATGCCTTTGATGCAGGGTAAAACTAAAGTTCACTCCTATGATAAATTAGTGCCTTTTGATCATGCCATCAAGGGCTTGTTATTAATGGCTTTGCACAATTGGGTAGGGGAGAGTGTAATTAGCATTCCTGGTGTGACTGTACCAGTAAAAGATCTGGTGCAATATGGCGACGGGGTGTATTCTGATACTTCCTTTGCTTGGATGCGCTATCCAGATAATTTTATTATCACAGTAGCGATTAGCAAACCTCAGTTGCAACCAAAAGCAGTATTGGTACGTGGCTTTGAAAATAGTGCTCTGCAATTTGATCCTTATCAAGTGTTTTATAGAACCAAGCAGTCTTTTATGGCTAATCACGAAATAAGTTCAGCCTTTTGTCATTTCTGTTACTTACCAGTATTCGGCAAAATAAGCCTATCTAAGTGCTAAAACTCAGTACCATAGCTCTTGGAAATTCCTGGTATCAACAGGCAATGTACAACAAAGCTATAGTTGCCTAAGTGAAAGTATAATTTTAGGTGCGGGCGCTTAGAGCTAGACTCCTTACCAGTACTGGCAGATCATTGGGGAGTGGAGCTGCAGTGCGGCAGTGCGCCAGTACAGCATTGGAGCGGTGCGCCAGTGAGGCGGTGCGCCAGTTTGGCTGTGATAATTTGTTGCACGTAGAGTTTACTGTATTAAAGGTAAGATAGGGGATTAACTGTAGCTAACTGCGATAAGTATATGATTATATTTAAATAATAGTTGATTATCAGAGCTACTGTACAAAATTAACTTTGTGTTAAGAGTCGATAAAGCTTTTCATTTTTGTTTCGATACCATTTCAAATGGTATTATGCTGTGCATAATATGAAAGGCCATCAACAAAGACTTTGTGCAAGAAAAATATTTTGATTGGTATATATATATAGATATACACTATTAGGTGTTAAAACTATGTGTTTGGTCACTGAAATTTTAAACCTAAAATGATAATGTGATTTAGGTTGCAAGCTTTGTGCTTTCATAGTGTTAGATAATTTTGAGAATACTATAACCTTGCATAATTTTAGCTAACGACATTTACCTATTATGCAAGCTAAACCGTTTGAAACTCATATTTTCTTATAGTTTTATGCATGCTTATTAACAAACCTCGTGCAGTGTTTACAAGTTTAATACCTAAAATTAACTATAAGTAGAGTGATTGTCTCAAGGTAAAAGATCTGTGGTAGTGATCGAACTTGCTTGTTGGGCAATAACACCTTAACGGTTAACTTTAAAATCAATGTGCTTATTGATCTAGTAATCTCAAAGATAATTAGACTTTTTCGAGGACGGCGATGAAGTTAAATCTTCCTGTAACTGACAAACGAATTTTGTTTTCTCCAGATGAGAAAATTATTTCCTTTACTGACTTAAAAGGTATTATTACTAAGTGTAATCAAGCTTTTGTGAACGTATGTGGCTTCTCTGAAGAAGAGTTGATTGGTAAAAACCACAATATTGTTCGCCACCCTGATATGCCTCCAGCTGTTTTTGCTTTGATGTGGTCAGTTATCAAGCAAGGCAAGCCTTTTATGGGTATTGTAAAAAACCGTGCTAAAAACGGTGATTACTATTGGGTAAATGCCTTTATTTCACCTGTATTTGTTAATGGTGAAATTGTGGGTTACGAGTCAGTACGTTATGCTCCTGATGAGCGTGATGTAATACGCTCTGAGAAGATTTATAAGGCTATTGCTGAGGGTAAACGATTAACCCCTCGTATTCCTATGCCTCCTAAATCAATGCAATTGGCCTTTTGTGGTGCCTTTGTAACCTTGGGACTGTTCTTTGTTAATCCAATTGCAAGCTTAGTGTGCGGTGTAGCTTTTCCTTTTGTGGCTGTAGCTCATCAACGTTATATTATCAAGCGCAAGGTTCATAATTTAACCAAGCTCTTAGCCGCAGTTTACGATCACCCTGTAAGTAGATTATGTTACTCCCATGATCGTGAAGACGAGTTCATGTCAGGCTTACGCTTAGCTATTTTGACCAATAATGCCAATATGATGTCCATGATTAACCGTGTTGAGGACGCAATTGATATTATTGTTACTCAGGCTAATCAAAGTGCTACCTTATCCCATCAAAGTGCTGATGATATGGGTAAGCAAAGCACTATGTGTGGCAATATTCTTTCCTCTATGTCCCATATGAGTGAGATGCTTGAGGAGTTGCAGCAGTCAGTAGTTTCAACCGATCAATTTGCTACCCAAACTCATCAGCAAGTTCAAGAAACTTATGAGGCTACCGAGGCTAATAAGCAGGCCCTTAATGATATTAGTGCTGGCGCTAATGATTTAGTGAATGTAGTGAAGCAGCTGTCTAATAGTGCAGATAAAATCTCTGAACTATTACGTACTATTGTTGACATTTCCGATCACACTAACTTATTAGCACTTAATGCTTCTATTGAGGCAGCTCGTGCTGGTGAATTAGGTCGTGGCTTTGCTGTGGTAGCTGATGAAGTTCGTGCTTTGGCTATTAAGTCTAAGTCTTGCACAGCAGAAATTAACTCTTGTGTTACTGACTTAATTAATAACTCTAATCGTGCCGTGGAAGCATCTCAGCACTCTGTAGATTTATCAGATGCTGGTCATAATGCCATTTCTGATAGTGCTAAGAAGTTTGATGTTATTAAGGAGCACATTAGCCGTATCTCTCAAATGACTCATAGCATGAATGAGACTATTGGTAATCAAACCAGTATCGCCCATCAAATTGAGCAAGATGCTAACTATGTAAACAAACTGTCACAAGAGTGTTCGGATATTGCTAACGAGTCTGACAATACCATTGATAAGGCCAATGCTACCTTGAATAACCTCAAAGACATGGTTGAGCGCTTTGAAAGAGAGTACCAAAAGATTAATCGTTAATTTAACTTGTAAACCATGCGCTAGGGTATTTAGCTCTTACCGTCCTAGAGATAAGTACTTATAGTCTTAGTACTAACTAGCGTTTAATTATCCCAAAATCCTGCCAGACATATGACTGAGCAGGATTTTTTTGTCCTTAATAAAAGAAAAGCCCGCAGCAAAATTTTGCCACGAGCTTGATATAAATGATGATAGATAATTGAAACTTTTTAGTTTAACTCTCTAAAAGGCTCTTACTCACGCCCTCTCACGACTTCACACACTACCTCACTCAGCTAGCCTCTTTTGCACTATCAACTCAAAAGCCATACCCTAAGCATAGTACTTAGCAGTAAGCTTAATCTTGCTTAAGCTTACTCTGCCTTATGGCAATACCTTGCTTATCATATAGCCCATAGCCCATAGCCCATAGCCCAGAGCCCAGAGCCTGGTGGCGCTTGGCTCTTGGCTATGAGGCCATACACCATTACTAAGTTAGGGCTTTAGCTAAGCCCCAGACTAAAGCGCAGGGGCTGGGGACTTAAGCCTTGGCTTAGGCCCTGGCCAAAGCCAGGGCCAGGGGCTGGGGCTAGTTTTTGAAGAGCTTTATTAAAGAGCCTTTGTATAGTGGGGAGAGCAGGCTGATAATGGAGAGCAATAAGAATACTGCACAAATTGGGCTAGTAGCAAAGATCCTTAAGGAGCCATCGCTCATAATGAGTGAGCCTGTAAAGTTCTGCTCTGCTAAGGAGCCTAAAATAATACCAATGATGACACCTGGAACACCGACATTGGTTTTAGCCATGAAAAAGCCAATAATACCTGCGGCTAACATGATGTAAACATCGTTCATGGAATTGTTGTAAGAATAGGTTCCAATTACAGCCATGACTACAATAATAGGTAGCAAAATGACCTTTGGAACATTTACTACTTTGACAAAAACTCTAATTAAAGAGAAACCAAATAAGCCCATGGCAATATTAGCAGCTAACATGCCGATGAAAATAGTGTAGACATCAACAGCATTATTAACAAAGAGTAGTGGGCCTGGCTGGAGGCCATGAACCATTAAGGCACCGAGAATAATAGCAGTTGCACCATCACCTGGGATACCTAAAGTGAGTACAGGGATAAAAGCACCACCTACAATTGAGTTGTTGCCTGATTCAGAGGCTGCAATACCACGAGGATCGCCTTTACCAAATTGAGATTTATCCTTAGCCCAGCGTTTAGCTTGATCATAAGAAATCCATGATGAAATATCACCACCAGTGCCTGGGACGCAGCCAATAAAGGTGCCAATAAAGGAAGATCTAAATAAAGTAGCTAAGGTAAGCTTAAAATCTTTAAAGCTTGGCAGTACAGAATCAATCTTTACCACCTTCTTAGGGCCTTGATCTTTAAGTAAGTCTTCTACATTTAAGAAAACTTGCGATAGGGCGAATAAACCAATCAAGATTGGCATAAAGGAAATGCCGCCAGATAAGTATAAAGTGCCTAAAGTAAAGCGCTCCATACCACTCATAGCATCAAGACCGATAGTGGCAATAAATAGACCGATTAAACAGCCAATTAATCCTTTTAAAATTGAGCCAGTTGATACCGAGGTGATCATGGAAATACCAAAAATAGCTAAAGCAAAGTACTCAGGCTTAGAGAATTGCAATGCTACCTTGGCAAGCAGGGGCGCAAAGAAAATAAGGCAAATACAGGAGAAAATACCGCCAAAAGTAGAGGCTGTAGTGGAAATAGATAAGGCTCGTCCAGGCTGACCATGAACAATCGCCATAGGGTAGCCATCTAAGGTAGTAGCTGCTGAGGCTGGAGTTCCTGGAGTTTTAAGTAAGATAGCGGTGATAGAGCCACCATAAATAGCGCCACAGTAAATGCCTAAGAGCATTACAATGCCGCCTAAGCCACCTACAGAAAAGGTAATAGGGAAGAGTAGGGCTAAACCCATGTTTACGGATAAACCAGGCATGGCTCCAATAAAGATACCTACACCTGTTCCTGCTACTAAGAGACCTAAATTTTGCAGGGTAAAAATCATACCCATGGCTGCGATGATGTTTTCCATATTATTAGGCTCCGCTACTCAATAAAAAATGGTAAAGGGAATGATAAGGAGAGCAGCTCATCAAAAACTACATAAATGACAGCATTGAAAATTAAGGTAACGCTAGCAATAAGAGGGAGTTTACGTGCGCCCAATAAATACATGGCGCTTGCTAAGAATAAGATAGTTGCAAGATAAAAACCGATAATAGGCAGAACAATCACATAGGCAATCACCCCAGCCATCATTTTGTAAACTAAGACATTGTCTACCGTAATTAAAATTACCTGTTGTTCTTGGAAGGTCTTTTTATTTCGTAAGGTGTCAAATACTAAGAGGGCGGCTACTGCCATAAGAGCGACGCCTAAAATAAAAGGCCAAAAACCAGCTCCTGGGCCAAACATAGACATTTCTATACCATAGCCATATGAGGTATAAGAAATAGCAGCACCTACCAGGGCAGCTATAAAAGCTATGACATAGTTGCTCATTTCCATATTGGTCATACCAAGCTCCTCTTAATTAATAAATTGTAACTACAAAGTCAGCCCCTCATAGTTAAAGGACGAATTTAAGAGCATCACGAACATGAAAAAGCCGCTCCTATAATACTTAGGAACCTGCATAGGAGCGGCTTATGATAATTAGGGGGATGAGATAGTACTACTTCTTCATGAGATCTTTTAAGAACTCGGCATACATAGCGTCATCTTCTTTCATCATCTTGTTGGCATCCTCACCAATGATAGAGGTTGGATCAATACCTTGCTTTAAGAAGTAGTCTGCAAACTCTTTGGTGCTGGAAACTTTCTTAGCAGAGGCACGTAATACATCTAAGACCTCTTTTGGAGTGCCCTTAGGTGCTACTAAGGTAGCCCAAGCACGTACGGCCATATCGTGACCTAACTCCTTGAATGTAGGAACATCAGGGAACATCTTGGTACGCTCATCAGCCATTACAGCTAAGATCTTCAAATTGCCAGCCTCTACTTGGCTCTTGAATGATGAAGGATCAGCCAAAGTAGCACTAATATGCTTACCAGCCATAGCAGCAGCAATATCTGCTGTGCCCTTTGGATAAGGAATGTGCTTAACCTTAACACCAAATTCCTTTTCAAAGGCTAAAGTAGCAATGTGCCAAATAGCGCCTACACCTGAGTTACCCATCATGACCTCACCAGGGTGCTCTTTTAAGTAAGAGACAAATTCTTCAAGGTTGTTGTATGGTGCATCCTTTGGAACAATTAAAGCTGCTGGGGCAGCAATAGGAGCAATAATGGAGTCAAACTCGTCGACTGATAATTTAGTCTTGCCTTGGTGAGGGAAAATGGCTAGCTCTACAGTAACCATACCTAAGGTATAGCCATCAGGCTTAGCCTTGGATACATCAACCATACCTACAATGCCATTACCATCAGGCTTATTGACTGGAACAAACTTAACATTGCCCATATCCTCTTGCATCATATTAATAATGCCACGAGCAGTGGTATCAGTGCCGCCACCTGGGTTCTTAGGAATAATTACAGTGATATCTTTATCTGTTGGATAAGGGCCAGCCATTGCTTGTGAGCATAGACCACCTGATAAAACCATGGCTACAGCAGCTGCTAATAATAGAGGTTTACGCATTTTTGACTCCAATTTTCATAGACAAAGCCCTGTGCAGCTATCCGCACTGTTTAGGGCATACTAACCAAGCTAGAACTACAAGCATAAGCTTCAGTTAATTACCAATTTTTAGTTAGTCTCTTATAAGTTCAAGCTCAAGGAGCTTAATATTATGTCTATCGTAGGTATAAGAAACTAACAAGCCACCTTGGTAGGCCTTAATACATGGATAAGATAGCTCTCCATCGTGAGTGTCTAAATCCATGATTTTTTGGAAATTAACCCCATCAGTACTTACTAATAAGGTTAAAGGGGTTCGTTTGCCAAAATTAGCTTTCACTAAGTTGCAGCATAAGAAGAGATCATTACCTATAGTAAACGACATAAATAATTAGGTAATAAATAAGCTTAGTACTACATTCATGTTAAAATAGTTTTAGGTATAGCTCAATATAGTCTCTTAACATGAAAGTACGTAAATTTAAAACTGATATTG
>NZ_JALKIM010000048.1 GCF_023050945.1 Anaerobiospirillum sp. NML120448 | reverse complement strand
TAATGTTGATGAGCAAGATAATAATGAGGATCTCTACGAATTCTGGCAACAAGTACGTCTTAAGCCAAGCATTGAAGATGGTACCAGAACAAGCTATCAAGCAACACATGGATTCCTAAAAGGTCATGATATTACTTCATCCAAACCTTTTATGGATACTTATGGTGGTGATGGCCAGGAACTTAGAGCAACCTATATGGATGCTGATGGCTCTCCTAGGAAGCATTTTACTAGTTGTAGTATCTATAATTGTACAAAACGTTTATTGGCTGATTTAAGAGTGAAAGATAAAAAGAACCATGAAAGATCAGCTTTTAAGGAAATCATTGCGAACTATGATGACTTACAAGGAAATGTATTTATGGCTGATGCTCTAAATACAGAGGCTGAGTTATACAACATGATGCAGGAAAAAAATATAGAGTTGATTCTCCCTGTAAAAGCTAATCCATCAGGCAAAGCAGCCTATAAACTTGTTAAAACGATATATAGCTCTGTTGATGTTGCTAATTATGATGGCTATCAGAGATTCGAGTCAGATACCAATGTTTATGGTAATCGTGCAGAAAAAGTTATTGTAGAATCCGTATCTGTCACAGAGCTTGATGAGATAATTGCTAAGAACCCTACAGCATTCTTGGATGTTAATACAGGTGCATTCAACAATTTTAGTAAGGTACGTACCATCATTAAGAAAACCAAGTTCACCACCATTATTGGTAATAAGTATTCAGTAGATACATTAAATATGAAGAACAAGAAATCTAATACTGGCAAGGTTCATTATTATATTTCTTCAATTGAATTAGACGAACATGGCTTTAAGCAAATTTTAATATCACTTAATGAGTATTGGCTTTGTGAACAGGCACATAATACTGCTGATACCGTCATAGGTCAGGACTATATTGCTACTTGTGTTAAGAGCAATGCCATTATTAGAGTTAATTTCTCTCGTTTAATAGTAGATATGCTGAATATGTATAAAGGCAAGTATAACTCTAACGTTAAACGAAAAAGTCATATGTTATCTTATACCTCTTGCAGGAATCTTCTGGCAGACAAATTATCAGCACGTATGGAATGTTTGTGTACGTTCTTTGAAATGATGTTTTCCGAAAAGAGTGATCCATCTCAATAGCAATAAAAATCTCGTAAAATTCTGTGAGACAGGTCACAATTACTTAAGATTTGCATCTGATAATATTTATTAAGTAATCAGCGTACAATGAGTGCAATTTCTAAGGGGCTTGCCATAGCAACAGCTTGCCATGCCTATACAGCACTCATACCACCAACATTTTTATAAAGAGTTCAGCAGGAGAACTTCTTCTTATGGTTAAGATTAAGACCCTCATTGGATCGCTTTTGGTACTCTTAGCACTAGGCTCAGTATACGCCTGGTCTTTATTCAACTTGCCTTTAAGCGAGAAATACGAATTAGACATCAGTGCTATTGCATTTACCTTTGGTATTATGACCTTGTTCTTAGCCATTGGTAGCTCCAGCTCAGGTTTCTTAAAACTACGCATAGGCATGCAAAATGTAGTAGCACTTAGTGCTGTCTGCTGCGGCTTAGGCTTAATGATTGCTGCTTTTGCTCCTAATTTAGTTTTACTATATTTAAGCGCTGGCGTACTCTTAGGCTTTGGTGATGGCCTGGGCTATATGCTTGTTCTTACTAATTGCGTAAAGTTCTTTCCAAAGCATAAGGGCTTAGTATCTGCTTTATGTATTGGCGCTTACGGCTTAGGTTCTCTTGTTTATAAGAGTGTTGATAGCTACTTACTATACAACTATGACTTAACTACCGCCTTATTAACTTGGGGCGTTTCTTGTGCCGTGGTAGTAACATTTGGCTGCATCTTAATCTATGATGCTATGCAACAAGCCTCAGTGGTTAGTAGCAATAACTCCAAGCGTGAATATGATTTACATAGCGCTATTCGCACCTTACCTTACTGGCTCCTATCTTTAATGTTCTTTATTGACTGCATGGTAGGCTTGTACATTATTGGTGTTGCCTCTAACTTAGGTACTGCTTTATTAGATATGAGCCTTAGCGAGGCTGCTACTGCCGTTAGCGTTGTGGCTATTGCTAATATTGCAGGCCGTCTAGTAATGGGCATGCTCTCAGATAGATTGCCACGTATTCGCTTGATCACCTTTGATCAGTGCTTATCTTTATTGGCTATTTTAATGTTTGTGGCTATCCCACTTACCCCTACCCTATTCTTTACTGCTGTAGCCTTAGTTGCTTTCTCTTTTGGTGGTACTTTAACTATTTACCCATCCATTATTAGCGACTTCTTCGGCATTCGTAACTTAGCTAAAAACTATGGCTTACTCTATTTAGGCTTTGGATTAGGAACCATTTTTGGTTATGCAGCCGCCTTTATTTTCGGATCTTACAACATGACCTTCTTAATGATGAGCGCTCTAATTGTAGTAGCTATTATTGCCTCATTATTAGTTAAGTTACCAGCTGAGTTAACCGAAAGTCACAGAGAGTTAGTTCGTACCCACAAGATTCGTACTGATGAAGAAGAGGCCGCAGCAGCTGTAGCTGCCTACGAAAAAGCCTCTAAAGCCTTTGCTGACCCATTAGCAAACCTCAAGTGTGACCTTGTCCCAGATCACCTCCAAAAGAAGGCTCAGGAGCAAGCCAACGCTCAGGCCCAGGCCCAGGCCCAGTCTCCAGCCCAAGCTCCAGCTGGCGCTAATGCAACAGCTGCTGACGCAGCACCTGCTACCGCAGCCGCCGCTGTAGACGCAACTGCCGCTGCCAACGCTACTGCTACAGCTAGTGCTAGTGCAGAGCCTAAAGAGCAGCAAGGTGATGCTTCAGCTAAGGCTCAGATTTAGTAGGCCAAACCCAAGAAAAAACAAAGAGGATTAGGCTAAAAGAACAGAAATATTAGGGAAAATTAGCCAGTTAAAGGCTTTAAAACCATATTGTGTGTTTTTTTGTTGCTATTTTTAGCACAACTAGCAATAGATATCCTCTTTCATTCTTAGTGTTTGGTACAATACAGTCTCCTCACAAAACTAAATTGCCTTGCAATTTAGTAAACTCCTCCAAGGGCGGCCCACTCCTCGGGCTGCCTTTTTTATTGCCAAAATAAAAGCTCTCAGAGCTAGCCTTAACAAGGTCAAAGTCAGCCTTCCCTACCAAAATAAATATACAAACCATAAAACCTTATAGCGGACCTTAACACCCTTAACACCCTAGCCAACAAAGCAGCGCACAACACTACTAAAGCTTTAAAAGCACCAGCCGTGCTCATTTAAGTTAGCTAAGCTACACTCTGGATTAATACTCATAAAAAGACCTACAGTCTAAGGCTATTAACCTTTAGCATATGCTGTCTAAATGCAGTAAGCTGGTTATTTACCACCTAAAGAGGCACTAGTAAGTCAATTTGCCATCTCAGGCAAGCAGTGTGGACTAGAGTTAGAGTACGTGCCATAAAGTAGCGCTATGGACAAGAGCCATTAGCCAGCGTCAGCGTCCAAGCTCGGCACATGCTATTAGCAGCGTCGCAGCGTCTCTGGCGCATGCTATTAGCCAGCGCTATGGACAAGCCTATTAACGTGTACTTTAATTGAAAGCTTGTTGTTCCATTATCTTTGTAAAATTAGTAGCCAGCTTGTACCAACATCTTTACTCATAAGAATAAGTGGGCAATCTGTTTTTAGTTGATTCAATAAATGCCTGGGCATATATCATGACCTAATGAGTTAAGGCCAGAACAAAGGTAATGAAGCTCATGCGCATGCGCAAGCGCAAGAGGATGAATGTTAGTTTTGACTATAGGTCTAGAGAGCTAATCATTAGTTGAGCTTGGGATTAGGGGCTACAGAGGCGACTTAGAGGCAGCTTTTAGTGTTTTGTAAAGTTTACTGCGTTAGTTCTAGTAGGTGATGAGTGGGGAGGTAAGTTTTGGTGTCTTGTTTTGTTTGTGGAGGAGAGAATGAGTTTTATGGAGATGGGGAGGTGAGTTTTAATTACTCTTTAACACTACGATAAATCTCTTACCTACGATTGTAAGGAGCAAGTATCACGGTTATCACAACCATAGTGTTAAGAACTAACTATTTTGTCAGCTATTAATACTTTTTGGAGCCTTCGCTAAAGTCTGGAACAAAGCGTAATTCAACTTTGTGACCTAAGCAGGCGGCAACCTTTTGAATTGTAGCAATGGATGGGTTAATAATGCCATTTTCAATCTTGGAAAGATTTGACTGGTTAACACCACTCATCTTAGATAATTCTCTTTGGCTAAGCTTCATGGACTTGCGAGTATCATGAATAAACTTCTTAAGCTGAGCCTCTGGAGAGGTCATAGAGTTTGCAAAGCGCTCTAAATCAGTGATATTAACGTCACGCTGAAGATTGATCATTGTAAAAGAACTCCAAAAAGTTTGAGTTTAGTTTAAATGTTAAGCACATATTCACTTACTTGCTTTCCTATAAAGATACAAGAATTTCTTAATATTAAGCATGTGACACTTTATCAGGACAAGTATCATGTGCTCATTAAAAACTGTAACACCAGCAATTACATTGCTATGAGTTGTTACATTAAATATCAGTACAAAAATTTTTAGCTTTTAAGAATGATAGAACAGAGAAATATCGACTCAAGATAAAAGCTTATTTCGTCTAAATCATTATTTAGACAAAAAAAAATAGCAGGAATACATTAACTGTTATCCATGCTATGTAATTTTCGACTTGTATGTTACGTCATTTGCATCTAGTGTTCATATCTAGAGATACTTTCTATAAGCTCAATAACGTGATTTATAAGGGATTTATTACTTTTGATGTCAAGCATACAAGCCCTTAATTGTGTGCAAAGTTTACCATAAAAAAACTTTTTTTCTATAGTTGAGAGTAAAATTAATGGTCAAAAGACCATAGATATTTAAAGATAAGGCAACGTCAATTTTTAAATTTATTCGAAAAATAGCATTTAAAGGCGCAATGGTAGATAGACAATCATTTAAATGACCTTATTTGTGTTATTTAATTTTGTAAACTAGATTAATAAACCACTAAATAAAATCAGGGCTATTAGCCTATACAAAACTTGTTCTTACTAAACAAAACCTGTATGCCAAAAATAGCTTGCTATTGCTTTACTTAAAAAAAGTGTGTTTTTTCCCTATTAGCACAACAGCTCTTGTTGAGAGCTAGGCAAGAAAGTACTTTGCCAAAAATTTTTAGGAATTTTGCTTTACAGCAAAGCTGCAAGCTAACCAAAAATAAAGCCCAAAGATAGTATCTAACTAGCTTTGGGCTATTGGCTAACAATCACTACTTACAGAGCTTAACTGCACTCTTACTTTTATCTTATAAAATAGCAGCTAACAGCAATTATTAAAGCTGCAAGGAGGTCGAGAGGGCCTCCCTATTTTTGCTCTTGCTTGTGCTCTGCTAGCTTATCTTGCTCAGAGGATGGCTGTGCATCCTGTGAGGCTTGTTGCGCCTGCAAGTCCTGCTCAGCTGACTGGCCCTGCTCAGCTATCTGAGCCTGCGCATAATGCGAATCAGGCAGGGCCTGCGAAGCTGGCTCAGCGGGCGAGCCTTGGACGGTGTCAGGATCTTGGGCATCACCAGAAAGGAGCTCGTAAGCAGGTCTGGACACATTAGGATCTTGACCGTGATGATCTTTGGCTGCGACAATGGAAATCTCAGCATAACCATCATCATTGACCACTACCGATTTTACTTTAGCTATGGACTGCTCTTGTTCATAAAGAGGGTCATTTTCAGCTAATACCTCATTGAGCTTTTCGTTATATTCCTTTTTATACTCAACTTCTTTGGCCAAATCACTAGCAGTTAAAGAAAATTCATAAGCACTACCATCTTGGCTAAGCTTTACACTTTTCTTTAACTCATCACTTTCAATCTTGTTGAAATAGTCAGTGTTAATCAGGAATGCTGGATTCTTTCTTTCCATCATTTCCTTGCCAGCATCTTGTTTTTTTAAGTTAGCATTAATACTGCTCTTAGTGCCTTCACTACCATCATGAACTTTTGAGCTCTTAGCTTGATTTAGCTTAGAGCTATGGCTATGACGCTTAGTATTGGCAGGTTTAGAGGACTTCTTTTTATAGCGTTCACGCCTTTGCTTTAACAGCTCATCTTTAAGTTGCTGAGCCTTTAATGCCTCTTGTTCTTCTTTCTTAGTTTTGATGTTAGATAAGAAGTAATAGTAAGCTGGCATATTATTATAATTATCAAGCTCAGCTTTCTGTCTCTTAAAGTATTCCTCGTCACTTTCCTTATACTTATTTTGGAAAATGCTATAGAAAAACTTACCTAGCTTGGCTCTAATAGACTGTTTATCTGTGCCTTCATCGTTATCGGTTAAAGATGAAGTGCTATTACTTGCTTTGTCCTTGGCATTGTCATTGTCATTATCTAATTGGGTGGACATGGTATTAGCATAGCTGGCAATAGAGAAAGAGCCCTCAGATGGTACTAGCTCCTGTACTTCATGGGCTAAGAGATCATGCTTATTATTTATTGCATGAACCATATCATCTAAGCTTTCTTTATCGCTTAAAAGCACTTTGGCATTATTATCAAGCTCAGGAACGCTCTTATCTGACAATGAAGCATCGTTGGTACTGTCATCAGCAGTAGGATTGGCGTTGCTTGCGTTCTCTTTCTTGTTTTCTGGAACTTCAATGCCTTGTGTGGATAAAGCAATGCTCTCATCACAAGCATGGACACGGTTACGACCACCTCTCTTAGCCTCATAAAGAGCCTTATCAGCCTGATTAATAAGCTCCTCAATTCTAAACTGGTTAGGACGCTCAGTAACTAAGCTTAAGCCTACAGAAACAGTTACTACGCCACTTACTACACCATCATTTTTCAGCTGTAATGATTCAATAGTACGGCATAAGCGGTCTGCCACTTTAAAGGCATTTTCTTGATTAACGTCTGAGAGAATAACGCAGAACTCCTCACCACCATAACGATAGACCAAATCCTTTTTAGCAAGATTATGCTGAATGGTTTGAGCTACGGCAAATAAGACTTCATCACCTCTTTGATGGCCCATAGAATCGTTGAGCAGCTTAAAGAAGTCGATATCCATCATTAAGATGGCAAAGTTAGCTGGAGTATTAGAATCAAGCTCTTTAATTAATACGTTAAGACTGCCACGATTAAAGACACGAGTTAGCGCATCATATTTAGAGTGTGTTACCAATTCGTCATAGCGCTTTTTGAGCACATTAGAGCTTTCAGTAATATGAGAGAACTCTTCGAAAATCTGAGGCAGAACATCAATAACCTCACGGATTTCGACTAAGTGCTGACGCTTAAAGAACTCTTCATAACGGGACAGACTAACTTCTTTGGTATATCTAAACTTAATCAAAATGCGAGCAATAATACGTAATGGCTGCATGATTAAGCGATTTAAGAAGTAAATAACCACCCAAAAGCCAATTAAACCGAAGCCAATAGTAATCATAACCATAGGCTTAGTTTCAGAGGCTAAATAAGTAATGTCTGATAACTCTTGATGTAAAGAGTGCAACTCACTATAAGTAAAGTCCTCGGCTAAGGCCTCAAGCTTTCTAACAATAGTCATTAAATCACTTGAGTACTCACGCTGTTGCTTTAAGTAAATATCCCAAATAGGGTCAAATCTTTCTAACTCTTGAGCGTAGTAATCTAAAAGCAAAGCATTGTGACAAGCAGCGGCAATAGCTAAGACATCAGGATCAACATATTTAGAAAAATAGCGAGTATGCTTATGAGAGCTCATGACACCGTGCTCTTGTAATAACTTATCAAGCCAGTCCTCATTTAGCTCTTCATTAACAATTTCTTTACGCTGGGAATAACTCTTAGCAGAGCCAAAATTCCTGCCAAGTAGCACCTCTTCATTTTTGTTAGCCTTACCTTGCTCAATAATACTTTGGGCCTCTGCATAGGCTTGCTTTTCAGCCTGGGCAATAGATTTACCCACCAAACTATCTACCACAGCCTGCTCTTTAGAGTTAACTAAAGCAGGTTCATTGCGTTTGGTGCTGCTATTACTTGTAGCGTGTCCTTGAGCCTTGAGTTGATTTTGGGATAGCAATTGCTCATTAGTTAAAGAATTAGACTTAGCAAAAGATAATTGAGGCTCATTTTCTGGACTTAAATTGTTCTCATCTAAATATGGGTGAGTATCAATAAACTCCTTACGGTTAAAAGAAGGGGAAAGACGCTCAGCAAAAATAGAGTAGTAATAGTGATGGATATCTTTTAAATCACGGTTGTAAATACCAGTGCGGTATAAGTCAATATAGTCACCTTGCTTAAGGTCAATATCACGGAAAAGATCAGGCTGCTCGCTTACAATTAAGAAAGCCAGCATATCCATATAATGTAAAGAGTTGTGAACATTGGAGCGTAATTGATCAATTAAAATACGCTGCTTCCATAGACGATTAACTTCGACTAAAAGCTCATCTCTTTTAAATTGTAAGCTTGGAGTATTAAAAAGAATATTGTCTTTGAGCACAGCAGTAGCCTGGAAATAAGCCAGACGGCAACGCTGTTGATCAACAGAGGAGGATAAAGTCTCAATATTACGACGAAGCTGTACCAAGCTAATGGCACCTTGCTGAGCGGCAGAGATATGGGGAATAGCGCCATCTACAAGATCCTGAGCCTTATCTTGGATTTTCTCCATATCAATATAGAGAAAAAAGGATAGAAAAATAGATAATACCATTACTGGCAATATGCACAGTCTTGTTAGATCACTAATCTTTTTAATTTGCAAAAAGCTGTTCACAAATGCTTCTCCGCACTAAGCAAGTGCTACTAGATTACACAAAAACTATATTTGCACTGTTTTAGCTAGCACTATTACTAACTAAAAAAAATCTACAACCAAAATTTTGTGCTTTTTATTAAGCAAGAGCTTTCTCACCGAAAATAAAATTAAGTTGCAAATTTAGACTTGCCTGCTTGATTGATTAAATTGTTATCTTTTTTAAAGGCATTAAACGAATAGTGTAGTTTAGCCTTTTGTTAAGCAAAAGAGATCTTGCTAGCAAAATTCTAAAATTGCTTTCAATTTTGTAAAAAAAATCCAGTTCTATTCATATTTTTTTAGATATTGATGCCACATATCTAAAAAAAGCACTAGGAGGGCTAAATTCCTAGTGCAATTATATACCTTTAGAACACCAATATCGCTGCTACTTATGCTTAAGCTTGAGCTAGGTTTTTCTCTTTAGCAAGAAACTCTCTAAAGAGCTCAGGATCCATAAGGCGCTTAGGTACTAATACATTGTCCTCAGTAAAATAACAAACTCCCATAAAATAGTCATGATAACGCACCTGCACCATTTCATTAGGCTTGATACCACCTTGACATAGTATTTGCTCGGCAAAGTTTGTCCCTTGACGCACACCATTGCTAAGCGGCTGAGCTATAGATAAAGGAATATCGACTCGAGGGAGATTATCTAAAGCATCCTCAATGGCAATTAAGCGTGAATCTAAATCACTAAAGTTTAATTTATCCTCACGATCATTAGAAAGCTTTTGTAATTCATCCAAAGTAGTCATTTGACCTGCTGGTAAGCCCTCTACAAAGGTGCGGCGCAAATGAGTTACATAAGCACCACAGCCTAAGGCCTCACCAATATCAGCAATTAAAGTACGAATATAAGTACCCTTGGAGCAATAGACCTCTACAGTAAAAGTATTAGCTGTCTTTTCAATTAAATTAAGCTCAAAAATTTCAACTTGACGCTTAGGTATTTCAACCTCGGCTTCTTTACCTTGACGTGCGTATTTATAAAGAGGCTTACCATCTACCTTAATAGCTGAGTAAATAGGTGGCACTTGAGTAATAGTACCTGTAAACTGCTCTAATACGCTCTCAAGTCTCTCCACGGCATCGCCAATATCACGCTCTAGTACCACCTCGCCTTCACGATCGCCAGTGGTAGTAACTACACCTAAAGTACCTTGAGCTAAATAACGCTTATTGCCCTCTAAAAAGAATGAGGAAAACTTGGCTGCCTCACCCAAGCAAATAGGCAATAAGCCCGATGCTAATGGATCTAAAGCACCAGTATGACCGCCTTTTTGTGCCTTAAAAATAGCACGGCACTTAACCAAGGCAGAAGATGATGAAATGCCCTCTGGTTTATCTAATAAGAAAATGCCGTTAATCTTGCGCTTTGCCATGCCAACACCTAGTGCTTAAAACATTAAAATTATGGTTAAACATTACGAATAAGAGCTTTACTAAAAGTCTTATCATTTTTCGGGGGCTCATTGTACCACAATGCCTATCTTTATCGGATTATTAGATATTTTGTATAAATAATCCTATGCTAGTACTTGCCAAGCATTACATAATTTATTATTATAGCCTCCACAATGATATGGGGGCTCTAGCTCTCTCGTACTTGTTCTCAGATCAATTGGTCAGGTCCGGAAGGAAGCAGCCAAATTTGAGTAATGAGGTACCGAGATGTAGTTAGGCCTCCGCCCACAAAAGACACTTTAGGTGTCTTTTTTCGTTTTTGCCCTCCATAATTCATCATTCCACCTTTACCTTAGCTCAAATCATCCTATTATTAGTTTATTCAGAACTTTTAGAGTAAACTTATGGCTACGTAATTTGCTCTTAATCATTGAAAGGATTGGCAATGGAAAGCATTAACTCTCGAGGTAATTCCAATTTAAGCGAAGTTATCTTAACTGATCGCCACTATATCAATAAGATAGAACAGCTTAAAGGCTTTATGAACTATATTGAAAATAGCCCTCGCCCACCTCGTCAGAACTTTTTTATGTTAATCCGACCTCGTGGTTTTGGTCTATCTTTAGCTAATGAAGCTATTGAGGCTATTTATAGCCGTGATGAGGTGCTGTTAGATAATATTGATATTAAAAGCGCTAATGGCCTTAATATCGATAATTTGGGACATTATTGCGTCTTGCACTTTAGCTTCTCTAAAGTAAAAGCCACTACTTACAATGAAATAGTAAAAGTACTTTACGATGCTTTACAAAGTCTTATTTGGGAACATCACGTAAAAATTAAGACCGATACTGGTAAAGATTTACGCATGCAAATGCTACAGCTCATTAAAGAAATTACCGATCGTGAGCAAAAACAACTAGTAGTGCTGTTTGATAACTATGATGTCCCTATTATGCTTATGAGTCGTTTGGAAAATGACCAAGAGCGACAAAACTGCTTATCTTTATATTTTGAAATGCTCAATGCTTTTAGACAAGCTGGAGATAGAGTTAAGTTTTGTCTATTAACAGGCCACATTAAATTTAGCTTATCGAGCAATATTTCAGAGGGCTTACCTCACGTCATTGACCTTTCTTTTAATGACATTAGTGCTGCCTTAACTGGATTTAGTATTGATGAGATTAAACAAACTTATGGTGAGGATTTAGCTCGTATTGCGCCTCAGCAAGGTATTACTGTAGCTGAGTATTTAGACTGCCTTGAGAAATGTTATGGCGGCTATGTCTTCTCTGATAAGCAGAATAAAGTTTTGTGTCCTTATTCAGTGACCCGAGCTTTAGATAATGATGGTGAGCTTTACGCCTATAATGCCGACAATAACTACACCTTCTTACAGGCAGCCTTGGCTAAAGAAAAACCAGATTTATCATGGCTCATCGAAAAAGATGGCCAAGATCAGCTCTTACTAGAGGAAGTAAGCATTAACCCAGAAGGCAAAGAATTTGGCCCACTATTAGTACAGCAAGGCATTTTCTCTATCAACAAGGTTACTTACGCAGATCGTGAGCATTCTTTATCTTGGCGTTATCGCTATGGCTTTGCCAATGTTGAAATGAGGCGTATTTTCCAAATATTAACAGGCATCTCTCACCCAAGCCTACGTGACTTGCCAATTAACACCCGTGTCTTTGATGCTGGTGAAGAGGAATATTTAATTAAAGCCGACCCAAGCACCTCAAATACCTAACCTAATATAAGCCGCCCTCCAGCCATAGCTAAGAAGCTATGGCTATGGCCACAGCAAAACCACTAGCCCCACTAACCGTACCATGCTATCAGTACAGCACTAGCCGTACCGTACTAGCGGGAAACCTTGATTTTAGTCTTTAATGCTATTTTTTTGATCAAACTTACCGCTTTGTGAGCTCATTGAGGCTGAACTTGGTACCATCACTGTTTTAATAGCCATACGTTTTTTAGACACAGTTTGGTAGGCAGATCTATCATCTACTGTATAAAGATGCTTTTTCTTTCTGTGAATAAAGACACGGCCTATATGCTCTGGAATAAAGCACAATTTACGAGAGCTGACGGCAGCGGTTAAGAAAAAGCGTGGATTTTCAGTGCCAATTTCCTTGTAAATAACAGCATACTTACAAAAGTAGTTGTCACCTTTACCTACGGCCCTACTGAGCAACCACCACAAATAGTCAGAGAATTTTACCTTTAAATCTAAACAAACTACCGCATAGGCCTCTACTGCTATGGGAGCTTGATCAGTTCGCAGTTTGGCTCTTAATCTTAAGTAATAACTATATCGCAGCAGGCTATAAATGGCGTAACTTACCAATAACACCAAAATACTCATTAGTAACAATCGTGTTGCTGAGCCAATTACTATAGTGCTATCTAAAGCTTCATTATTTGCCGCTACAGGATTGCCAGGCATGCCAGGAGGGAGGCCAAAAACTAAGAGGGCTAAAATTAAGACTACATAAAAACCAAAGCCCAATTTGCGATTACATACCGTATCGACCACATTAAAATCAAAACGCACTCCTGCCTTAAGCAAATAAGACTGCGTAAAATTATGGTCAAAAGGACTTTGATTCATCGCCACGTTCGAGACTAACCTTAAATATAGATCACCACAACCCAACTAAATCTCAAGCAAGACTACCACTTGGATTATATAAACTTCTTTATAAGCTTAGCAAAACTAACGGCAAATACCTAGCCTAAAAATTCAAAAGCTTAAGCTAGCGCTACATTATAGCCCCGAGTAATCTAAAGCGCCCGCACCATCGCCCTTATCAGCAGCAAGCGCCAAGAGCAATCATAGGCACACAAGGCAAATATGGCGCTCACAGCTCATAGCTCATAGCTCATATGGAGCATATTGAGCATCAGTCCCTCTTATCCATTATGATTAATTACCTATCAATCCTCTGCTCAATCCCTAGTGCATAGTCACTAAGGATGCTCTTGCTATTTAGGCTTAACTGCTAAAAGATTGGGCTTGTGGCTCTACCTCTATTGTTGACAACAGCCTTATTGTTGCTCTTTTGGTTTTTAATTGATGCCTTTTTAATAAAGGTTGAGTCAACCTTATTGGCTTGCACAATCAGCTTAAAGTTGCTGGTATGCTTAAATGACCAGCGAGGCACATTCTTAGTGTGCAATCTCTTATCGTTAGAAAAACTATTAGCTACTTGTAGACGCTCATAAGGGCTAATAACTAATCCGTGATCTACAGGTAAATACAACTTAACCCATTTGTTGCCTGTTCTTGGGCCAATTACAGGGATAGCTAACACATCATAGATCTTAGGTAATACACCTTTTGAGATGCGCTCATTAAACAATCTATTGTTAATATATCCTGAGGTAGTTGAAAGCTCATTGTTCTTGATTTGATCTAAATCAGCGTGAATCATCTCTATTGTATTAATGAGCTGTCCTGGCCATAAAATACCAGCACTAATAAGCAAAGTAATTGATAGAACTACTAGTTTGATAATTTGAACAGCACGAGCAATGTCAGCTGATAAACGTAAAACTGTCTTTTTAAAACACTCCAATAAAGCAATCAGACTATTACATGCTAGCAACATAGTAAGAGCTATAGCCCACCAGTGCATACCCTCTAAAATGCTTGAAGCAGAGGTATAACCGCCATTGTAAGAAATAAAAGCAGCTAAGCTCAGATTATTCATAAACAGATAAGTGCTGCCTGACATAAAAACTAAAAATAGTAGTGGCTTTAGTGAGTCTACACTTACAGGCGTACCACTTAAGTATAAAGAGCCATTAACAGCTAAGTTACTTGCGGCCACCTCACGACTGGTAAAGCCTCTATTGTTACCTCTAATTTTGTGAGCAGAAATAGCTTTGGTTTTGCTGGTATGGTTGATAAATTGGAAGAATGCAAAAATACGCAAGCTCATGTCACGATAATAGCGGCGAAAATACAACTCAAATGATTTATCAAAATCAAAGTTTTGATCTAGCTTAATACTATCGTCACCTAAATACAGTTCACCTACTAAGCTCGGTCTAATACCTATTTCTTGTTGTAGAAGCTTAGCCTGCTGCTCATGAAAATTTACCTGCTCATCAGTGGCCTTGATGTGCACCTCATGGAACTGCGCCCCATGCTCATTGGAAATAGGCTCATTACAAGCAGTAACAATATTACCCTGATGGGTAGCTGTTGAGCCTTCTAATAAGTTTGGTGTTGGATTGAGATCTTGATCTTGACCCTTTTTAAGGCTGAAATTTAGTAAATCTTCAGCTTTGGTCTCATACTCTCCATTTTTATCTTTTGCATCATCATTATCAATGTATAAAGAGAGCAAAGCATGATCTACTGTGCCATAGCTATGGTCTTTACTATCCAAAGATTGACTATTAGCTACTTGATAATCAGATTGGTAATCAGTCTTAACAACCTTGGATATGATTTCTTTAGTATCAAAAAAGCTAGCCTTAGCACTGGCACTATCATCTTTGTTTTCTGTTTGGTTAGGATTTTTGCTAATACCGCTTAGAGGTTGTTTTAATTCACCCTTTTTGAACAAAGAGAATTTCTTATGTACTCTTGGAGTATTCTTTAAAATTTCGCTTCGGCTTTTGAGTTGCAGCCACTTACTTTCAAACTCCCATAAGAAGTTTTTGGATAATAAAATATAGTTTAAGAGTTGGACATAATCATTGTTAAAAGGATCCTTAAGATCACGCTGCATAGCCTCAGACTTAAGCTCACTCAACTCATTTAAAGTACCAAGCTCACTATTGTTTAAATAGCGATGCAATGCAGGAACAAGCTTTAAGTAGTCCTGAACTTTAATAGTATAGCCAAAGCACTCTACGCCTAATAAAGAGCTCTTCTTAGGTATTTTAAATTTAGCGACCCGCTCTAAATAAGTATTAATGTCTACTTCATCATGGGTATGCTCAATACTTAAGCCATCAGCTAAAGAGGCAATCTTTCTATGGGTTTTCTCCATAGTCTTGATAATAATCAATGATGCTATGAATAGACCTACAAACAATCCCCAAATGTTAAAGACATTATTAACAATATTTAAAACAATAACGAGATAAAAGCCAATTAAAATGCCACATAGCAATACAATCTTAATCAGCTCATTACGAACATAATAACGAGCAGCTAAAGCCGAGAGCATTAATATGATAGTACTGATTGCTGTTACACCTGCACCTTCAATAAGACGATAATCAGTCCAAGACCAATAAGGCAAAATGACATTAAGCTGGGACACGCCCAAGATCAATGTTCCTATAACTATTGATAGCGAAATAAAGTAGAGAATGGCTCTCATTATTCACGTTCCAACTTACAACTTACAACTTAATATTGTTTGATTAAGACAACTCTAAAATCTTTTAATCAATGTCTTTGGGATTACTTTTGCCATTTTGGCAAATCAAACGAGCAACATGGCAATACAAAACTACAGCGGATTTTTAATAACAAGGACTATAGACCAGTAATTAATTATGAATACAACAACTTTTGCTAATACTAATCGCTAAGCAGGATGTAAGGCTATCATCCTTGATGAATTAGTCGACTATTTGGCATACAAAATAGCTATTTTACCATCACAACCGTATCAAGTCTAGTTACAGCTTTTGTTTAAAGATTTAGCATATTTATCGCAATTTACCACAATTTTAAATGATAAGGTCAATAATTTTTCTCTATCTTTCCTCGATCATAAAATCCCAATAAGAATCAAACCCATATAAAAATAGGCCCATAATATGCAAGCTGTAAAAATATAGACATGTCAAAATATCTAAAAAGTAGTATATAAAGTTAAGAATCTAATCATTCATAAGGTTAAAACTATTCAAACTACTTGTTAAATGTCTAAATACAGGAATTAAGATTGCCATTTAAGCTTAGATAGCTCCAAATTATGGCAATTTGTAGTTGTTTTTATATAAAGTCAAAAGTCTGATTTAATTAAAAAGATCAGATGAAAAGAGATATTGCTTATGGCACTTTACGTTAACACTAATGTAAGCTCAATTAATGCGCAAAGAAAGCTGACCAATGCTACTAATAACTTGAATGTTAGCTATCAACGTCTCGCTTCTGGTCTTAGAATTAACTCTGCAAAAGACGACGCAGCAGGCTTACAAATCGCAGACCGCTTAACTTCCCAAATCAACGGACTTAACCAAGGCAACCGCAACACTAACGACGGTATCGCCTTAGCCCAAACCATGGAAGGTGCCTTAGACGAAACCACTAACATGCTCCAGCGTATTCGTACCTTAGCTGTACAATCAGCCAACGGCACCAACACCGCCGAGGATCGTAAGGCTCTCCAACAAGAAGTTGCCTCCTTATCCAAGGAAATTACTCGTATCGCTGCTCAAACCACTTTTGCTGGCCAAACAATTCTTGATGGCGCTGGTGCAGGCCTTATTCCAGCTGATGGAAAAGTTACTTTCCAAGTGGGTGCCAACGCAGGTGATACCCTTGCCTTAAGCTGGACTAATTCTTTTAACATTTCTGGCATTGCAGAATATATGTCAATTGAGTTAAAGGCTACAGTTGGATTTGTAACTGGAGTTGATGACAAAGGTACTAAAGTAAATCTTTGGTCAGTTTCTACAGTTGATCTTGCCACTGCAACTCTAGCCAATATTGATGCATTTATTCAGGGTGTTGACTCTAAGCGCTCCGAGCTGGGTGCTATCCAAAATCGTATGGAAAGTACCATCCGTAATCAGGCTAATATTTCAGAAAACGAAGCCGATGCTCGTAGCCGTATTCGTGATACCGATTTTGCCTCTGAGACTGCTGCTCTTACCCAAAACAACATCATCCAGCAGGCTTCTCAATCAGTTTTAGCCCAAGCTAATCAGCGTCCAACCATCGCTTTAAGCTTGCTAGGCGGTTAATAGAATAACAATATCTCTCTTTTTATTTAGAGGCGGGCTTATGTCCGCCTTTTTTGTTTAAAATCAAGAAAAATAAGCACAATACTTGCATAACTACTAAGTATCTACAAAACGTCAAAAGTTTTGTATTTTTTATAAAGTTAATATCAGGTTTTATTACTACTTAGCATGTGAAAAAGAGAGATGATTTATGGCACTTTACGTTAACACTAATGTAAGCTCAATTAATGCCCAAAGAAAGCTAACCAACGCTACCAACAGCCTAAATGTTAGCTACCAGAGACTGGCATCTGGCCTTCGTATTAACTCTGCAAAAGATGACGCTGCAGGCTTACAGATTGCCGATCGTCTTACCTCCCAAATCAATGGACTTAACCAGGGAAATCGCAATACCAACGATGGTATCGCCCTTGCCCAGACCATTGAAGGTGCCTTAGACGAAACTACCAACATGCTCCAGCGTATCCGTACTTTAGCCGTACAAGCTGCAAACGGCACCAATACCTCCGAGGATCGTGCTGCGCTTCAGCAAGAGGTTGATAAGCTCTCTGCTGAAATTACCCGTATTGCTAAGCAAACCACTTTTGCTGGCGCAACAGTGCTTGATGGTGCTAATAAAACTAATACTGGTGGAAAAAGTTTAATTCCAGGTGGTCAAGGCCAAGGCAAGTTAATTTTCCAGGTAGGCGCTAATGCTGGTGATACCTTAGCACTTGCTTGGTCTCGTTCATTTACCTTGTCTGGACTTTATTCACAAGTTTTTAATGCAGCTTTAGCCAATGATAAAGGCATAACCAAAAAGAAAGTTGATAGTCAAACAGAACAATATGTCTGGCAGGTTTCTACAGCAGATACTGCTACAAAAACTTTAGCTAATATTGATGCTTTTATCCAAAAGGTTGATTCTAAGCGCTCCGAGCTGGGTGCTATCCAAAATCGTATGGAAAGTACCATCCGTAATCAGGCTAATATTTCAGAAAACGAAGCTGATGCACGTAGCCGTATTCGTGATACCGATTTTGCATCTGAAACTGCTGCCCTTACCCAGAACAATATTATCCAGCAGGCATCTCAATCAGTGCTTGCACAAGCTAACCAGCGTCCTACCATCGCTTTAAGCTTGTTAGGTCAATAAGAATAACAATATCTCTCTCTTTATATTTAGAGGCGGGCTTATGTCCGCCTTTTTTCATTTTATTTTATGTCACTTTCCTGACAATCCCTTATCCCATCACCCTTTTAGCTTAAAACTGAATATAAGAATACCATTAGCTAGTTGTACTCCTAATCCACAGGCAATTAATGAATGCCCCTTATTCAGTCATAGTTCGCCCGCCCTGCCTTAACTAAAGGTGCTATGCATACAATAGCCACTGCTTGTTGCGCTAACAACATTAGTGAGCATTCGCAGAATGAGTAAATCTAAGAAATACTTTTCACCACATAACATTGTTTTCTCTAATAAAGCTCTTTCTTATGAGGTTTAGCTACATTGGTAATGTTGTTAGTGCGCAATTAATTCATAAAGAAACACCACCTAAGCCACAGGACCAATCCTATACTGCTATTTCCTCAGTCTAGCCCTATCCTTTGATTAAGTTATATGTTGTTTTTTTGCAGCAACACCCCATGTCATCACGGTTTTTGCCTTAAAACTGCATATAAGATTAAACTGCATATAATGATTGCCATTAGCCAGTTGCACTCCTAATCCCATAAATATTAATGGATGTAGCCTCTAAGGTGTTGTTAAGCTAAGTGCCATCCTCTGCCTTCATTTAAGGCACTCTAAACGCCATAGCTTTGGCTCTTATTGCACCTACGACATTAGTGAGTATTCGCAGAAGGAGTAAATCTAAGAAACATTTGTCACCACCTAACATTGTTTTCTCTAATGAAGCTCTTTCTTATGAGCTTTAGCTACATTGGTAATGTTGTTAGTGCGCAACTAATTCATAAAGAAACACCACCTAAGCTACAGTCACATTCGTATACTGTTATTTCCTCAGTCTGGCTCTCCTTGGATTAAGTTATATGTTGTTTTTTGCAGCAACCTCCCCATATCCTCATGGTTTTAGCTCAAAACTGCATATAAGATAAAACTGCATATAATAATTGCCATTAGCTAGTTGTACTCCTAAGCCTCAACCAACTAATGAATGCCATCCTATTCAGTCATGGTTCGCTCGCCCTGCCATAACTAAAGGTGCTATGCATACAGTAGCCACTGCTTGTTGCGCTAACAACATTAGTGAGCATTCGCAGAATGAGTAAATCTAAGAAACACTTTTCTCCACCTAACATTGTTTTATCTAATGAAGCTCTTTCTTATGAGCTTTAGCTACATTGGTAATGTTGTTAGTGCGCAATTAATTCATAAAGAAACACCACCTAAGCCACAGGACCAATCCTATACTGCTATTTCCTCAGTCTAGCCCTATCCTTTGATTAAGTTATATGTTGTTTTTTTGCAGCAACACCCCATGTCATCACGGTTTTTGCCTTAAAACTGCATATAAGATTAAACTGCATATAATGATTGCCATTAGCCAGTTGCACTCCTAATCCCATAAATATTAATGGATGTAGCCTCTAAGGTGTTGTTAAGCTAAGTGCCATCCTCTGCCTTCATTTAAGGCACTCTAAACGCCATAGCTTTGGCTCTTATTGCACCTACGACATTAGTGAGTATTCGCAGAAGGAGTAAATCTAAGAAACATTTGTCACCACCTAACATTGTTTTCTCTAATGAAGCTCTTTCTTATGAGCTTTAGCTACATTGGTAATGTTGTTAGTGCGCAATTAATTCATAAAGAAACACCACCTGCGCTAAAGGCCCATTCCTCTATGCCTATTTCCACAGTCTGCCCCTATCATTGGATTAAGTTATATGTTGTTTTTTGACGCAACCTCCCCATGCCCTCATGGTTTTGCCTTAAAACTGCATATAAGATTAAACTGCATATAATAATTGCCATTAGCCAGTTGTACTCATTCCTATCCTTCCAATAATGAGCGCCCCTATTCAGTCATGGTTCGCCCGCCCTACCTTAACTAAAGGAGCTATACATACATTAGCCATTGCTTGCAGTGCCTACGACATTAGTGAGCATTCGCAGAAGGGGTAAATCTAAGAAACATTTGTCATCACCTAACATTGTTTTATCTAATGAAGCTCTTTCTTATGAGGTTTAGCTACATTGGTAATGTTGTTAGTGCGCAATTAATTCATAAAGAAACACCACCTGCGCTAAAGGCACATTCCTTTATGCCTATTTCCGCAGTCTAGCCCTATCCTTGGATTAAGTTATATGTTGTTTTTTTGCAGCACCACCTCATGTCCTCACGGTTTTTACCTTAAAACTGCATATAAGATAAAACTTCATATAATGATTGCCATTAGCCAGTTGTACGCCTAAACCTCCGTCAACTAATGAATGCATCCTATTCAGTCATGGTTCGCCCGCCCTACCTTAATTCAAGGCACTCTAAACAACATAGCATTGGTTCTTATTGCACATACAACATTAGTGAGCATTACCAGAAGAGCTAAATCTAAGAAACACTTGTCACCATATAACATTGTTTTCTCTAATAAAGCTCTTTCTTATGAGCTTTAGCAACATTGGTAATGTTGTTAGTGCGCAATTAATTCATAAAGAAACACCACCTGCGCTAATAGGATTGGCCAACATTTTTGAAAGGCTGAGGAGTGGGGGAGTTTGATGGTTGGTGCGGTGCGCTTGTGTTTTAAGCAAGAAAAAAGGCAAGGTGAGTGACCTTGCCTTTTTGGGTATTTTTTAAGCCTTTAGGTGGTAATTATTTTTCTTTAACCTCAATCCAGAACTTTTTCTCTAACTCGTTGAATAACTGTTCACAACCATTGTTCTCTTTATAGGTAAGCTTAGATACTACAAAGATAGCAATAGATGAAAGAATAAAGCCAGGAACAATAGAGTAAAGACCTAAGAAGCTGCCAATTTCCCAAATAATTACAGTAATAGCACCTACAGCCATACCTGCAATAGCGCCTGGGAGAGTCATACGAGACCAGAATACTGAGATTAAGACGCAAGGGCCAAAAGCAGCACCGAAGCCTGCCCAAGCATAAGCTACTAACTTAAGCACACCGCTATTAGGATCAAGAGCAATCATATAGGCAATAATAGCCACGATTAACAACATGAAACGGCCACACCAAACTAACTCTCTTTGAGAAGCGTTAGGACGTAACCAGCGACGATAGAAGTCAGCAGTTAAGGTAGTGGAGGCTACTAATAACTGGCAAGATAAGGTAGACATAATGGCAGCTAAAATAGCTGACAATAAGATACCTGCAACCCATGGAGTAAATAATACTTGAGTTACAATAATAAAGATTTGCTCTGGATTCTTAATTGAAACCTCAGGGTGTCTCATAGAGAAAGCTACACCATAGTAGCCAATCAATACAGCACCAACTAAGCATAAGGCCATCCAGGTAATGGAGATACGGCGAGCATCCCCCATACCACGAACAGAGCCTGCGGCCATGAAGCGTACTAAGATGTGTGGCTGACCTACATAACCTAAGCCCCAACCTACTAAAGATAGGAAGCCAATAACGGTCATACCTTGGAAGAAGTCATCTAAACTCTCATCTTTTTGAGCAATTAGAGCATTAGCTGCCTCTAAACCACCGCAATCTAAAATCATTACGACTGGGGTTAATAACAAGGCAAAAATCATTAAGCTAGCTTGAACAGTATCAGTCCAGCTTACAGCCAAGAAACCACCGATAAATACGTAGAAAATAGTAGATACTGCACCAATGAGTAGAGCATTGTGGTAATCAAGACCAAAGGTTTGCTCGAATAAACGAGCGCCTGACACCATGCCTGAGGCGCAATAAACTACAAAGAAGATCAAGATAATAAAGGCTGCGATAATGGAACAAATACGTAATTTGTCATTAAAACGAGCAGATAAATAATCAGGTAAGGTCAAAGCATCTGAGGCATTGGCAGTAAAGGAGCGTAAACGAGCAGCCACAAACTTCCAGTTACACCAAGATCCAATGGTCAAACCAATTGCAATCCAGGCCTCTCCTAGACCATGTAAGAATAAAGCACCAGGCAAGCCCATAAGGAGCCATCCTGACATGTCAGAGGCACCTGCTGATAATGCAGTTACAAAACGACCTAAACTTCTACCACCCAATACATAATCATTTAAAGAGTTAGTCATGCGGGCAGCTGCAATGCCAATAATAAGCATGCATAGAATATAAACAATGAAAGTGGTTGTGGTACTAAACATGAATACGTGTTACGAGCTAAGCTCACCTCATATCGCTGTAGACCCAAGCTAATGGAAAATCTCAAAATACCAACACAATTTTTAACGTAGTGAGCTTCTACTATGTAGCAAGCAATCATGCACTCTATAAAACTAAGCCAATAAACGAGCTCATGTAATATTACAAGGAAAAAGACATGGCTATATAGTTAGCTAAAGATTGTGGCTAGATTGAGGCTCATTAGCCCCCATATGCTCTAAAGTAAAATTAAAGCAATGCACTTTAAAGCAAAACGCAGACATAATAGCAAAAATGGAGACTTAATGCTTGTTAGACATGGTTTTTATGCACCATTTCAAGGCAATAAGGGTTTGTTTTTTAGTTTTCTGCACTAATTTGTTAACCGTATGATTCTAAAAATAGCAATATTTTGCAGGGCTTTGCTTGCTAAGGTTAATAGCCTGATAGGAAATTATAGAACTTGCTCTTCTAATTACAGCCTATGCTAATAGACAGCAATACCCAAAAGCTTGCTTGTTGTAGTTGTAATGCTATTAGGCGAACTAGCGAAAGGTGCGGGCGGCAAAACGGGAGAGCTGGCGGGCAAACGAGCAAGTAATCAATCTTTAATGCTTACAAGCTTATGAGTAGGCAAACCATTTGGAGGACTGACAGGTTGGCAAGCTATAGCAGGCAAGCTATAGCAATCTATATTAAGAGATCTATAGCTGTTAGAGTTAGTTTTGGTTGGCTTGATAGTTTGTCAGAGCCATAAGGAAAGTAGAGTGATAGTGGAGATGATGGAGTGGTATTTTTGCAAACCAGCTAGAGCTCTAGCTGGTTTGCTGGTTTACAGGCTTGCTGGTTTGCAGCAAGCTTAGTTGGCAGCTAACGGACGCTTACTAAAGCAAGGCGCTCGAAGTAGTCTGGGAATGTCTTTTTGCAGCACATAGGATCATTAATGATAATGCTACGATCTAAGGCAGCTAGAGACATAGACATGGCCATTCTATGATCGTTGTAGGTGTCAAAATCAATTAAAGTGCCTTGCTCTTTAATCTTTTGGTAATTATCACCTGTAGCTTGCACCTTAATATAGTCCTGCCCCTCTTCTACTTGGCAGCCTAGCTTTCTCATTTCTGTAGCTAAAGCAGCAATGCGATCAGTCTCTTTTACACGCCAGCTTTCAATATTACGAATGATAATTGGTTCTTTAGTAAAGAGAGCCATAGGCACTAAGGTCATAGCTGCATCAGGCATATCGTTCATATCAATATCAATGCCCTTCAGTTCTTGAGCCTGACTTACAGCTAAATAATCATCCCCTATCTCAATGTTAGCGCCCATCTGAGCTAACACTTCAATAAATTTGGTATCACCTTGAATAGAGTCTTTACCTACGCCATAAACTTTTACTGAACCTCTAATAGCAGCCGCTGCTAAGAAGTAAGTTGCTCCTGAGGCATCGCCCTCAACTAAATAATGGTTAGGACTAATTAGGGCTTGAGGGTTAATAGTAAAGCTTGCATAGTCATTATTAGCCACTTGAATACCAAAGCGCTTTAATAACTCACAGGTGAGGTTTACATATGGCTTAGAGATGAGTTCACCTTTAACCTTTAAGTTCATAGGTTTATCTAATAAGCTACCCACCATTAAAAGAGCTGAAATAAATTGAGATGAGGTATTACCTGCTACCTCTAACTCATAAGTGGCAGCTTGATTGGTATTGTTGTTTTCTAAAGCCTTACGACCAGTAATTAATAAAGGTGGATAGCCTTCATTACCTAAGTACTCAATCTTTGCCCCTAATTTGCGTAAAGCATCTACTAAGATACCAATAGGACGCTCATACATGCGTTCTTCGCCTGTAAGCTTGTAGGTACCATTAGATAAAGCTAAAGCTGCGGCTAAAGGACGCATTGCTGTTCCTGCATTACCTAAGAACAGCTCAATAGTACCCTGCTCTTGAGTATTAAATACGCCACCTAAACCATTAATAATAACTTCGGTAGGATCTTGGTCATTTTCCTCAACCTTAACGCCTAACTGCTTTAAGGCTTGAATCATGACTTTAGAATCATCAGAGCGCAAGATGTTAGTAAGTTTGGTTCGACCTTCACTAAGTGCACTTAAGAGTAAAGCTCGATTAGTTAAACTCTTTGAGCCAATAAGTTTTACAGAGCCACTAATATGGTCGATTTTTTCCAAGGTCAAAGTTTCCAAAACACTAACTCCTATAAACGCCATTAAGCTAAGGGACAATATTATTCCCTAGCCTAGTAATTTTAGTTTTGTTAGTCAAATGAGAGGCTAAAAAGAGCATGATATGAGCCATTGTAGAGCATTAGCAATAATGACGATTTATCCGTATCTTTTTAGCAAAATGCTATAGCTTAAACTTTTAAAGGCATGCTCTTAACTATGACTATGGAAAGCGGTGGCGCTAGAGCTAGCCAAGCTAAGCTTGGCTTAGCTTGGTTTAGCTGGGCTCATTGTGATCTGGTTGGTCTTGAGGCTGAAGGGCTAAGAGAATTTTTTCTAGGCGGCGGAGTAGAAAATCATTTTCTCTAGGGTGGCCTAAAGTGATATTGATTAATGAAGGTAATCCCATATAGTTGAGCGGGCGAGTAAAAATGCCTTGGCTTAGCAGCGCATTATAAACATTTAAAGCATGCTCGCCAAAATCAATAGTCACACTAGAGGTTTTTGACTCCAAAATAGGCAGAGAATAATAGGAGCAAAATTCATTGTAACGGCCTCGCTCAGTATTGGTTCTTTCTACTACATAGTTGATAAAAACCATATCTGTCAAAGCTTCACTGGCACAATCTAAAGCTAACTGACTAACGTTATAAGGATCCCTTAGTACATTAATAATGCTACAGATTTCCTCACCAGATAACATATAGCCAATCCTAAGCCCTGCTAAACCATAGGCATAGGAAAAAGAGCGTATCAATACCAGATTTTGGTAGGTGTTTAATAAGCCATACAAATCTTTATAACCATAGCCCAAATAATCAATTAAAGATTCGTCCACTACTAGAATAATGTCACTTGGGATACGAGATAGAATCATCTCAATATCGGCATAAACTAAAAAAGCGCCTAAGGGATTACTAGGATTAGACAGCATAATCATGCGAGTATTTTCATTTACCGCCCCTAATAGCGCTTCTATATTAGGGCACCAGTTATCATCAATACCGCTAGAGACCAAGGTAGCACCACTCAAATTTACAGCTCGCTCTAAGATTAATGAGTTCAAGCTTGGCACCACTACATTAACCTTATCATTTAAAAAAGCACGAGCCATTAAACTGATTAATTCGTGATAATCAGCGCCTACCGTTATATGATTAATAGCGTAGCCCTTACGCTCTTTGAGAGTTTGCTTAAAAATATAGCCACTAGCATCAGGATAGAAAGGTACTTTATCGACATAATCAGCCATGATTTTGCTTACTTTACGACTGACTCCATAAGGACTTTCACCTGAGTTAAGACGCAATAGATTCTTAGCTCCTAGCTCTTGTTGTAATAACTCAATAGGCTTGCCCATACGATAAGGCAACATCTTGGTAATACCACCATTTACTAATGAGCTAAATTGCATGCCGACTCCTTTGTACAAGCTAAGAACAAATAATATAAGAGAAGCACCAATGTGCGCTTACTATATTAGTTTAACTGATAAGTATAATATGGGGACTAAAATAAGGTGAAAGGAAAGCTTTTGCAATAAAGAATTTTTCTAGTGCCCAAAATGCAAAAAAGACTAGAAGCCTTGCGCTTGTAGTCTTGGGATTTATATATATATTAGCTTTTGATAGCTTTGATTCTTTGTTGCTATGAATTTATTTGATTATCAAAGCATGTGTTTTAGTAGGTTACATTTACAAAACATACTAACAACAGCTATGTAAGATTAAAAGGCTAAGGCGGTGCACCAAGGTGCCCTATTTGCTTATGCTAGGAAACCGCCTTAGCGTCTCACATGCTTATGGTGCTTATTATAAAGATCCAATTTTGCTCTAATAAGATACTAAATTAGCCATAAATTACACTATACTGACCAGTATTTTTAGTATACGTTTGTTTGGAACGATATTTAAGGGATTTGTTACTATTTCTCTCCGTAACATTATTTTTGTGACAAAAGTCACGGTTTTGCAAATAAGCCATTTTTATAGCTATGATTGCTCTATTTACTTATATTTTACATACAATTTGCTCTATTTTATCAGTAAGAGCTTTGACTTAATTTTTAGCTTAGCTTTCGGGTTTTAATTGATACTTACATACAAGTTTTAATAAATAATAATTTCTGATTAAGATCTACTCCATAGCTCAATAAGTTGTACTAGATCCGTCCAAATATTGACGTATATCTATCTTGTTAAATAGCAAATAATTTTTCTAATATTGCTAAAAATATCCAAACTTTTTTACAACAATCGTTTGGGATCAATTGAAAATCTTGTGGGATTTTTTTAATCACACTATTTTGCACCAAAATAAGTCAACGATCTATTTTGATGCAAGTAATAATTTTTACAAAACATTATGCATGCGCTGTCTTAACGGAACCGCTATATCCTTTCAAACTCTGAATAAGAATAATGTCCATAAATCTATAAAGATACTTA
>NZ_JALKIM010000047.1 GCF_023050945.1 Anaerobiospirillum sp. NML120448 | reverse complement strand
ATATTAAAAGCTTTGGGTAAACCGTGGTGGGAGCTTTTGTTCCCTGTATGTTACCGTCCTTACTCAGAATGGCCTATGCGTGGGGTTTTATAAAAAAATGCTAAAAACCATCTCCCCAAGTTGCGTTTTACTTTTCTCCATAGTGCTAAAGGCTTGTTCCTGCTTTTGGTCAAATACGGAGACCTTTACGGGTCATTAGTAGTTGGTAAGACTGCTAAGCCATCAATACATAGTATGCCGCCCGTAAGGTGAGGTAAAGATTTCATCTTTATCTAATTGTGGTTGCTGCGCATACTATGCCTTATCCCCAGTGATAATGTCTTTGGCAGCAATCATATTAGGAACATTGTTAGTTGTTAGTGGTGTGCTTTGACTTATTTTATGCACTTAATTTAGCTCTTGATTAGCTAATAATATGAGGGCAGACCATAACATTAAAAGCCAATTCTTTTAGGCTTAATGTTATGCTTCTATTGTTAGTTGAGCTGTCAATTAGGACATTTTCAAAGCACACATTTTCCATCCACCCAAACCAATCCCACTAAAAGCTAACCTCCTCACCTCAAACCTCGCTCCCGCATCAGCGCATCACCTCACTCCAGCATCGCATCACCGCAGCACTGTACCAGCGCAATAGCGCAACGCTGTAACACTATGCCCGTGTACTTGAGCTAGTGAACAGCATCACATCACCGCAGCAGCACTGTACCAGCGCAATTGGCAACGCTGTAACACTATGCCCATGTACTTGAGCTAGTGAACAGCAGCGCATCACCGCAGGAGCAGCACTGTGCCAGCACAATAGGCAACGCTGTAACACTGTGCCTGTGTACTTGAGCTAGTGAACAGTTGCGCATCACCGCAGCGCTGTACCAGTGCAGTAGCGCAACGCTATAACACTGTGCCAGTGCAATAGAGTAAGTGAGCAGCAGCGCAAAACACTTGTTTACCCTTCCCAAAAGATACTTGCTCAGCTAAGGATTCGCTCAGCAAAAGCTAAAGCAAAGGCTAAGCGAGCTCATTTTAGTTAAGTAGTATCAAGCAAAATATTAGTTGGCGTATATCATCCTGTTAAGCTACAGCAAAGCCAAGACAAGACCTACTAAGACTAAGTATAAGTTGTGAAGCACTGCTTGCTAAGTGTCAGTGTCAGTATAAAGCACAAGTGCAAGCACAAGCACAAGCACAAGGGCAAGTGCAAGGCGTTAAATGCTTTGTACTACAGGAAAAGCACTAAGAGTTAAGTGACACTTTTAACAAGATAGTAAGGGCAGTTGCTATGGTGGTGGCAGTAAACAAAATGCAACATAAAATTAAGAAAAGGGAGCTTTTCTGTTTTCAATGGGTTGGGCTAATAAAGAGTGTAAAACTAACATTCATTTGTAAGTAAAGTGTTAGTAAAAAGAAGGATAGGGAGAGAAAAGAGCTGTTTTGTAAGATAAAAAGGAAAATTTTTTCTTAGATAAACGCAGAGTTTAAAATGCGATATAAAAGCCGTTGTTATTTGTAACAATTTAGCTAATATTAAAGCTTTTTGACTGCAAAAAGGGCTATTAAATGCTAAAAAAGTTAAAAAATAGCAAAACAAAAGAGTAGAATAAGGACAGTTAACCAGTAATTGACTATTCGCCTATTAAGGCATTTTGTAGTTCACTATGCTACTTACCAATTGATTAGCCTATATTCAAAAGTTTTTGCAAATAGTTAGTTCGTTAGTTTTCTTTAGCCTTTATTAATACTTAACCAACTCCAACCTTGTTGTTAGATAAGGGCTATCCAATTTATTTCATACCGTTTTTGATGGTAAGAGAACTTTAACTCTTACATCCTACCAATCAGCAAACAAAGAAACAGCGCTAGCGCAAGTTAGCGCTCAACAACCCTAAGGTGGTTCAAGGATAAGTACGTCCTCATACCTAATAGGACAACCAGTTTATCTGGAGGTATGAGAAAGTAAATACTTGTCCTTGACCTGCCTTTTTTCCTCCTCACAACTCAGCAGTCTTTCACTAGCCTACAAAAGCACTGCTTCTGCTGCTGTTGCTGCTGCTGCTACTACTAGTTAGTAATTCTACTTCTTGGCTTGAAAACAAAAGCTCATCATCCTGCCAGTTATCTTTGACTTACCACTTCCCCCTAAGAGTCACTGTTAATACAGCTTTAACAAATAAAACTTAACTTTAATATTCAGATAGCTAGTCATTCTAAGCCCACTAGCTAAGCTCAGTTCTGGCCATGGCATACACCTAAAGTATCAGGGCTGTGCCTTTTGGCTTTTGGTGAGTGCTTAGTGGCGTGTAGCTGAGCGTATGCTCGGCTTTGGCATGCCGTGGTTTGCTAGGGCTTGGAGGTAGCTTTCATAGTAAGGTAAGACCTAAGGCTTGGTAGGGGGCTGAGAGAGCGTGGTTTAGCTGATGAGGGATTGGTAGGGGCGAGCAAGTATTGTTTTTCTTTGGGTGTTAGAGGAGGAGTTGTCTTTGGGAAGTTGTGAATGTTACAGCTATGTTATGTTGTGTTACGAACATGTAACGAAATATATTTCGGAAAATGTTCGTAAGGCTTTTTGGGCTGAATAGGTTGTTTTGATGGTGGTGGGACAGTTTTTTCATGTAAATTAGGGTTAGGTTACAAGAAAAATTATGTGCTTAATTTAGGTGAGTAGGAGGTAAGGTTTTAACTCGCATCTGGCTTAAATATAGGCGTTCTTAGTGTTTTGTTAGTTTTTGGTTAACTTGTACGATCACTTTTTTTGAGGCAATTTTTATGGGTAATGATACACGATTTCATGGCAAAGCCCTGAACTTATCTAGATTCCCATTTTTAAGGGCTTAATATCGTTTTCTTTTACATTAAAAATCCGCAAAATTTTGGGCTAAAAAACGTGAATTTTTGATAATTTATCGTATAATACGCACAACGCACGGGCGGGTGCGTTGTTTTTTAGCATCAAGCTAAGATAGTGAAGCTTACTTAAAGGCATCTTTAGTTAGTTTAGGACAAGGTTATCTAGCTTTTTAGTTGAGATGTTACAAAAGCTTGTAACATTAGTGATAGCCCCCTCTAATTTCATAGTAAGAGCACTAGCTTATTGCCTATCTTCTAGGCAAAATTAAACTAATTTACCTACGCTAAAGTCATATTGTTCTTGTTGGTACTTTGCTATAAGCCACCAAAACATAGTGGTCATGAACTTTAGCTATTTTCTTTGTATCAGAGGATTAAGTAATGAGCGATGTTCGTTTGATTAGTGCTCAGGAGTTTGAAAAGCATTTTGGTTGCAAACCAACTTATTTATCCTATGCTCCTGGTCGTGTGAACTTAATTGGTGAGCACACCGATTATAACGATGGTTTTGTTCTTCCTTGTGCTATTAAGTTTGGCACTGCTATGACCGCCAAGAAGAACGGCACTGATAAGATGCGTTTATTAGCTGTCGATATCGATCATGATACTGACGAGTTTGTATGCAGCGCAACTTTTGAGCCTCATGAGTCTAAGACTTGGAGCAACTACTTACGTGCTATGACCTCTTTAATTATGCAAAAGGGTCATAAGGTAGAAGGCTTAGATATCGCTATTACTGGTGATATTCCTTTAGGTTCAGGCTTGTCCTCTTCAGCCTCATTAGAGGTTACTTTTGGTAACTTAGTATCTCAAGTTTTTGGCCTTGACATTCCTCTCCAGGAGATTGCTTTAACTGGTCAGGCTTGTGAAGCTTTAAATGGTTGCAAGTGCGGCATTATGGATCAAACCATTGTTGCCTGCGGTAAGGCTGACAATGCTTTATTGATTGATTGCCGTTCATTAAAGTTAGAGCAAATTAGCGTTCCTAGCAATTTAGATATCTTAATTGTTAACTCCAATGTAAAGCATGCTTTAGTTGGTGGTGAGTACAATGAGCGTCGTGAGCAATGTGAAAATGCAGCTAAGATTTTAGGTGTTAAGGCATTGCGTGACGCTACTATGGATATGCTCGATGCTAAGAAGGGTCAGATGGACGAAGTAACCTATCGTCGTGCCCGTCACGTAATTACTGAGGATGACCGTGTTTTAGAGGCTGTAAAGGCCTTTGAGCAGGGTGACTTAGCTAAGTTAGCTACTTTAATGTATGCCTCCCACTGCTCTATGCGTGATGACTTTGAAATCACTATTCCTGAGATTGATGGCTTAGTTGAGATTATTCGTGAAGCCATAGGTGAGAATGCTGCTGTTCGTATGACTGGTGGCGGCTTTGGCGGTAGCGTAGTAGCTGTAGTTGACCCATCCAAGGTTGAGCAAGTAAAGGCCGCTATTGATGCTAAGTACGAAGCTTTAGCTGGTCGTAAAGCTACCATTATTGAAACTCATGCTTTTAATGGTGCTGTATTTACTAATTTATAGTTCAACACTAAGTTTTAAGCCTGCTGCCTATCAGGCTGCAAGGTATTAGTTTGATGCTAATACCTTGTAAAAAAGAAGGGGATATTACCTAGTTCTTAGTAATATCCTCTTAACTAGGCAAATAAAATTGTATCATCATGCCGTTTTTGCAAATTTCTTTTACACAACCTTAAATTTGCTTTAATCATGATGATTAGCTGATTTTAGTCCACTCCTCAATCGAGATTAAGATTAGCTATAGCTTTGTACTCTTACTTTGAGCTATTCCTCATCCTCAATTGCGCTTAAAGTAAGGCAAAGCTAAACAATATATTAATAGCTCTGCGCCTTTTAGCTGGAGGTTTAGGTCTAGCCCTAGGAAAGCAGAGCCCCTGTATGTACCTTGATTAATTATTAATGAACAATAGTAGTATGCCTAAGCTCCATAGCTTCGGGTAGGGTTGCTGCATCTTTAATTTTTGTTTTAGGTTGGTTTTTTTCAAAGTAAACAAGGTTTGCTCAAGCTCTTTTGCTTAAGGTTAAGAGAGTTTGATCAAGCTACTAGTTTACTAGTTGCTTGTAAGTATCCATTTAACGATAGGTACTGTTTTATAGTTTTGCTTTGGCAAAAATTTTAGGTTCGAGGTTGCTTTAGCTTGCTTAAATAAGAATATGTGATTGGCAATATTTAGTTGTTAATCAATGCGCTTATTCTTTTATTTATTGTTGTTGTGTTAAAAATTTTAAGTTGAGCTAAAGATTTTGTGTGTGAATCTGGAGATTAATATGGCTGAAAGTCCCGTCACATTAAAAGAGAAGGTATCCTTTGGTCTAGGTGCCGTAGGTAAGGATTTATCTTACTGGGCAATGGCTGGTTACCTTATGTTGTACTTTACTGACGTAGTTGGTTTAAGTGCAGCTTTCGTTGGTGTTATTTTCTTAATTGCTCGTCTATGGGACGCTTTTAACGATCCTTTCATGGGATGGATTGTTGATAATACTAAGTCTCGTTGGGGCAAGTTCCGTCCATGGATCTTAATTGGTACTTTAGTTAACTCAGTAGTTGCTGTGTTAATGTTCACCAACCCAATCCACTTCTTTGACTTCTCCATGGGTCAGGCCATGGCATACTGTGCCATTTTCTACATACTTTGGGGTATGACCTATACCATTATTGATATTCCATACTGGTCATTTATTCCTGCATTCTCTACCGATTCTAAGGTTCGTGACATTATGTCAGTAATTCCACGTACCTGCGCTATGATCGGTGGTCAGTTTGTGGTGATCTTTGGTTTATCCATGATTGGTTGGATGGGCGAAGGTCAAGGTGACACTGCCTCTGATGGTTTCTTCCGTTACATGGTAATGATCAATATTGCCTTTATCGTAACTGAAATCATTTGTGTACGTAACATTCGTGAGCACGTACAAACTCCATTACGTCAAAAGATCACTGTAAAGGGCATGGTTCAGCTTTTAGTTAAGAACGACCAGCTCTTAGTTATCATTATCTTAACCGTAATCCAGCAGGTTGCTCAGAACTTAGTTAACGGTGCAATTTTATACTACTTCAAGTATGTCATTATTAATGAGGATGTTTATCCTTACTTTATGGCTGCTGGTGCTGTATTCCAATTCATCGCCTTTATTTCTTTCCCATACTTAGTTCAATTTAGCTCCCGTAAGGTAGTGTATATTTCCGCTGCTTTATTAATGGTAGCTGGTTACTTAGGTATGTTCTTAAGCGGCTCTGGCGCTGATGCTAACGTATGGATGGCTGGTATTTCCTTCTGCGTTGCCTCCATGGGTGTAGCTTTATCCTTAGTTGCTACTACTGTAATGTTAGCTGATACCGTAGATTATGGTGAGTACAAGTTAGGTACTCGTTCTGAGTCTATCGTATTCTCCATGCAAACCATGACCGTTAAGTTCGGTTCTGCTTTTGCTGGCTTCTTATCTGGCTTAACCTTAACTTTAGTTGGTTACGTTCCAAACGTTCCTCAAACTGAGAGCACTATTTTTGGCTTACGTGTAGTAATGTTCGTAGCTTCTACCGTTGTCTTATTAGTGATGTTAGTTCTCTACATCAAGTACTATAAGTTAAACGGCGACTTCTACAAGAACATGTTATCTGCTCTTCAATCATCCCGTGATGAGGCTCTTGCTCAGAAGTCTTCAACTCGCTATGTACGCGCTGCTTTACACGTACGTTCCATGATGGTTGAGTGTGATGCTACTGATAAGCAAAGCTTATTAGCTCAAATGGTAAATAAAGTAGTAGAGGTAGACAACTTAGCTCCACAAGATGAGAAAGCCTTCTTGGATGCTGTTATGGCTCGTGAGGCTTTAGGCCCAACTGGTATTGCTGATGGTATTGCCATTCCTCATGCTAAGTCTGATCTCATTAAGAACACTACTTTAGTAATTGCAAAACTCAGCACTCCTATCGACTTTAACGCTCCTGATGGCAAGCCATGTGATTTAGTTTGCTTATTAGCTAGCGTAAATGACGGTAATGCTCACTTAAATGTAATTGGCCGTTTAGGCTTAATCCTTGATGATGAGCAAAATCAGGCTGCTATTCGTTCTTGCTCTGATCCATATCAGTTAGTTGAGATCATTAGCCAAGCTGAAAAGAAATTCCTTTAATTAAGTGATTATTTACTAAGGTACGCAAACTAAAGCCTATTTTGCTTATCAATTAGTAATCAATATTAGGTCTTGCATGCTTTTCCCTAATATCTTAGTTAAGGATTCTTACTAAGATAAGATTAAGGCAAAAGTACGTAATGCTAAATGCCTTAACTAGTTATTTAGCAGTCTGGTCGCTTGGTTTTAGGCTGGATTGTTAGATACAAAAGATTGCTGAGGTAAGTAGCACTTTTAGGCGCTTAAATTGGCTTTACGCCAATAGAGTCACTTTAGGCGCTTAATATTGCTGTAAAGTGCAATTTACTTACAGTGATCTCTTTACTAGGACGAAAGCGTCCCAACTATAACTAGCAAATTGAATCAAGCTAAGGTTTGCTACTTGTTAGTTGCTTAAAAGGAGCAGCGCCATGCTTTTTTTAAGTCTTAGATAGCTGTCGTCCTATTCTAATTTTTTAAATTAGAGACAAGGTTTATCTTTTTTATGGCATAGCGTTAAGACGCTGAGACAAGTTTTAGAGCATTTTGCTCTCAAAATACTTCGAGCACTAGTGAATTGCTTTTAGACACAGGCACACACACCACCACATAGTCGATAAGGTAATTTGCTGGTGCTCCTAGTCCAAATGCATACAAATCCCATTAGAAGGCCAAGATAGCAATATCTTGGCCTTTTTTTACCCATTTACAGCCCTTTAAAAAGGCCAACCCTTTGAAAAACTTCCCATTTAAACAGGCCGACCTTTTAAAAGGATGGCCTTTGCAAAGCGCAAAACGCAAAGTACATGAATGTCAGCTTCCAGCGGGCAGTTTGCAGATAGCATCTCCCAGCTCATCTCTCTGCTCTCCTATTGCATACAAAAGCCCACTGCCCGCCGCTAACCACCGTCAGCTTGTAGTTAACAGCCAACAGATCATATTTCTACATACCATAGCAGTAGCGGTGCCTATAATCTCATTAAGCGCAAACATACTTCCCATTACATAACATTCCCAACCTATCAGAGAACAGGAAGTAGATTAGGCTATGTAGGGTAAGGTCATACCTGAGCATGGCAAGGCACAGCCTGGCAGGGCAGGGCATGACTGGTAGGGCTTGCCGCTTAAAAGCAGCTTTGTAGTGGTAGCTTGAGGCCTATTTGATTACTTTTGAGACATCTACGTCAAAAGGGCTGTCGCCTACATAGTATTTGCCAAAAGAATCACGTTTGATAGTGCCTTTGCTGGAGGAGCCTTCTACTTTGCCCACACTAAAAGGAGAATTTCCTACATACACATTACCAAAGATATCAGTATGCAATTTACCTTGGGCACCACTACTATCAACTTTGCCTATTGAAAAAGGACTATTGCCATCATAGACATTGCCAAAAGTGTCTACTCTTAACTCATCAGCAGTGGCAGTGGTTGAAGCTAAAGCACAGAGTGCCAACATACATGCTGCTTTAAGGTAAAGATTACGCATAGGTTAATTCCTCTTGTTAGCAAAGGCAAAGTTAACAGCTAAGATTAGTAGCGCTAGAGAGCTTGCTCGATACGATTGATTACCTCTTGCAGAGTTGCTCTTGGGCAGCCAATATTAATACGAGCAAAGTTGTGGAAATGAGGGCCAAAATGAGAGCCTGGTAAGAAGTTAATCTTGGCCTTTCTAAAGAAGCTCATCATTTGTGCCTCAGAGCTAAATTGCTCATTAAAGTCTACCCATAATAAGTAAGTACCCTCACGCTCTTTAATAATGGCCTTAGGTAGCACTCTCTTAAATTGAGTACGCATAAACTCTTCATTGCCATCAATATAGCTATTGAGCTCATCAATGTAATAGGCGCATTTTTGATAGGCCACTTTCATTAGAGCATTACCAAAAGTATTGGCATCATAAGCGGCAATGCGGTCAAGCTCGGTGCTCATAGCAGCACGCAGCTTGGCATTAGGAATAATAAGATAGGAGATTTGGCAGCCCATTACATTAAAGGTCTTAGAAGGTGCATTAGCCAAAACTAGCAGATCTTGGATAGGGCCTTTAATTGCAGCCATAGAGATAAATTTATGGCCACTCTTAACAAAGTCACTGTGAATTTCATCAACAAAAAGAATAATCTTATGTCTGACGCAAAAATCAGCAATTTGCTCTAATTCTTCTTGAGTCCAAATACGAGTAGTTGGGTTGTGAGGAGATACCAAGATCATGATTTTGGTCTTGCTATCAATCATGGTCTCAAGCTTCTCTAAATTCATGACATAGCGGCCCTCACGCTCCTCTAAAGGTGGTTCAATTACTCTACGTCCATTAGCTAAGGACACCTCATCTAATGGAGGGTAATAAGGGCTATTTAGAATAATGCTATCGCCAGGACGGCTAAAAGCTTCAACACATAAGCTAGCTGCAATCACTACTTTAGGAGAGTAAACAATACTCTGTTTAGCAATCTCTACCCCATGGCGCTCTTGGTACCATTTTATAATGCCTTCTTCAAAGGTTTTAGACTGAGTAACGTAGCCAAAGATACCAAACTCAACAGCTTTTTTTAGCTCCTCAATAATCTCAACAGGAGCCTTAAAATCCATGTCAGCACAGCCCATTTGTATGTAGTCATTGGAGCCTAAGGCTCGATTAGCGGCATCCCACTTAAAGCTATCGCTATCAACACGGTTAATGACCTCATCAAAATTGACCATATGATTACTCCTATAAGATCAAACACACACATGAAAAACTAATTAAGAGCCAAGCCATAGTTAACAGCTCTATTCTTAACCAAGAATAACCCTAAGCTAACTACCAAGCAAGATCAAGTAAAACAAAAAAGGCTAAGCATAGTGCCTAGCCTTTTTTTAGCTTATAAAGCTTATGATTAAGTATTAATCAGCGTAGCAAATACACTCGATCTCTAGCTTAGCGCCTTTTGGTAAGTCTTTTACTGCAACGCAAGAACGAGTTGGGTATGGCTGAGCAAAATAGGTAGCATAAACCTCGTTTACCTGAGCAAAGTCAGCAATATCAGCTAAGAATACAGTTGTCTTTACTACATTAGCTAAGGTAAAGCCAGACTCTTCAACTAAAGCTTTTAAGTTGGAGAGGCTTTGGTGGGCTTGCTCAGTAATGGTCTGTGGCATTTCTCCAGTTTGTGGATTTACAGGAATCTGACCAGAAACAAAAAGCATATTACCAAGCTTAATGGCACTTGAATAAGGGCCAATTGCTTTAGGGGCGTTCTCGGAGGTGATTACTTCTTTTGCCATGATGACCTCAAAATGTTATGACAGATATGGCTTGTGATAAAGAAATTTCATAGACAGCTAATAAATAGGCACGGCTATTAGCTGTTCACAAGCTTACAAACAAAATTTTAACTACATCACAAAAATAGCGCATATTAAGCGGTGATGTAAAGCATTTTAAGCATTAATTTAAATATTGCTGGTGAAACAATGCTTAGTTAACCTATAAGTGCCCAATTATATCCTTGATAGCCCTCTTAAATTGATTATATCCAAGGATCTAATAGAATTGGTGCACATTGAATTACTATTTTTACTTAAACTGTGTTTGAATTTGGAAGTTTAACAATGACTAATAAAGAATTACGCGATCATGGCTATTTGTACGATGCTACTGACAAAGATCCTCAGATGGCTAAAGAGCGTGTTGATGTTAAGGCCTTGTGCTTTGAGTTCTCCACTCAAGTTCCTTGGAATGATAATGAGCGCCGCAAAGAGCTCCTTAGCAAGATTATTGGCAAAGCAGGAAAAAATGTTTTTATTCTGCCAAGTTTCTACTGCGATTACGGCTACAACATTGAAGTTGGCGATAATTTCTTTGCTAACCACAACTTGGTGATCTTAGATGGTGCCAAGGTTAAGATTGGTAATAATGTCTTCTTTGCTAACAACATTACCTTAACTACAGCAGGCCACCCAATTGATGCCCAAATGCGCAATACTGGTATTGAGTATGCCTATCCTATTACCATTGGTAATGATGTTTGGGTGGGCGCAAATGTGACCATCTTACCTGGTGTAACTATTGGCTCAAACGTGGTAATTGGAGCTGGCTCAGTAGTAACACGTGATATTCCAGATGGCGTAGTTGCTGTAGGTAATCCTTGCCGTGTAATGCGCAAAATTACCCCAGAGGATAAGCTTAAGTACCAAGTACCTCCAAAGTGCTGCCAGCAAGGTAATTAATTAATTAACAATTCTAGTCCAGTCCAATGCAGTCCAGGAAAGGTCAGGACAGACAAGAAAAGATAAGGCCATAACAGGACAAGATCTGCCAAGTAAGCTAAGTATCAAAGCCCATCTTGGCTTTGATAAAAATTTCAAACTATTATCAGGCCGTGCCATGAGCTTAGCTCAGCACGGCCTTTATATTGGCCTTTATCATGGCAAAGGCCATAGCCAAAGCTATAGCTATAGCTATAGCTATAGTCCCAGCCTCAGCCACGGAAAAATGTCTTTATGGCAAGCAACAGAAAACAACCCTTCTATACATCTTTGCAAGTGCATTTAACTAAGACCACCCCATATCTTTGTCATTTTATGCTTCCATCATGACAGTTGTTGCATTGCCGCTACCGCCGCAGCAGCCTTTATCGCCGCCTCAGCTTCTGCTGCTTTTGCTGTGTAATTATTTTGCTACTATTGAGCTTCATAGGGATTGGGCTGGGATGGAGGGTAGGGCTTGTGGTAGGTGCTGGTACTGGCTTAGAGAAATACCAGGCTTAAAGAAGCCTTTAGCTAGTAAGAAAAACGATGTGGGCCTAAAAATAAATAGGCTAAGTTAAGCATTTTGTTGAGATGAGGTTGAAGCTTGGATAATGTTCTTTGTAGGTGCTTTTCCCTTTTTTAATACAATAATGTCAATCTGAGCAGGCACGAAGATACGACAGGAAAAGGCTGACCAAATACCAGCACCATTACTAATAAAGATTTGCCTTAAATTGTCTAAGGAATAAAGTCCGCTTACTAAGCCATTGTTAAAGTAGGCAACAATAGGCTTGAGGAAAAACATTACGCCACCATGAGTATGACCAGATAGTACTAATTCAGCATTTAAATCATGGTTTTTGGTAATGTTGGGATTATGGGCTAATAAAATCTGAATATCAGCAAAACTACTTTCATGGGCAAATTTCATGGTATTGCGACGGTTGTTCTCGTAGATGGTCATACTCCAAGCCTCAGTGATAGCTCGCTGTACCTTTTTAAAGTTGAGCATCATAACGTCGTAATCAAATAGCCCTTTGTTCATAAATCTATTTGATTGAGTTTGACCAAAGCTAACATGCTCTTTTTTGTAGTCGTAGTCTATGATATTAAAGTTAGCAAACAACAAATTAGGAGCCTCGTCAAGGCTTACTGTCGCGCCATAAGAGTCAGGAATACCAGTGATCTTTATGGTACCAATACCTCTTTTAATAATTACACTTTCATTACATAAATATCGTATGCCCATTTGAGAAAAAAATTGGTGCCATTGTTTATAGTCATTGTAATAGTCATGCTCGCCTGTCACAGCTAAGACACCGTCTTTAGAATTAAGCATGGCCATAGGATCGAAATCATCACGGCGTATATCAAAAGGAGCATCAATGGTGTCGCCAGTTAAAACTATGAGATCGGGCTTGTTGCTATTTATCTGAGCTACAATTTCGTTTAAATAATAGCGACGCAATACTGGGCCCATGTGCAGATCGCTAATTTGAGCAATCTTATAGCCATCAAAGTCATTAGTAAGAGTATCAAAATATACTTCTTGATAGTTAACTTTTGGAGGTTGAACTTGGGAGAAAGTTCCCAGTACGGATAATACTAAAGCAGAGAGGGAAATAGAGATATTAATGAGCGATTGTTTAAAAGTAAAAGCATTTAACAGTTTAACTTTTATCAAACACCAAAGAATCAGCAGGAGCACATCTTTAATCATAGCCATGATAACGGCTAAAAAGATTGTGTTAAATAAAGTTTCGATAAATAGTACTTGATAGGGCCTTAAGTAGGGGGCACTTAAATTGCCAGTATCAGTATAGATAAGACTTTTAATAGAGCAAAGAGCAAACGCTATAGTCCATACGCTCTTAAAAATCACATTAATACGGCAGGGCCATATTAATGAGAAAAAAGCGTAGCCAAACATAAGGGCAAAAACTAGCAAAGCGCTCAGCATTAGAAAACCTGTCTAATTATCTCAAAGAAAATATAAGGTAAAAATTAAGCGATAAAACGATAGTTTGTAGGAGTTTTGTTGATTCATTAATAATTACAGAGCTTAACAAAAAATAGCTTATTTATCTATAAAAAAAAGTAATTGCATCCTACCTAAAAATACCATTTGTTGATATTTAAGCCAAATTTCTGTGCTATTAACTCCATCAGTAATTATTAGATGATTATAAGTACAGGGCAAGAACATTGTCCCTAATTGAGATCAAACTTTTTTAAAAATTTTGGGAAACTACTTTGTCCTTTATCACCCTGAAAGCACATATAAGAAAGCCCTGATAGCTTGGCTAACAGGGCTTGAGGCAAATAATATGAGAATAGGTTAGTGAGCAGCTACAAGTAGAAGATTATTCTTTAGCTGCTAGAGAGCTCTTTTGCTGGCTTTGAGCTAATACGAATTAATCTGAGTATTTGCTACTTTTGACACACCTTCAGGATCAATAATATTTTGGCTATTTAAATCAGTATGAGCTAGCTTCATGGCCCCTTGTTCTTTAGCTTGCTTTTGCTTAGCTAAGCGTACGCTAGTTGGTAGCAGATCATCTGGAAACTCATAATTTGGCAAATAATTGTGGACAATCTTTTGAATAGTGCCATCTTCACGCATTTGCACAAAGGTATCGTATAAGACTTTAGAGGCAGCAGTGTCTTTTTTAAACATTAAGCCCATATCATTGTCAGAATCTGGAATATGGTAAGCAATCTTGAGCTTGCCACGAGCCCAGTCGTCTACCACTTCTTGTGCCATTGGGGCTTCTGTAATCAAGGCATCTGAGTGGCCAGTAGCTACACTGTAAAAAGTCATAAAGGTAGTAGCTTCGTGCTTAATATCAATCAGGGCAGCCATATCTTCTGATACTAAGTCGGTAGCATCAGTGCCATTTTCAGCAGCTAATGTCTTACCAGGGAGATCACTGCGTCCTTTAATTGTAGAACTTGTAGGTACTACTACTACAGCGTGAGATCTAAAGGTGGCAGGGGATTGGGTAAAGATTTTTTCTCTTTTAGCGCTTAAAGAGATACCAGCTCCACTAATATCCATTTTACCTTTAGCGGCTAAATCTAATAGGTCGCCAAATCCCATAATATGGAATCTGTTGTTTTTAAGCTTAAAGCCAGTACGACGCTGTAGTTCTCTAATGATATCTACATCAATACCACCAAGATCTTGGAAGTGACTATCAATCATGACAAAAGGAGGAGCAGGCGATACTCCTACATCTAACTCGTAGCCTTCTAATGGCAAAGGCGCATTTTGTGAGTCGGCATATGCATTGGATGAGATTAAGCCTAAACCTAGGGATAATACTAAAACGCCTGATAAAAACTTATGAGCTTTAAAAAGCTGCATGCTTTGCCTCCGTGTTTGTTGACAGACACTTTAATATCAATCTAGGTAAACCGTAATTAAAAGTGAGTTGCCACAAAATTACTAAACTTAAGAGCTAGTAAAATCAACTACAAGGATCAACTACAAAAATGTTGGTTCTGAGTGTTTTAATTTGATTAAGTTTATTTGAACCGTATATCTATGATTTGCATCATACTACTATTTTTAATAAAAGGTTAATAAATTTTTTAAAATACTTAAAATCTTGTAATCAATACGGTAAATATCACATTCATAGTGCGTGACAGCTACAAAAAAGTGCATAAAAATGTTGTTACTAGGTTTGATGGCTATCGAGATATATTTAGTAGAAAGTGATTTACGTTTAAATGTTGCTGTCTATGTCTTAAATACCATCACTTAATAAAAACTTTAATATAAAGCTGCTTTAGCTATACAGAGTATTAACCAAATGATACTTTAATTAAAATCAATTAAATTTTAGTGAAGGGCTAAATCTATTGAGCAAAGTACAGCGTCTGCATTTATGTAATGGAGTTAAAAAGCAAGGGTAGCAAAAGAGCTGTATTGACCATAGCCAGTGCCTATCATTTTTAGCGAAGAAAGCCACAAAGCACTTAAAAGCAAAAGCCAGTATGCTCATATTAGTGAAGGCTTGACGCTTAATTACAGCAAAGATAAGGCAAAGTAATGTAAGGCAAGTCAGGGCTGCTGCATAACAAGGCAAGGCAAGGGCGGGGCGAAGCTCAATAAGGAAAAGGCATGGCAGTGCAGGGTATGGCAGGGCACGATATGGCAATGGCACGACAATGCATGGCAGGGCATAGTGCTGCATGGGCACGGCTAGGGAAGGCTAAAGTACAGCAAATGTAGGTTGTATTAGGTTTAAAGTGGCGCAATTTAAAGCGTTGCAAGCTGCTAAAATCAATTATGGAGCCTGGTGATAGTCTTGGTATACGGGATTATTAGAATGGTCAAGGCTTAGTGATAGTAGGGCATTGTTGGTGCTGGGAGCTTATCATTAATCTTAACCTTAAATTTGCAGTTGGTGGTTAAGGGAGCTTTTGGGATGGTGTGGGGCTATGAGTGGCTAGAAAAATAAAATCCCCTCAAGCTAGGGTGAGCTCTAAGGGGATTAATAATAGTTTGGAGTTTATAGAATTTTCAAACTAAGCAAAATTTGGCTGATTTACAGGAGTATTGCTCTCTTTAGGGAGCTTGAGCTCATTGTTGCCATTGCTCATGTTAATCTGGTTGTTGTCAACATTGTTTTGGTTGGCTGCTTGTCTTAAAGCTTTAGCTTTTTGCTCAGCCTTAGCAGCGGCAATGCGCATATCTTCTGAGTAGAGTTCAGATGGGAACTCGTAATTTGGGAGATACTTCTGGACGATATTAGCAATAGTGCCGTCCTCACGCATTTTTAATAATTCATAATGTAAAACTTGAGAGATCTTAGTATCCTTTTTCATCATGTAGCCAAAATCGCTAACAGACTGATCAATGCGGTATAGGATCTTTAATTTGCCTTTAGCCCAGTTATCAATTAATGCCTGAGCCATTGGCTCTTCTGTTACTAAAGCTTGGGCCTTACCACTAATTACAGAGTAGAAGGTCATGAAAGTAGTAACTTCATGGTGTAGCTTAGTGCTATTAGCAATGTGTGCTGGAAGAATGTCTGATGAATTAGTGCCAGCCTGAGCTGCGATGGTCTTACCAGCTAAGTCGTCAAGAGTCTTGATATTAGAGTTAGCAGGAACAACTACTACTTGATAAGAGCGGAATAAGCCAGGGGATTGAGTAAATTTTTGAGCACGAGCAGGGTTAAGGGACATTACACCTGCAATTAAATCGAGGTCGCCCTTACCTGCTAAATCCATTAACTCGCCAAAGCTCATGATTTGGAATCGACCACGATTTAAAGTAAATCCTGTGCGACGTTGCAGTTCTTTAATAATGTCAACATCAATGCCTTTAACATTATCAAAAGCGCCATCAATAACAACGAAAGGAGGAGCATAGTTTAGGCCGATATCAAGCTCTTGACCTTGTAGTGGTAAGCTACTCTTGTTCTCCTGAGCTTGAGCTGGACAAAACATAAAAAGGCTAGCAGCTAGTGCTGCAACTACTGCCATTTTGGTGCTGAGTTTTTGAAACATCATATCTTGTCTCTCCGTTATTATTAATTGTCCTTTGAAAAATTCGATAAAACTGCCATATGTATGTTTAACTGGTGCTGTTCGGGGAGCTACAGCTAAAAAAGTAATGAGGCAAAAATACGGTGAATTGCCTTAAAAAAAAGCGATGGTAATCATACCCTCATTTTTATGGTTGTAAAGCAATTTTTTACACTCTGTTTATATAAAATTGATCCCAAAATAATAAAAAACTAGATAAATAAAGGGAATGCACCATTTTGAAAAATTATTGCAGTGTAAATAAGATATAAATAGGGTTTATTGTTTGCTTATTTGTGGTGCAAAAAGAGAAAAAGACAGTAATTTCTAGTTCAAACAGACATACTAGCCGACTAAAATTGCAGTTTTTTAATGTTTTTCATCAAAAGATCTCAGTAGTGCCATTATTTTGTACCCATCACAGCACTAACCTTTTTTTATTTGCTAGTACTTTTTTATCTTTAAAGTTGTGACCATCATTCACAGCGGCCTTTAGCTAAGATTAACAGTGCTCTCTAATCTAGATTTCTCGTTTACAGAACAAGTCAAAAGCAAACCACGTGTCCGTCAGCCCCTAGTCATCAGTACCGCTTGAACTGGCTAAGAGCATAATCAAGGTAGACTTATAAAGAGTTCATTAAGCAAGGTAAACTAAGCTTTTAAGTCATTGCTGGGCAGGTTGGAATGGCTTAGCTTACCAAGCCTAAGCCAATAATTGGTCAATAGGTAGGGTGAGTTTAGGTAAGCTAAGCTAAGCTAAGCTAAGAAGGGGGAGATTGGAGCGAAGCTAGATAAAAATATGTTGCCCCTTATTTCTTTTCTGCGTTTAAGGAGCAACAAAGAGAGACTCTTATTGGTCAGTAATTTCATGCGATTGTTGAGCAATACTGTGTTTCTGTTTTGCTAGTGATTATATTCAGGTAAGTATTTGGCAATAATCTTATTTACAGTACCATCAGCCTTCATTTGTTCTAAGGTAGCGTAAAGTACATGTGAGACCTTACTGTCTTTTTTCATCGTGTAGCCAAAGTTGCTTTGTGAGCCTTCAAGTTTAAAAGCAATTTTTAATTTATCGTCAGCCCATGATTGAATAATGGCTTGAGCCATAGGCTCTTCAGTTACTAATGCGTCGGCATGACCTCTTAAAACAGCGTAAAAGAGCATAAAAGTAGTCACTTCATGATGAAGATCAATGTCTTTAGCAATGTTGGCAGGAAGAATATCCTCTGAGTTTGTACCTGCTTCGGCTGCTACTTTTTTGCCTACTAAATCATTGATGCTTCTAATATTAGAGTTGGTAGAGGTAACTACCACTTGTGTGGATTGGAATAGTCCAGGAGATTGCGTAAAGATCTTGGCTCTATCATCAGTAATAGAAATTGCGCCAGCAGCTAAGTCCAGTTCTCCTTTAGCAGCTAAGTTAATTAGGTTTTCAAAGCCCATCATATGGAATCTATTTCGTTTGAGCTTAAAACCAGTACGACGCTGTAGTTCTCTAATGATCTCGACATCAATGCCCTTTAAGTCAGTAAAGGCACCGTTAATATAAACAAAAGGTGGAGAGTGGTTGAGCCCAATATCAAGCTCGTAACCTGAAAGGGGCTGATTCGTGTTTTTTGCTTCTTGAGCTAAAGCCAGACTTGATAATAGTAAATTACCAGCAAAAGCCACAAAGACAAACAAAAGTCTGCTTATACTCAATAGTTGCATTTTTGTGCTCCAATATCATTTAGGAAAAGATTGAGCATGCTTAAGTACAAAGGATTATTGTTTTGCATGCTTAAAGCTATTTAAAAAAATAGAAAAGCAAATAATATAGATTAAATTATGGTTGTAAAGCCATATTTCTTTATGTTTAATTGATTGAAATATTGAAAACTAGATAAATATGATGGTTGTGCAATTGTGAAAATAAATCGCAGTTTAAACAAGATATATATCAGGTTGAGCCAATGTTAAATAATGGAGCATATATGCACAAATATAATGCTTTTTTAGCTTAATCTAGTACATAAAATGTTATATCTATGTGTGTTAATACTCATAGATATGAATTTAAAAACCCCCAAAATGAGATTTATATCGAAAATAATCAATATAATTTGATTGTATCAGTCTTAACTAAAGCCATGGTTTTGCTAAAAAAGTACTAGCAAAATGCATGATAAAGGACTTGAGCGTGAGATTAGTAGTTGGCAGTATCAGCTATGCTTTTTAGCTAGGATGCAAAGGATCAGGCCCAGGTAATTGCTCTGGTGCTTGCGAATGTGCATCGTGCATGCGAGGTGTAGGGGTAGGTGCTGGTCTAGTAGCTTGTACAAAGGGGCAGTGGCATGTACAAAAGATGGGGATGTAGACAGGCAAAAATAAACCATGTTGCCTAAAGTAAAGCAAGCAACATGGTCTTTTGCGTAATTAGCAAGCTAAGTTAGTCGGCTGCTAGTTTGATGTTTTGTGGTTTAAGGTCTTCTGGCATCTTGTAATCAGGTAAGTATTTGTGAATGATTTTTTGGATGGTGCCATCAGCCTGCATCTCTTTAAAGGTTTTATAGAGAACTTTGGATGCTGGGGTGTCTTTTTTAAACATAATGCCAAAGTCGTTTTCACTATGGGCTACATGATAGGCTACTTTGAGCTTGCCTTTACCCCATGAGTCCATAAAACCTACAGCCATTGGAGCCTCGGTAATAAGGGCATCTGACTTGCCTCTTATCACGCTGTAAAAAGACATAAACAAAGTTCTTTCATGTAAGATATTAATTTGTTTAGCCAGTTCTGGAGCTACAAGATCAGTAGCTTCTGTGCCATCTTCAGCAGCTAGAGTTTTGCCTATTAAATCTTGAGGACTATCAATATTCGAATTGCTTGGAACGACTAAAACCTGCTCAGATCTATAAGTGGTAGGTGATTGGGTAAAAATCTTAGCACGAGCATCACTAATAGAAATCGCAGCAGCACTAATATCCATATAGCCTTTTTCAGCAAGATCTAAGAGATCACCAAAGCCCATGATATGAAATCTGTTGCGCTTAATTTCAAAGCCAGTACGACGCTGTAGCTCTCTAATAATATCAACATCAATGCCTGATACGTTTTGGAACTCGCCTTCAATAATTACAAAAGGAGGTGCAGGAGAAAGACCAACATCAAGCTGATAGCCTTCTAAAGGTAATTTTTGAGCTTGAGCTCCTGAGGCAAATAAAAAGCTAGCAGACAAAATACAAGCAGCAAGAAAAGCCTTGCTTACTTTAGGTAAAAACATACTAATACTACTCCCAGAGCAATGAAATCAAAGTAGCTCTGCAACTACAACTTTACAATAAGCAATTGAAAGAAAAGCCTATTGATAGGGCTTAATGTTGCTTCATTGCAAAAAAAAAACGGTATGCCAAACAATTAGGGACAATGGACAAAGTTCATCGTGTCTATAAAGATTTGGCTTGGTTGTTAAACTTAACCTTGATATGAGCCTTAATAGGCAAGGTAATTAAGTTTCTTAAATTTGTCAAAACTAAGAGATAATACCAGCTTAACGGCACTAAGTGTCAATAGTTAAGCCCTATTAGTGCTTTTGTTGTTCCAGATAGATGCCAAAACTACGGTTGTTTTTGATGTAGCAGTATTGTGGTGGGAAAATAAGTAGGAAAAAGGTAGCTATCAAACATGATAGCTACCTTAAAGCTCTTGGAAAAGTACTATAGATCTTGAGGCTCAATCATGTCTGATTGCTGCTTGGCTAACTTAATATTGCAAGGCATTAAATCCTTAGGAAATTCGTAGTTAGGCAGGTATTTATGAACAATGTTTTTAATAGTGCCGTCCATTTGCATTTGTTCAAAAGTTTCATACAAAACTTGGCTCTCATAAGTGCCCTTTTTAAAGAGCATGCCTACTGTACGTTCTGAATCTTTAACATCACGAATGATTTGTAATTTGTCCTTAGCCCAATTGTTAATAGCATTAAGCGCCAAAGGCTTTTCAGTAATTAAAGCATCAGCCTGACCTGAGGCGACACTATACATAAGCATAAAAGAAGTATGCTCGTGAATGACGTTGACCTGATCTGCTATGTTTTTAGGCATGAGATCATAGAGATCTGTTCCGATGTAGGTCAAGCTTTTTATCAGTAAATTTTGAAAATTTCTTTGAGCCCTTAAAATTGGTTGCTATGAGCAAGTTTTCAGGGTTTGGCCGCTTTTCAAGCGCCCAGAATCTCATTTCGATTGCAGGCAAGCTGCAATCTCTCTGAGATTGCCGATGATCTAGATCCGACAATACACTTACTGGGGCTTATTAGCCAAGCGGGCACGAAGTAGCAGCCTAATTACCCAATAACCAGCAAATAGGCATGCGTAAGCCATAGGCTATATCTGAATATGGCCAGCATTTAGGCAGATTGAACAACATTGTCAGCAGGAGGTCTTCCGTGTGGATTAAATACCTTTTTGCCAACAGGAGCGTTGTTCCTAATGCCATTTACGAAGCGCTCAGGATGTCTTTCCTGTGCTTGTTTGAGAACAATCTCACGCTGGGCTAGCTCAATGAGGTCATTACCATGAAAGCGAGCTTGTGGAGTCACATCGTTTAGCGAGCTATGAGGTCTACTGTTATGTCTAACAACAGCATACCAGGCCAACTGACGGCATACACCAAAATTAGGAAAGCTCCTACGTAAACCAAGAGTATGCTTTAGTGTTCTGAAAGTAGATTCAATAATTGCATTATCATCACTCTTGGCTGGACGACTAAAAGATAAGGCGATTCCTTGCTTAAAACAATGCTCTTCAAGTTCCCTTGATCTCATTTGTGAGCCGTTATCAGAGTGTAAGATAAATGAGTTGGTAACCCCTTGGGCTTTAACTCTTTCTTCAACTAAAGTAATAAAATTGACAGCATTTAATGCAGTCTGCTCCTGATAAACCTCAGAGGCTATGATGTAGCGACTAAAGGCATCAATAGCTGTAAAGCAATATGCTTTGCGATTACCCTCTTTAATATCAAGATAGGTAATATCCCAACAAACTACTTGGCAAGGGTGCTCAAGTAAATACTGAGGAGCCGCACAGTTAGCTCCAGAGCCTTTACACTTATGAGCATTACCTCGTTTGCTAGTTAATCCTCTCTCCCTAAAAATACGTTGAACTGTCGATAAGGAGCATGGATGTTCTCCTCCTGCAACTAAAGCCAAATGCGCTTCACGTAACGATAAGTCACGCACATCGGGTTGGCTATATCTGGCAACAATAGCATCTTTCTCCACATCGGATAGAGCGCGTTTTGGCTTCGGTCTTTCGCATGAAAGGCGGCCGTCTTCTGGGTTTTTAAGCCAGTTGTAATATTTCCTTTCACAGAAATCAAAGATTTCACAAACACGCTTGATGTTTGTTTTGCCAGGACAAGAGGAAGACTTTGAGCATGTTTTAGAACATGTCTTAATCAGCTCCACCAATTTACGACGCTCTTCACTGCTGACTAGTCTTCCATCGATGTGAAAAACGTCTGAACTTTTTTAGTTCTACAAGGCAAATAGATGTTTCGGCAAGAGCTTTCTCTAATCGAGACTGATCTTTCTTCAAGCTCTGAATGGTTTTATTGCTACTGCGAAATTCTTTCTTGAGTGCGTTATATTCATTACCGCAAACAAGACCTTCTTGAGCAGCAGCATCCTTAAACTTACGCAAATCAGCTAACTTGACATTAAGTTTACGGCATTCAAGCGCAGCTTTCTCACTATCCCAACCATAGGCCTCAACCTTACCAACTAATAGCGCAGTTTGAAAGGCATCAAGTGTTGATGGGATGTAGTAACTTGCGCTAGCAGTCATGTCCTCAGATCGGTCATAAATGCTTAACAAGCTATACAAAGTAGACTTCGGGCAGTTGTACTTAACAGACGCCTCAGCCACAGTGAGTTGGTTGTTTTTGATTTCACTGCAAATCTTGCGTTTTTCTAACTCAGAGAATGACATTATTGGATCCTTAACTTTAAGAGTTAATATCTTACAAGAAAGGCTCAAATAAATCTGTAAATTCCATCTAAATTTGCTGACGTTATTATAGCCCTATAGGGGTATCTACAATCGTATGTACTAAAAAAGCTGGTTCTATCGTTTATCTAGATCATTTATCCTTAAAAACTGGCGTTAGGGCGGCTCTTATAAAGACATTTAAGGAGTCTAAAAATACAAAGCCTCGTGCTGCCATTAAGTTTGCAAACTACATTGAAACTGTAGTCTACAACATGCTTATTTCTGGGGAAAACACTTATGAAGGACTTCCTAAGTTCTGTTCTGAACATGTTTTAGCAGATGGAGTTTCAGGTAACAGAACAACCTTCTTAAAATACATCAATCAAATTGATGTCGCATTCATAGATAGGTTCCATAAGAACTTTATTCAGGAGTATTTCAAAGGTAACGCAGAGCGAATTATCAAAGATGGACTTGTTGTTATCATTGATGGAAGTCCACTGGAGCACAAGAATTGCGACAGAATGTATGTATCAAGTGGTCGAAGCAAGGATAGCACGTTCAAGAATCAGATTAACGTACAGTTTGTATGTGATGCTGATAAGAATGGACTTCCAATCTTCTATGATATGTTCGATGGTCGTGCTAATGATGTTTCTACTTTAGGCAATGTCTTACAGAAATTTGCATCTTATGATGTAAGTATCGCTAATTTATGTGTCGTAGCTGATAGAGGTTATCCTTCTGAAGAAAATATCTGTACACTTTTGCGCAATGGTAAGACTTTCTTGTTTAACTGTAGGCAAGGTGAAGGAACTGTTGTACAGGAGGTTATTGATCAGGCTATTTCACAAAATATTTACGGTAATGACTCCTTCTCTGAACTTAAGAGCTCCACTACAAGCTGCGCATCTTTTACAAGAACATACAGGTATGATGAGACACCTGTACAGGATAAGAGGGCTTGTAAGAAGGCTACAGCAGAAGTCAGGTACCATGTTTACTTTGATAGCGAAATTCATTTTTCGGCTGTAAAGAAGTTGAAAGACACTCTATGCGAGCTTAGCGATGCAGTTGAGAATGGTAAAAAACTTACCCCAAAAGATGAGGAATTACTCAAAAAGTACTCAAATTACGACTTATCAAAGTACGTTGAGGGAAAACCAAATCTTTCCCCAAAGTTTCTACCTACTGCGATAGATGCAAGCACAAAATACGAGGGATTTCAGGTGCTAATGACTAATGACCTAACACTCTCTAGTGCTAAGGCCCTTAGAATATACAAGTCTCGTCCTAAAGTTGAGACTTCAATTCAGGACAACAAGCAGCATCTCAATGGTAATACAACTAAAGCTAAGTCAGATGCAGGAATACAGAGTAAAATCTTCCTACAGCATATTGCTTCCATTTTTAAAGCAGCTATGAGGCACGATATTTCTGATGCTAGAGCTAATTGCAAAGGAAAATATGCTGATGCATTCCGCTCAAATAGGGCAGTTCTTGACAATCTTAATGGAATTATTGTTGATGAGTATGCTAAAGGAATTGTGTATAAACCAATCGTTGGTAAGCATGCCCATATACTGAAATGTCTTGGCGTTCCTCTACCAAAATCAATGCTGTCCCTTACCAAATATGGGGAGACATGCGAAGTTAATGCTACCGTAGACGATGATCTATCTGAAGAGTAAATGTTGTCTGAATAATGATCTTTAAATGGTAGTTCAGACAAAATATACCTCTATGACAAGTGATTGTATGTGCCTATGTGTTAAAGCATGCAATTTTGGTTAGCCATAAGTAACTATCTAGTCAATAAAAAAGCCATAGAACTGGCTATTCTATGGCATTTTTATCACTTTAATACAATTTTCTTGAGCTATAAAAAAATTGACCAAAGGAGTTCTAATACGTGGCCCTCTAAAGGAAGCTTTTGTTCCTGAGCGCAGGCATTATTAAAACCACAGAGACTAGTAGAGATAAGGAAACTTGCAACTGACCAACTCCCATGGGCAAGCCCATGGGGTTCCTGCGTATCAAGGTTAACCTATTTTCCTGACAAGGCATTAAACATCTTAACGAGTTAAGACTTTTAACACAAAGCCAGAGGCATGTATCCCGACATCATTTTATATCTCTTCCTAAAAGAAGATGATAAATTGGCCCTTTCTATAAAATAGAAGGTACCGACTTTGGGGTACACTTTCTAACCTATTTTTAAGCTGGACTCTCCTATCAGTGTAATAAAACACTTTTATGATAGATCTCCTTTGTTACAAGAAGTTTTCAAAGCGAGGCCAAACTTTTCATTTGTTTAAAATTTACAGGTATAATCTTACACCTTTATGCCACTATTAGCAATTTTAATTTTCTTCTTTTTAAGAGCAGCAACATACTTAAGAAACTTTTTATAGTGTTTTGGAAACTCTTGGTTCAATTAGAAACCAGGTGGGATTCTAAAAAATTATAGGTATTAGTTTCAGTTTTCAGATCTAAAGCTGTAACAGAAAACTACACTATATTAACCTTTGATATACAGGGGATTTTAGCAGAGATTGGCGATACTGGTGTAAAAATGATTGACATGAGATTAAAAGATGGGGTAATAATGTGGGGATTTAAATTAATTCTAAAAGGACTTCCCCACATGGATAGCTCTATATTACAAGATGTGCCAAATCATATCAATCGCTTAAATAGCATTCAAGAAAGCTCTGATTCGTCCAAAATCTTTGATGAACCTGTTTTAGAAATTCCTGATTTGGTTTTTAAGAATAAAATTTTTGTTGAGATTGATGGTGAAATTGTTACTGTCTTTTTGGCAAAGAACCTTAAATTTAGGCCAGATAAGTGTCCTCATTGTGGTTCAAAATCACTACATCTCAATAAAAAAACAGCAGAGTTAGTGAGACATATACCAAATCCTAACCCTACTTTTGTTTACTACTTAACAGGAAAATTTGTTTGCCCACATTGTCATAAGTGTAGTTACTCTACTAGCGGTGTGACATATGGTCAATGTTCTTACACTCAGGCATTAGCTAAATTTGTTGTTCGACTTTTTAATAAAGATCCCATGTTAACAGATAAGAGTTTGGCAACGTTTGTTGGTCTACATGAGTATCAAGTTACACGTATATTAGACTCTTATGCTAAACATAATCATTGTTCTGACTATAGGTTGGATGTAATGAATCATGCTTTAGAAAATGATCAAAAAATTACTGTGCTTGGTACTGAAGTTGATCCTAAATTTTTTTGCCCATTTAAATTGCCTAAAAAAATTGAAAGAGTGATGATAGATGAGGTGGCAATCGAGGGGAGAAACTACATAACACACTTCGTTGATGCTGATACTGGGGAGAATCTTTTCTATGCACAAGGTAACGGGAAGGCTGCTATCCAACAGTTCTGCCATTGGGGAGAGGTAGGATGGCTGAGATGTTATATGTTACCTGTGATATGAATGCTTGTTTTGCACGTGCATTTAAAGAGTCTGGCTTAAATGTTACTATTACTCATGATAAATTTCATGTTTTTAAAAATATGTCAGAGCATTGCTCTAATGCACTTAAGATCGTTGCAAAGCATCTTTCTTCAGAACATTCTAAACATTTGCTCTCAAAAGAGATACAAACCTTGTTTTTCACTAAAAGCATTAATCTTAAAGATAAAGAGAAAACTAAACTTAATGAAGTTCTCAACTACTCTGATGAGATTAAAAATATATATTGTGCCGTACAAGGTGTTTATGACAGCTTTGATAGTTCAATGACCTCTGATGAGATAGCAGCTAAGCTTAAAGGATCAATATCTATTTTTGCTAAGGTTAACTCACAAGGTTCATTTGTTCATTATGAGGAGGATATGGATATCCTCTATCATTACAACTATAGATTGTATCAGGCATACAACTATACTAAGCTTTCACCTGAAGAAAGGATGGACTACATAACAAATCGTGAGTGTCATGAATGTGCCTTTCAAAAGAGTATGAAAAACTCACCACTAACTAAGATAATGCTACTTCTGCATAAACACTTAGATAGCTTAGTAACCTTTGCTAGTACTAAGCTAACCTCTTCACCAATTGAAGGGTTTAACAACGGGTTTAAAGAGTGTAAACACAGCAAGTTTGGCATAAAAGACATTTTCAGATTTGAGCTTAGATTAAAGTTACGCTCAATGGCCACTTATCTATCTAATGTGAAAGTTACTACATTACAAAAGTGTAAAACTACACTAAATTAACTTTTTTATAAAATTATACCTGTGGATCTATATACGTACATTTTTTTGGATCCCACCAGGTTTCTAATTGAACCAACTCTTTTTTACACTTAACCTTATCAATGGAGTTAGTGCTGCTATCATAGCAATAGAGAAGAAAAGCAGAATACCAATCCCTCTGAACTAAGGTTCCATCAGATAAATTAAAGGTTCGTTGAGACA
>NZ_JALKIM010000046.1 GCF_023050945.1 Anaerobiospirillum sp. NML120448 | reverse complement strand
ATAAGTGTTTAATAGCTTATAAGTCCTGACTATAAAACTACACTATTTTATCCTTCTGTATTATATTTTATAAACAACGTTAATTATTTGTTTTTATCTGACGCATCAAATTGTCGGTCTATATGTAGGACAGCTGACATTGCAGCCCATAAAAATAGCCACATCAGGCTCAGGTATGTCAGATAAGAGCTTATTAAACTGGCTTTGCTCCATATCAATATGGTGCATTTGCTTCATTACTCGCACTGCATCAGGATTGATATGATCTTTTAACTCAGTGCCTGCACTGAAAATCTCAAAGACATCGCCTACTAGCTTTTTTCCAAGAGCCTCTGCTATTTGGCTACGACAAGAGTTGTGGACACAGATAAAAGCAACCTTAATCTTAGGCGTATCTCTACCCTGTAAATTATCAACCATAAATCAAATACCACCTTTTACTAACAATAAGCTTAGTTTTCAATTAACCATTAGTATAGCAATGCAATTACCATCGTCCAATTACTATCAACCTTATAGGCACAAAACTAAGTTCCAAGTCCCCAAAGGCAATCAAGACTAACCTCTCAGTCCTAAAGCCATCTAAAGCGCAGCTCAAACCCTCATATTAGCCATAATCACAAGCATAATGGCAAAGCAAAAAGCCAGGGCTCTATCCAGCAGCCAAGAGCAGCCCCTTGCCATCTTTTGCTATGGCATTAAGTACCATGAGAAGCCATGGCAAGCCACGCCACCGTACCGTGCTTAAGCGTAGATGTAAGCTAAGCTTGGGTGTAAGTACATATCTTTGCTTCCAAGTCCCCAAAGGCAATCAAGACTAACCTCTCAGTCCTAAAGCCATCTAAAGCGCAGCCCCAACCCTCATATTAGCCGCAATCACAAGCATAATGGCAAAGCAAAATAGCCTATGCTCTATCCAGCTATAAGAGCCGCCCCTTGTCATCTTTTGCCATAGCATTAAGTACCATGAGAAGCCATGGCATGCCATGACACACCACCATACCGTGCTTAATCGTGGATATAAGCTAAGCTTGAGGGCAATTACAAATCTTTGTTTCCAAGCGCAATGGCAAGCATAGCTAAGCTCTTAGTGAATGAGCCTTCTGGGAGCAAGTTTGGGTAAGTCCAAGACTATTATTTGATGGAAGTGACAAGTGAACGTATAAGTGAGGGGTAGTATACCTGCTTCGTTTCATGAGTATCAGTTTTTTGTTTTAGTGGTTAGTAAGAGTTAGTCATTAGCGCATTTGGGAATTTTTTGTTTTGAAAATTAGTCTGTAGCGAGCTTTGTCATAAAACGTAAGGAAAGGAGGGGAGAAGGAGTGCTTGAGAATGGTAAACTCAAGTCTAAATAAGTAAGAGTTTAGGTAGGGGATAGCTAAAATGATTGCCAAAGAAGGTGATGTCTACACAGTCTTTAATAAGAATCTAAGGCGCTATACTGCTTGCATGGTTGCTTATATTGCCCCTCCTGATGGGCAAAGTGATGAGCCTATGGCTGTAATTTTGTCTTTAGATTGGCAAGGGGATAAGCCTTTAGAGCCAGAGTCGCTTACTAGCATCAAGCCTTTGTATAAGGATTTTATGTACTGGCCAAGGGAGCTGCATTTGCTAAAGGTAAGCCCTCAAGTGCCTGATAATTATATTTTAGTTGGTAATAGGCCGCCCCTAATAGAGCCTGAGAGCTGTAATACTTTTGGCTTTTGGGATGAGGGCAAGGATGTTTACTATCAATTTTGCTGGCAACAAATACCGCTTGCTAAGCGTCAGGCATTTAAAAGAGCCATGCATAGCGATAAAGTTGTCAGCATTAATGGGCATGAGGTTAAAGAGTGCTCTCATGCAATCTTTGATTCTACTGTTTCTTTTGGCTCTGCTTGCGAATTAAATAAGCTGCCTTGCTTATCTACTTTGCACTTAGAGCATTGGCATGATGATCTTATAGAGTTTTTACAAAGCAATCATTTTATTCATGAGTTGACCTTATTAAATCACGGTCAAAGCACGTTAGATTTAAGAGGGTGTGCGATAAGAAGACTACTTATAGATATGACAGGGCTCAAAGAGCTTTATCTTGATGAAAGGGTAGAGTTTTTACTGTTCCAAAGCAAAGGAGAGGATAACTGTCTTATTCATGCTTATGATCAAGGCAGTATGCTTAGCATCCAATTTATTGAGAAGTATCGCCCGCACCAGGAGCTGGTCAACTTACAAAGTCTTCACGGCATAGACATCAAAGACTTTGACCTTTCATCTATTGTCAGCACCCATGCGAATTTACAAGAGCTAAGACTATGGGGAAAACCTGGCTTGCTAACTAATTTTGCTCAGGTAAGGGAATTTAAGAAGCTTGAGCGTTTTTCTACTTATGATCTTTTTGGTTTTAGTAAGCATGATATTCCTAGTCCTCGAACCTTGCCCAAACTTAATTGGTTTTGGATGGCCTCATTGCCACAAGAGGCTGCCAAGGCTGCCAAAGTGCTTTGGAAAGAGGCTGCTAAGAATGGAGTTAGTTTAAGAATCACCAAAGCTCGCAGCGCTGAGTGGTTGGCACAAAATGTCGACAATCCTTTTAGATCTTGGGATGGAGCAGAGCATCTTAGCAAAAGTGCTACACAAAAGGCTAAAAGTTGCTACCAAAAGACTAGAGCGGCGCTGATTAAGCTTGCACACAGTGATGAGGCAGATTGCCAAGAGCAAGCCCTTGAGATAGTAAGAACATACACTATGGTATTTAATGCCATTAAGGGTATTGAGACTACAGAGCGAGATGAAATCTATGAGGCTCTTAGGTTAATTTTGCGGGATTTGCCCCCTGGCAATTATCTAAACATTGACGAGTTGTTAGAGGAGTTTGAGCTTGTTAGAGACTTTTAGCCTGCCGACTATGGCTGATCTAAAACTAATCTGTAAATCATTAGCAGCTTTAGATCTAATCTTTGTAGAAGAGCAGTATAGCTTTATCAGAAAGTTTCACTATGAGACTAACTGGCGCAAAGGCAAAGAGGCTTTTTTCTACTCTGATGGCTCTGAGCAAGCAATGATGATTATCTTTGCAAAAGAGGACTGTGTGATTAATGGTTGTGATAGTGAGCTTTATGATTATGAGTCCGATAATTCCAAGCTCACAGAGCTTATCGCTAATATGCCTCAAGCTTTACAAAAATTGATGGCTGGCAAAGAAATTAAGCGCATGAAAAGTACCTTCTTGTTGTGGGCAGAGGCAGAGGCGGAGGCAGAGGCAAAGACCATCAATGACACTAATACTGGTAAAGACGACCAGTTGTGGCATTATCACCCATGGTTAGAGCACGATGTTGCGTTTGATATGCTACCGCTCTTACATCATTCTTTAAAAGGTATGCATGAGCATGCCGTATGGCTTGGCTATAAGTTGCCTGATAACTGTTTGGAGCAGTTGGTAGGGAAACAAATAATTAACCAAAAAGAACTTAGTCTGCTTGATGTTAAATTAGAGCTCAGTACCCAACAGCAACTGCACTTGCAAGAACTTGGTTTTACCATAATTTAGGTGGTAACACTCTAATTGAGTGTTGGTCTGCTGCAATTGAACTTGGGTGCTTAACTAAGCCTAAGCCCTCAGCAACGTTGCACAACAGCCTTTATTAATGATGAGTCTTTTTCACTGCGCTGCACTGCACTGCTGTGCATTGCTTTGATGTGCTTTGCCGTACTGTGAATTGTTTGGTTTGGTTTGGCTTAACTGAACTAATGACTGCCTCATAGAGGAAAAGCGCTCTAACATTAATAAAGGAAAAGACCTTTATGTTTGTATCAAAACGCAGCGGTATAGGTAGGTTAATCGGCCACAAATTAGAAAAAGGCAATAACATGCATTTGACTCCCTCATTGAGGGAAAGCACTCTAACATTAGTAAAGGAAAAGAGCATTTTACGTTTGTATCAAAACGCATAGCTATAAGTTAGTTTATCAGCTAAAAACTAGAAAAAGGAAAGAACCTGCATTAATACGGTGGTTTATGGAAAGGGCAAAAGAGCGCTCAATTAACTTGTAAGGAGAAAATCAAGGCTACACCACGCCATATTCCTTACTAAAGATGGGGGCGTTTTAGGAATTATCAGATCTTAAGAAACAGTGCAACCAATAATGTTGCCCGTTTCATTGTAAGTTAAGACGGGCAAATGCTGGGCATTTTCAACATTATCAAGGAGGAAGGGATAGTACTTGGTTGTGGTTGTGATTTTTGCCTCAGCTGCTCATGATGCTGTTAAGTCTAATGGTGAGCTTTGTTAAACCACTTAGGAGTTGGCACTATCACAGGTTAAGTCTGTTTATTGGTGACCTTAGGCTCTTTACCCAATGCCAAGCTTAAGTGATAGCGCCCGCCCTTAATCATTGTGAGCTAAGCTTAAATAAGCTCATGATGCTCTAAGGCTCTCATAGTAGTTTCATAGTCAGCTAAATTGTTTCTGAAACATAAGCGGTCTGGTTCAGCCATTCCTTGAGATTTATAAAGCTCAATGTTTTTACGTAAGTCGTCTTCATCAGATACTAAATCAGCTGCCTTAAACTCAATTAAGAGGCGCTTAAAAGCAAATTCATTGCTCTCAGCTCGCTCTAATGCTTTCTCAGAGAGAATATCTAAAGCTGCTTCACGGGCTGCTATTTTCTCAAGTAAAGGCCTAACTGCATTGTCAGATGTTTGAGTGTTGTTTAAATCGCTCATAATTATTTCTCCTGTCAATTATTACCAAGGATGCCATAGAGCTTTGAAAGAAGCTTGCACTCTTATCAATAGCAAATATTCCTATGCTCTTGTAATGAGTAAATTATATCTGACAATGCCTTATACTAAAGCGAAGTGCATTATATTTATGATCCATATCTGAATTTTACAAATAAAATGTTTAATAACAATATTTATCGCTAAATTGGCATGCCAGGACTTTCAAGCACTATCCTTATATGCCCAAAAGTATCGCCCAAAGGAAATAGCTTATAGCAGCAAAAGCTACGACAGATGAGCAAGTTAAAGCATTCCAAGTATGCTATGCATGCTTGTTAGTATTCATGTCTCAAGGTAAGTAGGTAAGTAGGAAGGTAGGTTCTTATAGCTTTGGTGAGGTGATAGCAGCTACATAGTAATTTAGATTCAGTCTTATCAGGAGCGGGCGTTTAAAACTTTCAGGCTCTTTAGCTTAGTTTCCTTTAAGAGAACAAGAGTTAAAGCCACTTCATTCCATAAAGCTATAGAACATACGCAATGTACATTATGGAACATAAGCAATACCAAGAGCCATGCCCAAAGCTAAGCTCAGCTAAGCGCAAAGCAAAGCAGCACAGCAAAGCAAGGTTTAGGATAAGCGCAAGCACTGATGCTAAAACCACAGCCATCAGCACTATCACTGCCACCATACCTAAACTTGTGTAATTGTCTTTTATCCAACTAAAAGCTTCCAAGGTTCACCAGGGCACCTGAGAGCCTTCTCTTCAAAGAAAAATAAAGCGCAGTTGCCAAAGCAAAGCAAAGCAAAGCAAGGCATGGCTGCGCTTAGTAAAGCAGTAATTGCCAAGACATTAGGTCTGGTATGTATGTATGTGGGTAGTAAGACCAGTTATCCATACTTGCTAGGTGATAAAGCTACATACCCTTTAGCTTAGTGCCCTTTAGCAGAGCTTGGATTAATGCCACTTCATAGCATCACGCTAAAGACAATACGCAATGTACATTACTGCTAATAGTAATACCAAGAGCCATTTCCAAATCAAGGCTGAGGATAAACTAAAGCACTGTGACTAAAACCACAGCCTCACCATCAGCCTCAGATGCAGCCATAATTACAACTACCCGCAAACTTGCCCCAAGGGGTTAGCAATAAAGCCAATACTCCCCAGGGCAAATAAGCCTGCTAAGAACCTACAATCTGGCCTTTAGCGGCATCAAGCAAGTCTTTATAAGTGACGGCATGGGCATACTTGACCTTGGAGGATGGAACGTTATAGAGCTTTTGAGCGCACTCAATTTTCGCACTCTCAATGGCTCGTAATTGCATTTTCTCCATAGTTCCCTTAGTTTCAGCAACAAAGTATAAGTGCTTGACTTGACCAGTATGAAAGACCACAGCCCAATCAGGAGAGTAGTCGCCCACTGGGGTTGGAATCTTAAAGCCACGAGGCAATTTAGCATAGACGCAGACATCTTGTGCCTCTTCTAGCTCAGTGGCAAAGTCGTTCTCGATTTTGCTATCCGAGGCAACAACGTTAGTAATGTGCTTCTTGCGTGGCTCGTAATGCTTGTCAGCCTTGAGCTTGGTTTCAACAAAGATGTTAGCACTGTACTTTTCACTTAGAGGCTCATAAGTAATGTGCTCTACAATCATGTTGGCTTTCTGCTCTCTAATAATCCTAGTGGTCTGCTCAATAAAGCTCTCAGGATTGTTGGCAAAAAGCGCAAATTTCTCTTGAGTTAGACCTCTTAAGATTGCGGCAGCAGTACGACGTGTGAGTTTGGCTCCTTGAGCAATTTCACCTACAGGATCGTACTTAATAGAACTTTGTTCTAGCTCCAAATCACTATCATGAGTAGTTTTAAGCTCACCAAACTCAGTACCACTTACTTGAGTAGAAGTGGTGATTTGAACTTTCATTTGAGCTACCAACAGTTGCTCATTGAGCGCTTTGATAGCTTTAGTAATCAGCTCTTGGCTATCATAGTCAACAGTGTAGAAACACTTATTGTTGATGCTTTTCCATAAGGTTTGGAACTCAGTCTTGCTAAAGTTGTCTGTAAAGTGAAGCGGCTTATTGGCTGCTCGCATTTCATTAGACAACATTGAGGCATACTGCGTTGCCTCTGCATAAGTAGCTTTAGCTGCCTCAATCATAAAGTCTTTAAAGGCAGCAATTTTCTTACTCATTTCAGCAAGAGAGTTGTTGGCTAAATCCTGCTTAAAGAGGTCGGTCACAACGCCATCATCGTTGATATAGTCATTATCGTACAGATAGCTGTAGATAGAGTTTGCCTGTTGATGGTTGATAGTAGTATTACTTTTGTCCTCTAAAGTTACTGTTTTATCAACAAAAGTATCGATATCAACCTTGGTAGGACGGGTGCGCAGCGTTTCTTTGGTCTCTTTTTGCAAGTTAGCTACAAAAGACTCATAGCTTTCATTAGCAATTACAGAGAGGGTATTAAGCTCATGTACGCTCTGTCCTAGCTCTTGCTCATCCATACGAGTGCCGTTTTGATTAACGCACAGTCGCATGCCTCGGCCAATTTCTTGGCGCATGTTAATTTTAGAGTTAGTATGGCGCAAAGTACAAATCTGAAAGACATTTGGATTGTCCCATCCCTCACGTAACGCAGAGTGCGAAAATATAAAGCGGGTAGGTTCATCAAAACTAAGCAGACGCTCTTTATCTCGTAAAATTAAGTCATAAGCTGCAATATCATTTTTGGTACCATTCTTAAAACGACGGTTTTTGTCTATGGAAAAATAGCCATTATGAATGGAGGCAATATTATCCTTAGTCTTAAGCAAGTACTGGTAATACGCATTATGACTAAGCTCCTGAGGTGCTCTGTTGCGATAATGCTCTTCAATATTGCTAAGACGCTCTAAGAGCAAAGATTGATACTCTTGCTCAAAGTACTGAGCAAATTTTCCTCCCTGCGCCACCCCATCATCGTCATAAGTACGATAGTTAGCTACTTCATCAATAAAAAAGAGGCTCAAAGTCTTAATATTATGATTGAACAAGATCTCTTCTTTATCAAAATGAGAGCGTATAGTCTCACGTATTTGCAAGCGCTCCATTGTGTCTTTGCTAGTATCACCTATTACCTGGCCTTTAATAAGCTCAGTGCCATTAGATAAGACTACACTGTTAGTTTCAGGCTTAATGTCAGTAATTCGCAAGTCCTTATACTGGCTTAGCTTGCAAGAGGCTTCATATAAGCTATCATTCACATCAAGCTTCTTGTTGGTTCTAACAATTTTGCCTGAGGCTCGTTTAACTTCAAGTTCGATTACAGCTTGAGGATCATCTTTAGAAATGACAATTTCATCTAAATACAAATAGCCATTTGAACTAGTAAGATCGACCAATTCTAAGCCTTTAACGCTAATACGTTTAACTAGCTTATGAGCAAATGCATCAATGGCATCTAAAGCATAAATACAATTATGCTGAGTCTTATGAGTTGCAGAATAGTTTAGGGTAAACAAAGGATTAAACTCTTTAAGAGCATTCAGCGTAGACTTACCTGCTACCTTTTGTGGCTCATCAATAATAATAATTGGCCTTGTGTGTGCAATAGCATCAATAGGTCTGTAAGAGCCAAAATCATCACGTTGTGAGTAGATAACAAGAGAGTTGTCGTCGTTCTCTTCGAAACTATTGAAGGCCTGGGTATTAATAATCATGACCTCAATATTTTGAGAATAGGCATATTGCTTTAAATCAGGTAGACGTTTAGAGTCGTATACAAAATAATGAGCTTTTTTACCATACTCATCAAAGAAATGGCGCTCTAGCATTTTAAAACTTTTAAGAGCACCTTCTCTAATGGCTATACTTGGTACCACAACCACAAACTTTGTCCAGCCATAGCGCTTATTAAGCTCAAAGATAGTGTTAATGTAGACATAGGTTTTACCTGTGCCTGTCTCCATTTCAATATCCAAAGCGCAGCAGCCATATTCTTTACCTGAACTTAATGTAGAAGACAAAATAATATTGCTTCTCTGCTGTACTGCATTAATATTGGCAAGTAAGAGTTCACTTACATTGTAAGGGCCACTTTTTCCAGCCAAATCAACCTTATGATTAGCGCATATAGCAAGGTCAAAGAGATCTTGTTGGCCATTAGCATCAAAGACTGGGCCAGTATTCTTGCTCGGGTAGTCAGAGGTGTTTGTCTGACCCAAAAAGACATCAGCCGTATTATTGACCGCCACGGTCTGATAGGCTTGTTTCTTAAATTTAAATTCCATAAGAAAGCACCATTAAGTGCATAAGTTCACATACTGGCTAACTAAAACCAAGGCTCTCAGCTCAAACTATTGAATTGCAGACACAAAGCAAATCATAGAATCAAGAACACAAGCAGGCATTTATGGTCTATACAATTTGAAAACTTGGCAACTGGCTGTAAGCAATAAACTTAAACCAACATACAATGCTGAGTAGCGACAAAGTGCTAATGAGTAAAGAGATCAGACTAACAGTCCTTATTCTTTTATAAGAGCTAAATGGCTTAGCAAGGCTACAAATTAAGACAAACTTACAATAGCTAACCAACAGTATTTAACAACCTATAAACCAATAGAGGTGAACCTAGCAAAACAACTTGCCAACCTTTCAAAAGATTCCGAAATAATTTAATAAACACTCACTAAGCCACTTAACAAAGTCAAAATCTTGAAGATCACTAAAGCTTATTTGGTAGCTAATCAGTATTAATTAAGAGAGCATATTCAGTTGTACTGGAAATTGCGGATCAAAGAAAAGTCAGCTTAAAAGTTTCAAGATTAAATAATTTTGATAATGGTATGACTGCTATAAGCAGCAAAGATCTGATCTAAGTTGTCAATCAATGCATCGCCATTAAAAGATTCGTAGCGAGTAATGAAATACGATGGCTGCTTTGAGGCAATTTCCTTAACAGTTTCCATATCAAGTTCGTTGTCAAAACAGGCCATTACAAAGCCATCACTGACACTAAATACTTCCTTGCCACCAATATTAAGGCGTTCAATTTTCTCAGAAAGTAAAACATCAGTTTCCAGCATAGCTTGGAATAACAAGTCCTCAGAGGTGCGATCTGTCTTTAGGTTGTCGTCAATTAAAGAGGCCATAGTTAATTTGGCAGGAACATAGTAGGTGTCTTTCATATTGGAGCTATCAAGCTTAAGCACTCTAAAGCCAATATCCAGATCTGCTGCCTTTTCACCAAATTCTTCCTTGATAGCAGCGCCCGCTCTGCGAATGCGCTCTTTGCCAACCTCGCAGATGTTCTTGTAGCTAGCTTGTCCAGCCGGGGAAGCTTCATCAATATCTTCAGGAATTTGTACCATTACAAATTTGCAATGTTTATTGGAGTCAGCATTTGTTTTTAAAAGCGCATGGGCGGTTGTTGCGCTGCCTGAGAAGAAATCTAAGACAATGGAGTCATCACTTAAGTTAGCAAGTGTTATTAATCTTTGTATGAGAGTAGTTGGCTTTGGGCCGTCAAATACAATTTGCCCCATAATGCTACTAAGTTCACGAGAGCCTGTCTGACTATTACCAACATCGTCATCTAAGAGCAAAGATTCTGGAACCATGCCCTCATTTTTTAGCTCATTTAAAAAGCGCTTTAGTCGAGGTTTGTTATTCCCTTTAGCACCAAACCATATTCGATTATCTTGAACAAGTTCTTCAAATCTTTCTTTAGTCACCCTCCAACAGCTGCCTTTTGGTGGGTGCACTATGCGTCCAGAAGGTGTAACAATTGGATAGTCACAGGATGCTGTATAGCTTTTTACAGATAAATCACCTGATGTCCAATTACCACGTGGGTCATTGTCCTTATTTTGATATCGCTCATCTGCTTTTTTGGTTCGAGGCAAACGACCAAGTATAAATTTAGTTTTGTCTTTAACAAACATTAAGACATAATCGTGACTCACAGAAACAGAGTCACCATCGTTTTTGGGGGAGCATGCTCTTTGCCAAACAAATTGCGCAATAAAATTGCGATCGCCAAAGATTTCAGAGCAAACTTTGCGGAGGTTATCTGCTTCATAATCATCAATAGAGATAAAAATCACGCCATCGTCGCTCAGAAGCTCACGGGCAAGCTTAAGGCGTGAGTACATCATATTTAGCCAATCAGTATGGAAGCGACCATTGGATTTTGTATTAGCTACTAATCGATTGCCAGCCTCATCTTTTTGACCACTGCGTATTAGAAATTCCTCTTGATCGCAAGCAAAGTCGTCCTCGTATACAAAGTCATTGCCAGTATTATAAGGAGGGTCAATGTAGATCATTTTTACCTTGCCTGAGTAGGTATGGCGAAGGACTTTTAGTACTTCAAGGTTATCACCCTCGATGTAGAGGTTTTGGGTATGGTCAAAGTCCACACTTTCGTCTCTACAAGGGCGCAAGCATGAGGTTGTAGGAGTATTAGCAAGGCGTGAGGCTTCTAACTTGTCTGGCCAAGTGAATTGGTAGCGCTGGGTATTGCCTTCAGCTATAGGGCAAGATAGCTCTGCCTTTAACTTGTCAAAGTCAACAGCTCGCTCAATATCACCAGCGGAGGTCTTAATCTCGGTAATACAGTTAGGAAAGAGTTGAGCAATACGATCGATATTTTGGGCAATACCGTCTTCGCTATGCATTTTAAGCTTATCCATGAAGCGCCTCCTGATGTTTGATTGAGGAGCGGGCGTTTAAAGAAGCGCTTATGGCATTAGGGTAGGAAAAATTAGTAGCACTATTGCTATTGACAGCAAAGGAAAAGCGTGCTACCCCCCCCCATGGAGATTTCGGCCCACAGGCCATTTTTTGGCATAAATAAGGTCATAGTGCACCTAAAAGTGAAACAATTTTTTTAAGATTAGTGTCTCTTTAATCTCATAGCTAACAAAGATACCACAATAAAGCATAAATGATTACAACTTAGCTCTTTTCGTGGCGTAATATCACAATTTAGCATACTACACCTTATGCTCCTTTGAGCTAAATAAATCAAATCAAAAGTTCATGATGTAAAAGTCATGACGGCAAAAATTAAGATTTAATGTCGTATCGTAAAGTAAGGAAATACCTTTTAAGCAAGGTATTTGAGCAGCTACAGGAAAATTGTTGCTCAACTAAAATGGATATTTGTATTCACTGGCTAGTCCGATAAGAACTTATAAGATGGTTAGTTCTGCAACTATGGTAGTTTAGCGACTGATTAGCTAGTCAAATAAGTCTTTAGGAGGAGTATCCCAATGACTCTTAAATGACTTTTCAGGGCCTAATCCGACAATATTTTTACTGGAATCTCAAAGAAACAGTGCCTCGTCAGTTGTTAGCTATATTTACAGCTTATATTTAGGGAAATAATTAGTCAGTCTAATCATAACAGGCTAAGGTAAAGCCTATAATATACTCATATATCAATGTTTAGGTGGTTTCTCGACAATAGGCTGGATAGCAATGGTACTGACTAACAATAGTTGCAACGAGACATTATCTCCGTTGGTGCGTCTCGTCAATGTCAAAAACATCATTAATAAAACCGATGTTCCTGCAGGTGATTATGCTGCAAATCCTTATGTGGGCTGTACTCATGGCTGCAAATATTGCTATGCCTGTTTCATGAAGCGATTTACAAATCACAATGAGCCTTGGGGAAGTTTTCTTGACGTAAAGATTTGGCCTCAAATTAATGCGCAAAAGTATGCCCATAAGGAACTCGTAATAGGCACCGTAACGGATCCATACAACCCTCAAGAGGCCCAATATAAGCGTACTCACACCTTGCTTAAAGAGTTGGTAGGAGTTCCCGTAAGTCTGACTATCTTAACCAAGTCAGACTTGGTACTAAGAGACATAGATTTGCTTAAATCATTTGCTAATGTACGAGTAGGGTTTTCGATTAATACTTTAGATGAGAACTTTCGTGGTGCTATGGATAATGCTTCATCAATTGCAAAGCGTCTTAATGCTATGAAGGTATTGCATGAGCAAGGCATTAGAACTGCTTGTTTTATCTCCCCAATCTTTCCTGGCATTACTGATGTACCTGCTATTATTGATGAGGTTAAAGAGCATTGCCAATTTATTTGGCTGGAAAACCTTAATCTTAGAGGCAATTACAAGCAGGTAATTCTCAACTTAATAAAAGAGAAGTATCCCAATCTAAAAGATTTATACGACCAGATTTATTCAAAGGGTGATCGTACCTATTGGGTTGAATTAGATAGGTCTCTTCAAAAACTTGCGTGCGAGTATGGACTTGATTATGTGGTTAATGAAGATGATCTCTTGCGACCTTTGGATGCTCCACCAGTGCTGGTAAATTTCTTCTATCATGAAAAGATTAAGAAATCAGCCTCACCAGCATAAGAAGATAAGCTCTGCAATGAAATAAGCCATTCTTTCTTAATGTAGATAAAGCAACAGAATAATCTCATAGCCAAACCTTATGCATTGCAGGGCCATTTTGAGGTAAACAACAAAGTGACAAAATGGAGCACCAACATTGCAGGTAGTATGCATACCTTACCATGATCAGGCATGCTGTCTTTTAATTTTCGAATACCATGCTCTTTAGAAGAGCTAATCAAGCATTCTACAATACCGCATTCTTATCACTGTGCTCATTCTTGCCATGGCACACGTAAACATTAAATACTGACTGTAGGTGCACATTAACTTAGGCGGATACGATGTCTTTTAACTCAGTATAATCAAAGTTCGTTAAAAGAGCTTATTATGGTTCTTAGCAGTCTACAGAGCCTCATTAAAGTACTGCTGGTTGAACTTTAAATGGTTAAGAAGCCTGAACTTCAATTCTCAGTTTTAGTTCCCACTAATTAATTTCCAGATCGTCCATTCTTACTTACTTACTTAAAAGCACGCCAAAAGTGGAGCCTGTAGGAGTATCCAACCTTCTTTGGTGGACTTGCTGCCTTAATCGCCTTATTGTTCACGCTTATGGCACCATGTGCTTAAACTCTAAAGCTTAGTGAAGCATGTTAAGACAATAAGCCAAAATGAATCTTGTTGAAGACCCATTGCTCCAATTCTGTCGGCCATCATAAAAAGTAATTTACAGTGGGTAGCACGAGTAGAGCCGAAAACATTCTTGTATTGATTTTAAACTTTCAAGTTAATGGGGCTTTGCCATTCCTCTGTAAATAAATAGCTAAAGCGCCTTTCACTCAGGGCAAGTAATTTGTACTAAGTTTGGTGATTTAGCTAGTAGAGCCAACGAGACTTTAATTTAAACCTCTCAGTCAAAAATTACCATTTTGTAGAGATTATGCCTACAGATAAACAGAGCGGGCGAAACAGGTGCTGATGTTGCTTAAAAATAGAAATATGCAATAAATTGGGATACATCCCTGAGGAATTTTGTACAAAATAAAATATTTGAAAGAGAAAAGTGCAATAAAGAATTAGGGCAAAGTAGGTCTAACATACAAGTAAATGCAGATAATTTGGCATTAATTTTTTAAAAACAACCACTGGTTTAAGATTAGCCTGATGGAGCAACAGAAGCGCCTACGATAAAAATGACAATCAACAGGACAACAATGGCATAAAAATGGGATTCTACAAAGAAATGCTAAGAACTTTGAAAATTGATTAAATTAGCCAAAATGCAGCTGATTATAGTTCTGGCTTAGGTTGATATAGGAGGCCAAAATACACAATTGTGCAATAATATTTGTATCAACCGCTAGAAAAGTGATATTAAATGCGAAAATGTAAGTAGAAAAATGCAATTAATTATTCTTGCAATAGCAAAAAGTACCACTACACCAAAGAGAACCCAAGCAACCCTATATCAGTAATACCTTGGGCACCCCTGTTTAAATGGGCGTTTAACCCTACAAGATAACACCGTTTGAGATAATAGAAGCTCTTATAAACCATCCTCAGCAAGCATATATGATTCAAGCTTATAAGGTTATCCTATGCCATAAGGGCATAATGGTATAAGAGCGTAAGGACACACAAGCAAAGAACTGAGTTAGGCACTGTTTAATTTGTTTATGGCCTTATTGGCTTCTGGTAATAATCTAATGTTCATAGCAACACCAATATATGAGAGCTTAGGAATAAGGTAATCAAACTGCATGCAAACTACAGGCTTCCTAAGAGAAACAATAAACAAGGCAATGCTTTAGCTAATGAAATAAGGAAGTAAGCTACAGCCACCAAAAGCAATGTTAGGCTAAGTTGGCTACTAAGTTCCCAACAAGAACAGAGCAATACCTTAAAACATGCAATCACCAAGTAAACAGCGGCTTATACAAATCTAAGTTACCTAAGTTTTCCAAGCAAAATAATGCTTACAGTGCTTAACAACAATTCAAAGAGTTCCTTAAAAATCGCTTAAAGAGAAAGAATGCAAGCCACAACTGCAAAAGCAAAGCAAAGCAAACAAGTAGTTAAGAAAGTAAGTAAGCTTAGGTAAGCGAGTTAAAATCATGAGTTTCTAAAACATGCAATGAACTAATCGGTGCTTGAGCGTATGAAAGGTGACAGCTGCCTCATCTGCTAATAAGCAACGTTCAGCCATGTAAGCTACTGAGTTCTAAATATGAGCGCAACAATGCCTTAAATCAAGCAATTACTAAGTAAGTAGCGGCCCATACGCATCTTAGCCTCTGTGTGTTTTGCCCAGTAAAAATAAGGCATCTGAATCCTAACTACAAACAATACTCTACTATACTCTAGGCTCCATAAGTCTCCAAAAAGAGACAACAAGCTATGTTTTGAAGCAATGTTAATTACTTTGATAGCAGACTGGCAGAAAGTTTCTTAAGCATAAAATTGCAAACAAACAAACAATAAGGCATATAAGTCTTAAAAACCGCTCAAAGAGAGAGAAAGCAGGCCACAACTGAGAAAGTACAGCAAGCAAGTAAGTAAGCTTAGGTTTGGGAAAGTTAACATACCAATCAAAGATAAACAAAGCATGCCACAACCTCATAAAGCAAAGAAAAGCAAGCAAAAGAGAAAGTAAGTAGGTAAGTAAGTAAGCTTATGTTTGGGAGAAATAACATACCAATGAAATCAATGTTAGACCAATCATGTTCCTGAACTCCAAAAATGAATTTGCCAACGCTTAAGAACAGACAAGCAATAAGCAAACAGCTAATCATGTTAATCATAGCCAACGTGTCTTTAGACCAGAAAAAGAAGGCTTATGAATATTAACTACAAACAGTACTCTACATACTCTAGGCTCCATAAGGCTCTATAAAGAGACAACGAGCTATGTCTTAAAGCAATGGAAATTACTCTGCGCTTATGGCTGGTAGGTAAAGTTCAAATGATGAGTTTCTAAAAAGAACAATGTAGTAATCGGTACTTGAGCGTATGAAAGGTAAAAGCAGCCACATCGGCTAAGAAGCATTTTTCAACAAAGTAAGCTACTGAGCTTTAAAATGAACAAAGCTTAACTATAAAACAGGCAATCACCAAACAAACATATGCTATTGCTAAGCTTAGCCACCATGAGTTTAGCCCAGCAAAAAGAAGGCTACAGAGCCCTAACAACAGACAATACTCCTGCCCCAATAAAGCAAAAGCAAAACTAAGCTTCCAAAAGAAACTTTAAGCAAAGAAAGCATAGGACAGGTAAAATTTAACAAACGAGCCTCAACTAGAACAATGAACAAAGCACTGCTTATACTAAAAGCAATGTTAAGTACTTTGAGTATTTGGCAGTAGAAATAGAGTTTCAAAAGCCTAAAAACACAAACAGAGGAAGGAACGCCTTAAATCCTTTAGACAGCAAGCAAGCTAAAGCTGCTAACAAGCAGCATTAAGCCCAGTGACAATGAACTCTAAAAATGAACAAAGCTTTACTTTCAAGCATGCAATCACTCGGAGCTTAAACGTTCATGCCAGTGTGCAGTATGTGTGCTTTGGATAGTAAAAAGAAAGTCTCTAAAACTACAAAAACAAGCAAGCAAGCAAGCAAGCAAGCAAGCAAACAAGTCAATGCTATAGAGTAGGTCAGGAGAAAAGCAAGCTACATAATCAAACGTCATAAAGCAAATTAAGCTTGAGTACAGTTAATATTATCTCTATTACAGCAGTATGAGGGGCAACAAAAATGGCTACGTTCATATATCTGCATAGTAGTTCGTCTAGCCAAGATGACAGTTTAAAAGCTGTATCTTCAAGTAAGTTATTTAAGTAAAGAATCCATCAGGCTTAAGGATAAGAACAGCCTAGAAAAGCATTTGGCTACGTTCATATATCTGTAGAGTAGTTCGTCTAGCCAAGATGACAGTGTTAAATCTGCAATGTTCAGTAAGCTCCTAAGTAAAAGAACACAACAGGCTTAAGGAGAAGTACTGCTAAGGATATCTTTTAATTGCAATAGAGACTGCTTTACTATCCTTAATGAAAGGTGGCTTAATCTAAGGCCAAAGCTAAAGTTAAAGTTAAAGTTAAAGTTAAAGTTAAAGTTAAGCCTAAAGCTCGGTTAGGTCTATTACCTGCATCGCTATGCCAAGAGTCATTGGACATACCAACCCTAAAATGTTCCATTAGTAATGGTTGTGTTGTAAATGCATAAGATAGAAACAAAAGGCCGGAGATGGATTCAGTGTTGATTTACCTTACTAAAGGTTAGTCACTTTATTTCCTGCGCACAGAAGAGTTTGGTGGCATATTTGTAAGGCATTGCTTTGTTTTAGGGGAAGTCTTTTAGTTTCTAGGAAGTGAGCTTTGTTGAAAGAGTAATAACACATGGAGTGCGGGCGAATTTTATCTTTGTTGTATGGATGCGTCCAGAGATCTATCGAAGTTTTAATTGGCGCTGTCATACTAGGATAGTGGACTACTGTAAGCCGTACCCTTCCTATTGATGTTTCGCTTTAAAAACAAAGGGCAGCTGTACGAAATTAAAACCATAAACAAACAAGCGAAAAGAGAGCTTCCAAACTAAAAGAGCTTCCAAACTAAAAGCGTATCGTTGTACTGGTAAGGACAAAGCTAATTTAGTTGCTGTAGTGTTCTTACTACAAAAGAAGCTTTGAAAACTTGTTTAACACGTAGGAAAACTCAGGATTATTTGTCCCTTTAACTTTCTTAACAAGTATTAAGAGAGAAAAGCTCTAGTGGCTCTTGTTTAAAGACGGGATAAACATCTTCCTTTTTCTCTGCCAGAGATACTTTTCTGTTTAGATATGATGACTGTTAAGGCATCTTAGTTCCTGTATTTAGTCACCCAAATGAAAAGTCCGCTGTTCTAAGTATAAGAAGCAACGGACTTAGCAAAAATTAAATGATTATGAGAATTACTTAATTAGCTTTTTGTGTTTCAGTACTTCAAATGAAACTAAGTTTTGAGAGCGTAGCTCATCTATTAACTTATGATTAGCCTTCTTATTAGCGCTTTTTGGTTTTGCTTTTAAGAAAAGTGAAAGATCATTAAAAAGCTTAAGTACATCAGGGCAAACTTTGATTGAAGTTAGAGCTGTAAAGGCTTTGTTAAACACAAAATAATTAGCAACATCTTTCATCATATCAACACTTAAATTTGCTTGTGATTCAGCAGATCCATCTGGAAGCTCAGGATAGATCTCAAGCATATCTTCCATATGATGCAAGTCGTTGCTTATGCATTGAGCATTGGACTCAAATAGGGATGAAAGATAGCCTTTTGAAGAGATGACTAGCTTATTGATTCGCCACCATTGAGGCATATCATTCTCGAATAGTACAAAGCTATCAACAAAATTGCAGGCATGCTTGAATAAAACATCAAAAGCAAAAATTTGTTGGCGATTCATTTTTAATAGCTCTGTATTGTTGCGAATCTTCTTACAAAACACTAAGGCTATAGCATTTAATTGCTCGTACTTAGTATCAAATACAGACAATTGATTCAAAATTCGAATAAATTGACCTTCTTGCTCATCTGAAGCTATTACTTCTGAGCCTTTATCAAGCAAAATTGCTGCAAGCAAAAGATGAGCTACAATAATTTTGCCAATATACTCGATTGCATCCTGTGTGTCGACTAGAGGGCTGCTATATGCAGTAGCGGTGTACGGCCAAATATTTCCAGTACCCAAGGGATTTTCTATTTGTGGCAGTTGAAAAAGCTTTGATAGGCTATCAACATCAAACTCGCTTTGAGTAAACTCGTTAATACTTTCGTCAGACAGTTGGCTTAGCCATTCATTATTGCTATCCAAGCTTATAGATTTAATGAAATTAATCTGTGTTAATTGAGCTGAGTCGATATTCATAAAGAATCCTTTCTAATGTGATTTTTTAAGGAGTAATACCCATAGAGATATTACGAACTACTAAGCTATTAGTAAATCCATCATAGTGAAGATATTAATTTCAATAGACGGTAAAAGCTTGTCCTTTATCGCATCAGATTGCCAGAAAACTGTACCTCTAATGAAGTGCCAACATAGCGTGTTTGAACTCTTTCAATCCTCCCAAGGCTAATTATTAAAAAGAATCTGTGTAATGGTCATTTAGAAACGGCACGACAACAGTATTTTGGGGAAACTCAAAAGTTAAATAGAGCTATAAGAGCCATTGAGGGGTGCAATCTATACTAAGTGCCTACGTAAAACGTAATACTCTAACTGCTACTAAGGCTACGAAGGTTCTCAAGGCTTCCAAGGCTCCTTAGGCGCTCAATTCAAAGCATCACAATGGCTTTATAGAAAATTCATTTAGAAGTGCCATCTTAAAGGATTAAAGCTAAATCAAAGCTTAATAGGTCTCTTAATGCAGTGTAAGGAGCGCAATGCATACTCAGAGCCTATGTAAAACATAATCATTCAACTTCCCAAAAGGCTCCTAAGGCTTCAAATGATACAAAGGTAACAAAGGCAAAGCACCACAAGACCTTTATTGAGTTTTTATTTTATGGACGTTTAAGCTCGCAAGGATAAAGGCTAACTATATTGATTAAGATGTCGTTAAGAACGTTAAATTGGCAGGGGCATGTACCAAGGAATAATTAACGCAACTTTAGTTTCTCTTAAGGCAACGCATTACAAAGCTTACATACCTTACGCATTTTAGAAGCGTACTAGCTCAATTCAATCGTACATGGTAGAAAGTATAAAAGACTAACTTAAAAGTTTGATGGGGAGTTTAGAGTACTGGGCGGGCGCTGACTTATCAATGATGCTCAAACTAAACAAGCTTGTTTAATATATCTCAAAGCAAAAGCAAAGGCTTTATTGCATGCATTAGCAAATCAATCTCTAAAATCTCTTAAAAGTCTTCATGATAAGGCATATGGAGCAATAGCTAATTCCTCTAATGCAGCTAACCTACGAAGATGCCTTAATACAGTTAGGACAGAAGAGAATTAATATGCTTTAACCTACGGTACTGATGTCCTTATTTCAAATGTAGGTGTAGGAAAGGCTATTAATCAAACAGTCTATCCTAAGACTTTTCCCTTAGCTGTAGATACAAATCATGATGGCTTTGTAAGAAATTACTTTTAGCTCATATCTTCTTTTAGTGGTTAAGACAGTAGCTAATCACTTTCTGCTTACCTCAAACCTCAAACCGCATCCTAGACGTGTGATTGAAACTAAAACTAAAGCTCAGGCTAGAACTGTCACTCAAGAAAGGGCTCAGGCATAGGTATATACTTAGTCATTATCACTGTCTTTGTAATGAACTAAAACCTGCGCTAGAGATAAAGCTAAAGCTCATATTAAAGCCAGCGCTAACATTAGTGTTAAAGGTACAGCTAAAGCTCACGCTAAAAGCAGTGTTAATGCCAAAGCCAATGTCAATGCTCAAGTGGAGGCTAAAGCATATGCTCTGGCTAAGAAATGAAATAATGGATTCCTTGTGCTTACATGAAAAGGGAATGTAGCCATCAATAGGGCTGGCTAACAAAAAACTATTATCTTATGCCTTAAGTTTTGCTGTCTGTTGTCATGTATATGCTTATGCTTAAGCAAATGCAAACACTAAAGACAGTGTTAAATCAAAAGCTAAAGCTTGCATTAAAGCCAGAGCTAAAACCTGTATTATTGCCAAGGCTCATGCCTATGCCTATGCTCAAGCAATGGATAAAGGTTATGCTCATGCTCAGACTAAGAAATGAAATAAGGGATTCCTTAAGCCTACATAAAAAGGGAGTGTAGCCATCAATAGGGCTGACTAATAAAAACAATTATCTTATGCCTTAAGTGTAGCTATCTGTCGTCATGCTCATGCTCATGCTTATTCTTAAGTTCATGTTCATGTTTATGCTCATACTTAGACTTTTCTAGCAGTGTTGGCTTATCTTAAAGGTGTTCGTGCAATTCATGAAACAAGTTAAGCTAGCGAAAATGAGCTTCAAGAAAACTTTTTAGAAAATGTGCATTATCTCTTTTAGGAAGCTAAATTGCGCTTTCCAAATATTAGTTTGTTAGAGGAACGCTTGTTTGAATTGTCTAGTATGGCTTGCAAGCTTGTTTATGTAAGTTCAAGTTGGTATTCATAATCGTTCTTTTAAAGGTTGTTAAGATTCGCAATACACTAATACCCAGATGATGATAGACAAATTACAAGCAGTGGCTCTGCTGTAAGGACTAATGATGGTAGGGCGGGCGCTGCTATTGAAGTTTGCGATGGATAGGGTGATAGAGTTGTTGCTTAGGGCAATTGCTCAGATAAAGAATAGGGTGGCTACAGCTTGTATAAAGCAACGGTCTGTTGTGATGGCTTAGCAAGCTTAGGCCACTTAGGCCAGGGACTTGGCCTGCGCCTAGATTATGGCCAGTAAAAGAACTATTTAGTATGATATAAAGCTCTATGAAAGCCAGAGAAACAGCATATACATCACAATACAAAAAAGTATTATCAGCAGGGAACTTGCATTGACGTTGGAGCTAGTTACAATGGGAAGTGCGTTTATTTTTTGGTATTCTGTGTAAATGCTAAGTATCAAGCTATTACACTGCTTTAATGGTTTACTGTTTTGCAGTTGTGTTTTTATGATTAATGAAAACATGGTGCGGGCGCTTTAACTATAATTTTTTCTGCATGCTTTTGTTAAAAAATATTCACCTATTATTGTGCTTAGCTAAGAAAAAAGGCATTATAGAGAGATGCTTTTTGAATCATTGAGGGTGATTGCTTAAAAGGCTTGTACTGTACTTTTATTTGTTTATTTAGGTTTATGGCTTCTTTGGCTATATAGTTTGGTTTTGGTAGGAAAAGCTATGTCTGGCTCTGACGGGAGTAAGAAGTTTACTCAAGCTCAGCAAAACTCGCTGCAAGGGCGAGATCTAGGCTCTTTTGCTAAGGGAAAAGACCTGCCTTTTGTTTCATTAAGTGGAGATGAAGGTCATTCTACTCATGATGCAGGTTTAAGTGATTCCCAGGCAAGTGGGTTAGCTAGCTTTTTTGCTGCTAAATTAAAGACTAAGGCTGCCTATGATACTACAGGAGGCGCAACTGATTGGTCGACTTCCAATGGAGTATGGGCACGAGCTGAGCAGGCTAAACTTTCATCTTTTGGTCAAGCTTATACCAATGCAGTTAAATCAACTCCAGAGCCGCAACCAAGCATTAACAAATCACTTGCTCACTTAGAGGCTAATACCCCTCAAAGAGCTACTGTTATTAAGGCCGAACAAGTCTTAAATAATGGTTCAAATCAAGCTAAAGAGGCAGCTCAAGTTCGTAATGGTGCTACCAATGGTTTAAACAATAGTAACCAAAACTCACCTTCAGCTCTTATCAAAAATGCCTTAGTGCGCTCTATGGGGCAAAATAGCAACCATGCTAATGTGATTAAGCCTAATCACGTCTTAGCGGAAAATGCTTCTAACGCTTTTGCAACCTCAAATCTAGATCGTTATGACCAAGCATCATTATCTGGCGCTAAGACTAAGAGTAATACCGTTTCATTGGAGTCGCTAGGCCCTTTAGTTAGCCTTAATGCCCGTTTACTACAGGAATTTTACTATTTAAACTTTAGTCGCTACGATGCCGTGATTGCTGATATGCAGCTTAATGGTCTTCATGTGCCTTTAGTAGTGGTTAATCCTAATTATGGCGTGCTATTAATCCATTTATGCTCTGAGAGTTATGATGAATTGATTCGCAACCCTCAGTTAATTCATAACAATAAAAAGCACTTTTTACATGTAAGAGACCAATTTGTTAAGCATTTTGCCGAGCCAAACAATGAGTTTTCCTTGCAAGATCTCAAGCATGTAACCTATGTACTTCAATGTTATGAAAAGTTAAGTGCCCAGGAGGTAGTAAAGCTATTTCCCGCTCAGAGTATTTTAAATTCGCCAAATAATTCCAATCCAAGTAAAGTATTTACTCGCTGGCCTGTATCAGGCATGGTGCAGAGAGTTCATGCCCATTTAGATCGCTTATTAGTAGATCCTAATGCAGCTAGCAACGAAAGCAGTCGTCACAATATTAAATGGATGTGCAAGGCCTCTCAAATACCATTCTACTTAGCTAATGCACCAACTGAGGCTAGTTTGTTTGAAAGTTTGGCTATTCCTCCTTTGGATAGAGCTCATAAAGAAGTTGGTATTATTATCAATCAACGAGCTCATTTAAGAGGACAATTTAGCAAATTTGCCCGTCCAAGCGTGGAGCAAGTATTACGTCCTCGTAATACTACTGTAGAGTTTGAAGGACAAGTTAAGACTAATCCAAATGCTGCCATAACCATTGATGCTCAGGTAAAGCGTCAGCAGGGAGCTACTGTAGTAGGGGCACAGCAACGTGCGCCAGCTAATCGCTCTTATAATGCTAATGCTAATGCGAGTGTTAATGCGCAAGGCCAGAGTATTAAAGCTCAAAGACCAAATGGCTCAGCCGCTATGCCAAGGCCTGTCACAGCCAATAAGGCTACAACAACTGCTAATAATGCTGTGGCTAATAATATGGCAGGGGCAAATCGTATGGTTAATCAAGCTGCTATGAGCGCAAAAGCTAATCCAAGAGCTGTGGCAGGTGTTCAGCCTAATGCTATGCCACCAAGAGCCATGCCTAATGGCAATAGAATGCCTACAGGGGCTAATAATGGCATGCAGATGCAAGCTAATATGCAAGCAAGAGCCGTTGCCTCTGCTGCTCAAAATGCCAATGCCAATAGAGGCCTTCAAATAAATGGTGTTAATGGTGCTAATAGTGCTGTAGCAAATAAGCAAGCAGCAATGCAGATGGGCAATAGAACTGTTGCTGGGCAAAGTAGGAATAATCAGCAGGGTGTAGGCTTTGGTGCAGGTGTTGGTGTTAGCAGCGCCAGCGCTAGCGCTAGTGCTAATGGCAATGCCAAGAAAGCACATAATATTGTCAATGCTGAGCGCGTGATCCAACAAGGACAAAAGGCTGCGCAGCTGCTTAAGAGTGCCCCACAAAAGTTATCGCAAGGCACCAGAGTGCTAGAGCAAAAGATTAATGCTCATGCCAATCCTATGGTGATGGTAGGTTCCTTTGACTTTGAATAAGAAGTAGTTGGTTGGAAAGAACTGGCTAAGTCATTGTGTTAATTTTATTGAGTAATTTAACAATAATATGTGAATCCCAATGCGTAGCTATTAATTAAAATTCAAATTTTGTAGAAATTAAACTGGTCAAATAATCACTAACAATTTGTCGTTCCTGCTTACTATTGGTTAAAAGTCTAGGATAGAGCATATATATCAAACTCAAGAAAGTAATAACTGCCCATTAGCACTTATTTGTTAAGTGTAGTAACTACCAAATTTCCAATGGGCTAAATATAGTAATATTATAGTACAGTTAAGCAGGGAGGCTAGGTATTATGAAGCTAAATAGTCAGCGCCTTAATTTGGACTATCAGCCTGGCGAGGAAATTTTTACCTTTCCAGAAGAGACGGGACTGCCCTTTATTTTTGATGTGGATGAAGAGCTAACCAACGATAGTGTAGCAATGTATACCGTAGGTATAATGCTCGATAGTGCTGAGCGTTTAGCCGATCTGGCCAAGCAGTCTATTAAAGACTCATTAGAAAATTCAGGTCATAAGTATCATGAGTTAGTTAGAGGTTTCATGGACTTTCATCGTGAAGATGTGGGACTGTCTGTTGCCAAATCACTTTTTCCAGATGAAGATATAAGTTTGTTATCTTACGTGAAAATGGTGGATTATCTAAAGCTTAAGCGCTTTGGAAGTATCTTAGATGAAGGTCAGCAACTCTTTATCATCGATTTATCCTTTAACCCGTTGATTACAGATGAGCTACTGGTGGTTTATTTGAATTTAAACCAGGAGATTGTTTGTATAGCACATGAGAGCTAATAGTCCTGCTAATTTGAGCAGTAGTAGGAGGAGGCATTAGCTCTGTGATGGCAATGTGCCTAAGGTTAGTTACTAACTAACAACCATTACTTAGAACCAGATATTTAGGCCGTTTAATGCCATAGTTAGAAGTGCTGATAATGTGTCCGACCCTTGTGATCCCACAAGTAATTTATATGAACCAACCATCAAAAATTGGGATGGGTTTGGTGCAAGAAATTTATGCCTTGTTTATTGCAAACCAGAGCGCATGGTAGGTTTTTAATTTTAGGTTAATCGTGATAGTCGCTTATCAGACAAAAGAATGATAATTCCTGTAAAAAGGGTATAAAATAAAGTTAAATTGCCTCTCAAGCTTAACGTTTCGAATATTGTCATAGCAAGGCGCTAACTACCCAAAACTTTTGGTGTTTCTTATTCGATACAAGGGTTCTTTTCCTTAATAGACTGATAGCAAAGGTAAGGAGAGCCTCTGTATTTTTGGTTTTACTTTTTCGCATTGAGAAAATTTATGGCAAACGAGCATAATCAAAACGAAGTCGAAGTAGTTTATGTTGATGAGGTTTTTGCGCCTCAATTGTCTGTTGAACAAATCAAAGAACTTACTCAAATTCAGTTAAAAATTACTAAAAGCTACCTTGCTAATAAGGACAAAATCGAGCTGCATTCCTGGTTAAACTCCGAGCTTAACGACTATCTCCCTGGCAAGTCTCAAGAGGAAATTGCTCAGATAAGTGATGATCTTATCAGCTCAGTTAAGCGCTATGAAGATAGCAAAAAATCTTTATATCAGGCCAAAGAGCAAAGATGCGATACAGAAACATGGTTTGTAAGAGAGTCCAGAAAAGCTACTGCTCAAATGAGTGTTGAGCAAACTAAGAAATTTCTCTTTAGTGTTGATAATGCTATTACTAAGTCTAATGAGGCTCTTTACAACACTGTTTATAATCAGAATGGCCAAGTTAGCATGAATCCTAATTTGGATGGTTTTATTGCTGAACAGTATCATGTTAATACCTTTAATGAGGCAGCATCACTCAATGGCAGCAAATATAGGGCTAAGGTTTGTGAGCCTGATGGTGCTTATCGCAAAAATTCTGTTGATGTTGTCATATATGATACCGAGACAGGCAAAATAGAGCGTCGCTATCAATTCAAGTATTGTAAAGATGCTAAAAGTACCGAAAAGGCCTTTGAGCACGGTGATTATCGAGGTCAAGGTAAACTTGTTCCAGAAGGTCAGTCTGAGCAGATCTCTAAAAAGAGCCATGAAGTAATAGAAGCTCCCGATGGCACTAAAAGTAAGCCTCTGAGCAAAGAAAAAGCTAAGAGCATGCAAGAGCAACTTCAAGAAGAGGGCAAGCTTGAAGAACACGATTGGTCTGATTTTGATAATAAGGAACTTCTAAAAGTAATCGCCAAAAAGTCAGCTTCTGCTGCATTAATGGGAGCCGCATCCAGCACTGGCGCTTATATTGTAGATAAGATCTACAATCATGAAGACGTTGAGTGCAAAGAATTAGCTAAACAGGCCCTTAAAGGAGCAGCCTATTCTGGACTGGCAGTAGCTGCGGGTGCAGCTATCAAGGTAGCTGTGGAAAAAGACATTATTTCACTTCCTGATATAGATACTCAATCTACTACCATAGATCTAGGCAAATCTACAGAAAAGCTGCTCAATAATACCTTTGGAAAAGAGGATAGCAGCGGAGGTGCTGGTGCTGGTGATAGCAATGCTGATAGTGCCGCTGGTGGTGATGGTAAGAATGATACAAAATGGTCAGACTTTGACATCACTCCATCTGCTCCTCCTATGGGCCCAACTGTGCCAATTCCTCCAAGATTAACAAATATTATTTGCGGTACCGCAGGTGTTTTGTCAGTAGACAATGCAATGATTTGCTCTAAACTTGCTACTGGTGATCTAACATTACGAGAGGCAAGTGATGCCATTGCAGAGAATGTAGTTGCCGCTCAAGTTGGCGCTCAAGGAGCAGTAATAGGTACTAAATTGGGAAGTTCAGCTGCTATAGCAATTACTACAGCTGCTGGTGCACTGATTTCAGCACCAGTATCCGCAGCTTTAGTAGCAGCTGGAGCCGCTGTGGGTGCTTTTGCTGGCAGGATGATTGGTGCTAAAGTAGGTAGAAGCGTAGCTAAGGGTTTAAAGAAAGTACGTGAAAAAGTTACCTCAGCTGTCAAATCTGTAGGTAGCGCCTTCGTCAGTGGCGTGAAATCGGCAGCTCGTGCAGTAAGTAGTGCAGCTTCGTCTATTTGGTCTGGAATATGTTCGCTCTTTGGCTAGTTGGTATTTATTAAGTACTTACTAGTAAGTTTAACTGACGGTTTAATATGGGGCAAGGTAAGGCATATATGGCACTTTGCCCTTTATAAAGTAGTGGAGTTTCTTCTAAACTTAAGGGCGAATACCACGTTCTGTTAGGGCCGCTGATATCACTTTGGTGTCTTGAAGTTGGAGCTTGTTAATTGTTAAAAAGAGCGTATAGTATTGTTATAGATTACTTATTCAAGAATTATATTTAACATATTTAAAGTGTAAGGCAATGCGCTTCAATAATTTTAAATAAAAATTTTTTAAAAAATTAATTTAACATAATAAGATTATGTGT
>NZ_JALKIM010000045.1 GCF_023050945.1 Anaerobiospirillum sp. NML120448 | reverse complement strand
ATCAGCATGAGCTAATAAAACTAGCTTTGCAATAATATAAGTCGACCCCCCACAAGTTTAAAAAAAAAATAAGCCTTAAACCCTTGATGGATAAGGCTTTATCTAGATTTTAGCTCCTAAACACAGGAAAGCCCTAATACAGAGTAGGGCTCATGCAATGTGGAGAGCTATGGCATATGATGGCCATGGCATATGATAGCCATGGCGTGAGGTAGGGGTTGTTCTTACATTATGAGGGCAGAGCCAAAAAAGTAGAGTGCGATGTGACCTACGATAAGAGCGTAGATGCCTGCGAGCACGTCATCTACCATTACGCCTAGACCGCCACCAATATTGTTATCAGCATAGTTAACTGGGAAAGGCTTTAAAATATCGAAAATTCTAAAGAGCACAAAAGCTAACAGTGCTAATTGCCATTGTCCTTGCGGAAAGAATAAAATGGCGATAAACATACCAACAAATTCATCAATAACAATACCGCCATGGTCATGAGTACCCATAGCCTTTTCTGCTTCGTTGCAAGCTTTTAAGCCAAGGAAGAAAGTAACTACAGCTACAATTAAAGTTACATACCAAGGACAGAGTAATAACAGCATGCAGATAAACATGGCTAAAAATGAACCGCAGGTACCAGGAGCTTTAGGGCTTAAGCCCGAGCCCAAACCTACAGCCAATAAATGCCAAGGATTAGACAAGTTAAGCTTTTTTAATAAAGAATAATCAGCCATAACAAACCTTATATTTTAGTGATATTGTGCGCTTAGATTATAATACGGAAAGATTGTGATGTAAGGTTTAGCTAAAATTTTGGGTTAACACACTATTACATGCTTTGAGAGTGATTGTAGTTTACAAAGAGAACTTATTAATGAGAAATCTACCTGGTATTATCGTAGTTGCAATTATTTTGGTTAGCTTGGCTTTTATTTTTGGAGTATTTTTGCAAGATATCTTGCTGTTAGCCTTAGGTCTAATTGCTGTAATTTTGTTGGCTTCAAAGTTAAAAGATAACAAAAACCAGGAGGCGGCTTCTTTATACCAAGAGCAATACCAAGAGAAAATAAGCGACACTGATGTGCACAACAATAGTGAAGAGCTTGATTCTAATCAAGAACTAATAGATTCTAAGGATAATAAGCAAGATACTATTACTAAACAGGATAAGTAGTATTAACAGTCTCTTAGGTGGCAAAAGGAAGTAAGCATGCGCAATTTAATTTTATTAGGAGCTGAACCAAAGGTTGGCAAAACCTATGTGGCTACTTTATTAATTCAAGCTCTTAAAAAAGGTGGCTTTAACCCAGGCTATTTTAAGTTTGCTCAAAGTGCTATTCCTAGCATAGAGCAAAGTGATGCTGCGCTTGTTAATAATAAATGCAATTGCGGACAAAACCTCCAAGAGATGTTGCCTTATGTTTATCAAAGCAATTTGCCTGTACACTTAGCTGCTCGTGAAAGTGGTAATTTTATTAACCCTCAGGTTATTCAAGAGCGCTTTGCCTGGAATATCGCTACTCACCCTATGATGGTAGTAGAGGGCGTGCATGAGGTTATTTGTCCTTTAATTATGGAGGATAACCAAGTTTTAATGCAGGAGGATTTAATCTCTAAATTAAAGCTTGATCCTATCTTAGTCTTGCGCATGTCGGCATCAGCCTTAAATCAAGCTTCGTTATCGATATATTATTTAAAGAGCATAGGCTTTGCTCCTGTGGGCATTATTATTAATGGCCTAGATGAAAGCAACTATGCTCATTGTGATGCTTGTAATTTAATTGAGCGTTTTACTCAGACTAAAATTATTGCCACTGTAGGTAAAAGACAACGCTCTATTAAGATTCGTTGTCCTTTAAGCGAAATTGCTAATCCTCGTGCTTTGCAAGAGCAAATGGTTTAGATAAGGCTATCGTTTTTAGGACGCATAGCACTAGGGATCTCACCACTATCAATGCGCTGGCAAATGGTGTTCATGGCCCGGCAAATTTTAGAAAGCTCATCATAGATAGTGGTAAGTGGCGGCATGGTGTAAAGCAAATTACCCATAGGCCGTAACCATACCCCTAAAGATAAGCACTCTTGCTCAATGGCCTGCACATTAGCACGCTCATAAAGCTCAATGACACCAATAGCTCCTAAAACACGTACCTCTTTGACGCACTGACACTTAATAGCAGGGCGTAACTGTGTTTTTAAGCCATGTTCAATGGCGCATATACTATCTTGATAGCTATCAAAAGCGGCTAATTCATCTAAAGCAGCGCAGGCTACTGCACAGGCTAGAGGATTGGCCATAAAAGTAGGGCCATGCATAAATACATAAGGATCTGACTGAGAAATAGCTTGAGAGATATGCTTTTGGCACAATACAGCCGATAAAGTTATATAGCCTGCAGTTAAGCCCTTGCCTAGCAACATAATGTCAGGATGGACATCAGCGTACTCATAAGCAAACATGCGACCTGTGCGACCAAAGCCTGTAGCAATTTCATCAAAGATCAACACTACATCATGCTCATCACATAACTTACGTAGACCTTTTAAAAAGTCAGGATGGTAAAAGTACATACCACCAGCGCCCTGAACAATAGGCTCTAAGATTAAGGCGGCAATTTCCTTATCGTGCTGTTCAAGCTTGCTCTTAATATCGTCTAAATCTTGCTCATCAAAGCTTTGTAAAGCACTATTGTTTACATATTGGCTGCGCTCTTTACTTGCTACTATACTGCCTGGGAAAGGACTATTAGGGTTGTTAGCAAAGATACGCTGTTGCATGGCATTACCAAAAACAGTATGCATGCCCGCAGGATCACAAACTGACATGGCATTCCAGGTATCACCATGATAGCCCGAGCGAATGGTTAAAAAGTTATTACGGCTAGTGCGTCCTTTGGCTCTTTGATATTGTAAAGCCATTTTTAAGCTGATCTCAGAGGCAACAGAGCCAGAGTCGGCATAAAAAATGTGCTCCATAAAAGGCAATAAAGTTAATAGGCGCTTGCCAAGGTTAATAGCAGGATCATGGGTAAAGCCTGCAAACATAATATGAGGAAGCTTGTCTACTTGATCTTTGAGGGCTTGGGTTATGCGAGGAATTTGATAGCCCAAATTACAGCACCACCATGAGGACATGGCATCGATAAGTTTAGTGCCATCACTAAGCTCAATAGTGCGGTCATAAGCCTTGACCACTTTTAAAGCTGGTAGTGGTTCAAGAGCTGAGGTATAAGGGTGCCATAAATGCTCTTTATCAAAGCTATCTACCAAGTCATTGATACTCATAACTTACCCTCCAAACAACATGTGAAAACAAAAAATAGCCCCATTAAGTTAAACCTAAAGATCTATAAATACAAGGGCAGAGTCAAGCTTAGCTCCGTCAGAAGTAAAATTCTTACCAAAGATGAAGCTACCGCCCTCTTAATAAAGTAAAAGCAACACGCCACTTTAGGCAGTAAGACAACATAATGTCGCTTGCAACTACCATAAAGTGGCGTGTGTCTATGCTCACTCCCAAGGCTCTGCCCCAGCCCCATGGCCAGAGCCAAGGCATTGAGATAGAAGCTAAAGCTCCTGGCTCATGCCTTAGCCCTGGCCTTGGCCAGGCCCTGGCTCTACATAGCGCCAGGGTCTGGGGTGTGGGCGTGGGCTTAGGCTGGGGAGAGCTTGAGTTGTATTAGCTAGGATTATTTTTGAGGGATATCTGGGAGATCGTAGTGGTGTTTGGCAAAGCGCTCACGATCTGAGTTGATATCTGAGCCTAAAGTGGTTAACAAATCGCCTACAATAGCAGCATTAATGCCGCAATAAATGGCTTTATTTACCATTTCTTCGCTAAGTAGTGCTCTGCCACCTGCAAAGCGTAAGTGGGCATCTGGATTTACCAGTCTAAAGATGCAAATAGCTCTTAAAATTTGCTCATCGCTAAGCTTTGCTTGTCCATATAAAGGAGTGCCCTCAATAGGGTGGAGAACATTGATAGGAATAGACTTAATGTTAAGACTACGTAAGGCTAAAGCTAGCTCTAAGCGCTCTAAATCACTCTCACCCATACCAATAATGCCACCTGAGCACAGCTCTAGACCACTTTGCTCGGCAGCTTTTAAAGTATTAATTTTGTCATGGATAGTATGGCGAGTTACAAGGTTGCCAAAATAGCTAGGAGCTGTTTCTAAATTACAGTGATAGCGCTCGATACCATGCTCTTTTAGTTTGGTCAGCATAGCCTCATCTAACAGACCTAAAGAGGCGCATAACTTAATAGGAACATTGGCCTTTAAGTAATCGATAATTTCAATGAGCTTATCTAAATCTTGTTCACTAGGCTTTTTGCCTGAGGCTACCAAGGAAAACATCTCAACGCCTTTGTCATAGCAAGCTTGTGCTTCTTTGAGGCATTGCTCCTTATCTTTAACATCGTAAACCTCAGCATTAGTCTTAAAATGTGCAGACTGGGCGCACCACTTACAATCTTGTGGACAGCGACCTGACTTTACATTGGTAATAGAGCATAAGCTAACATGTACGGATGCAACTTGAGAGGTAACCTGGTGAGATAACTCAACTAAGGTATCAAGAGGCATTTTTTCTAAGCAATAACGGGCCTCATCAGCACTTAAAGAGCCGCCAGTGGTTAGGCGCTCTAAAATTTGGGCGCTAATGGCCTCATTAGATAAGCCTACAAAAACACTCTCATTAGTAAAACTTGGACTATGACAAGTACAAGAACTCTTATTGTCGTGAGCTTTACAACTACTGTGCTCTGAGCTTTCTATTTGCACCTCGTGATGGCAAGAGCAGTTATGTAAGGAGGATTGAGTAGTAGATGCTACATTAGTTGTATTAACCATCAATAATTGTCCTTTAACAAAAATGGAGACAACATATTATCACAGCCATGCTCTATAGGCCCTATGAAGGGGCTTTGTTGCTTTTATCTCTCAAGAGATTAATGAGTGTGGATTAAATATCAATTGATTAAAGGTTGTTTTTTCACATAGAATCATAATAAAGTTAGGATACAAGTAGATCACAACTTTCTTATATCAGTGCATTATCCTTAAAGGAACATGAGCCGTGAGCATGCAATTTTATCAAAGATTAAGAACTGAACTAAAAGCACGTAAAGAGGCAGGCAATTTACGTGAGCTGCCTATGGTGCAATTTAGCGATGACAATATTGTTCTTGATCATACTCGTTACATTGATTTATCAAGTAATGATTATTTAGGAATTGCTCGTGATATCAACTTTTTATCCACCTTTATTGAAACTATGACAGATACTAGCACCGCTAGTACAGGTAGTGATTTTGCTGGTAAGTTTTTATTAAGAACTGTAGGTTGTGGTTCAACAGGTTCACGTTTATTAACAGGCAACCATTATTCTTTTGCCTATTTTGAAGAATTGGTAGCCTCTTTATATAATCGCTGTATCTTTAGTAATCAAACTTTTGGCCCTTGTGTCGATGAGGCTAAGTTAAAAGCTGATTTACAATCAGGCTCTTGGGCTAAAAACTCTAGCCATAAGAGCCAAGATAGTGAGCTTTACCCTAATTTAGAGCTTTACCATAATGACAAACATGAAAGTAAGTCTAAAGGCAAAGGTAAGCATAAAGACGGCCATAAAGGCCATAAAGGTCATGATGAGCATGTCAGTTGCGAGATAAAAGCTGCTACTTATGAGCGCGAGTGCTTATATTTAAATTCAGGCTTTGATGCTAATTTAGGTATTTTATCTACCTTATTTACTAAAAATGATTTGCTATTAGTAGATAAGTTGTCTCACGCCTCCATTATTGACGGTATGTTAAATAGCAAGGCTAAGAGCTTACGTTATGCCCATAATGATATGGAGCATTTAGAGTCCTTGTTAGAAAAATACCATCAAGATTATGAAAATATTGTCATTGTGACTGAATCTATTTTTAGCATGGATGGCGATAGAGCAAAGTTAAAAGAAATAGTAGCGCTAAAAGAGCGCTATGATAATGTACTCATTTATGTCGACGAGGCTCATAGTTTTGGTCTTTTAGGTGAGGATGGCTTAGGTCTGTGCCAAGAGTTAAATATTGTAGATAAAGTTGACTTCTTAATGGCCACCTTATCAAAGGCTATAGGCTCTTATGGTGCCTTTTTAGTTTGCTCCAAAGAAGTAAAAGATTATTTGGTAAATTTCATGCGACCATTAATCTTTGCAACTGCCTTACCACCTGTTAATGTTACTTTCTCCTTATACGTAGTAGGCTTAATGAGCAATGGCTCTATGAAGTATAAGCGTGACTACTTAAAGAAGATTTGCGATTATTTCCATAATAATCTCTTAGAACTAGGTATTAGTCCTTCTGAAAGCCAAATTCAACCTTTGATCACTGGTGATAGCCAAAAAGCACTCCAAGCTTGTGATGTCTTTAAGCATTTTGGCCTCTTAGCTCTGCCTATACGTCACCCTACAGTGCCACAAAATATGGCCCGCTTACGACTAAGCCTTAATTGCAACTTAAGAGTGGACGATTTAGATCTTATCACCAAGGTCATCAAGCGCTATCGCCACCTCTTTGTCGATGCCAAGAGCTAAAACCGCTACGCCCAAGCTCAAGCGCCTTGCGCTTAGGCCCAGCGCTAGCGCTAGCAGCGCTAGTAGCGCCAGCGCTTAGCACCCTGGGCCTCATGATAGGGCCTTGATAGCATCTTTAAGCTAAGCCTAGCACAGGCGTAAGTGGGGCAGCACAAGTGATGGTGCAAGCTAAAGCTTGCGTATAAGCTCGTATGGGCAGTCTTGCTAATGTATGCGATTCATGCCCCGCTTCGCTTGAGCGTAGGCGGAGGCATTCTCGCTAATTCATGGTAAATTAAGTCAATGGATATTATTAAGCTTCAAGTTTCACTCTCAGATCAGGTCAAGCATAATACTGCTCGTTTGTTTTTTGCAGGCTTTAGTCAAGATGGACAGGTTATTAGTGAGCTTATCAAGCGCAATTTAAAGGCACCTGTAGTAGTAACTAATAAAAAGGTCTATGGCCCAGTACTTAAGCAAGCTAGCTTAACTAATATCCAAGATTATGATGGCGATTGTGATCATGATTGTTATGTGATTAGTCACTATAGCAAAGGGGTTGATGCAACTTTAGTAGAGAGTGCTAGCGCCTTTGAGGCAAGCTTAATCGATACCAAGCCTTTAGAGGATATTATTGAACAATATCAATCCATTGAAGTGGTAGCTTGGAGCTTTGGTGTACGTCTAGTGCGTGCTCTATGTGAGTTATTGCCTAAGTTTGCATCCAAAATTAGCTATGCGGTGGCTTTAAACGGTACCGTACCAAGCGTCGATCTTAATTATGGTATTGATCCCAAGGCTTATGACACTACTTTAGAGCGCTTTAGTAGCGTGATGCATAAGCAATTTGTTAAAAACATGTGCGCATATGCTCAGGCCTTAGAAATTGGCGTACAAAGTGTTGAAGCTCCTCAAGAGCACGAATTATCTTTATGCTCTAATGAGGATAGGGCCTTAATCGACACTGTGCGCTCTTTACGTAATCTTGATGATTTTAAGTGCGAGCTTAAGCTTATGCCTTATCTTGAGCTTACCAAGGCTCAAGACACTGATCCTATTTATGAGCCTATTAACGAGCTCCCATCAAGCCCTCTCATCTTTGATGAGGCCTATGTAGCTTTAGGCGATAAAATTATCCCTAGTGCAGCCCAATACCATTATTGGACTGATTATGCTCTCATGCGCCTAAATGTCATTGCCTCTTTAGAGGCCTCAAGCTCAGGCCCAGCCCCAGCCCCAGCCACTGGTACAGGCCCAGGCGCTGGCACTGTAGCAGGTGCAGGTGCTGGCTTTGCCCTCCATACTTTCTATGGCCCTCATTTATGTCCTGCTTTAATTCGAGATCTTATGATGTGCCCTGCTCATAAGAGAGTTAGCTAGTACCATGGCTATTAATCTTAGCTTGCTTAAGCGCTCTTTTAGTAAAGCGGCTCATACCTACGAGCAGCAAGCTTACATGCAAAATATTATGGCTCAAGAGCTCTGCTCCTATTTAAGCTTAGCTTTAGGAAAGGATGCCTATAGTCTCTATGAGGATAAATTGTCCTTAAGTTCAAGTGCTAAGTACCCACTAGCAGCTCATAGAGCAGAGAGCTTAATAGCAAATACTGATACTAATAAAAAGGCAGTATTGGTGTCAGGAGCAGAAGCGGCGGTAGCTGATAACGCCTTACAAAGTACAGCACTTGAGGTAGGGAGTGCTAAAAAAGAGGCTGCGGTATTTAATAGGGTGCTGGAAATTGGCTGTGGCCCAGGCAATTTTACCAAGATCTTGTTGCATAACTTTAAAGTCAATGAGCTGTGCTTAAATGACTTAAGTAGCTGCATGATAGAGAAAAATCTAGCATCTTTACATAGTTTGCAAAAGCAAGATCCTGCTTTTAATATTGCTATTAGCGCTATTTGTGGCAATGCTTTGGAGCTTGATAATACTAAGCAAGAGCTAGCTCAGCCTTTTGATATCTTAGTTAGCAATGCTACTTTCCAGTGGTTTCATGATTTAGAAAGTTCTTTAAAGCACTTAGCTGGCTTTGTGAAAAATCAAGATATAGCTTTGGTCAATGGTAAGTCTAAGGCTCGTGTTGCTGCTAGTGCTAGCGCTAGCGCTGGCACTGCTGCTAGATCTGGGACTAGGGGCGGGCGTTTAATTGCCTTTTCCTCATTTTATGAGGGTAATTTTGCTCAGATTAAGAAGCTTACAGGGGTGAGCCTCAAATATTTAACCAAAGAGCAAGTTATTAGGGCATTAGACAATAGTACTATCGATTATCAGGTGTACTTTAGCTCCCATGAGCAATACTTTGAGTCATCCTTAGCCTTATTTAGGCATCTAAAAGATACAGGTGTTACCGCTCTTAGTGATGTGCCTTTAACTGCTAGTGCCTTTAAAGAGCTCTTGCGCTCTTATCAGGAACAATATGCCTCACCAAAGGGAGTATGCCTTACTTGGTGTCCTTATTATGTGGTGGCTTTAATTTAAAGCAACCTTTTTGGGAGTGATGGGCTCTTGGGAGGCTACAAACAAGCAAAGCGGATAGGCGTGAGCCTAACCGCTTTGAAGATAGGTAGTTGTTTGTCTGATGAAAGCTCTATTTGTGGCCTAAAGCCTTAGGGCCACGGCTTACAGCTACTAGACCTGAGCTTACTGTTTCTAAAATCTCAGTTTGGTCTTGTAAAGCATTCATAAGGCGCTTAATTTTGCCATGACCTGCACTTAAGCAAACAGTGTAAGACTCGCTAGAAACATCAACAATACGGGCATCAAAAATGTCACTAATACGTTTGACATTATCACGTAAGACATTAGTGTTGGCCTTGACCTTAAAGAAAACTAACTCCAGCTCCATGGTTTCTTCTGACTTACCGCTCTCTAAAGCAGAAACGGTATGAACATTTACCAATTTGTGAATTTGCTTCTTAATTTGCTCAATATCAATGTCATCGCCAGTAGTGGAGATGGTCATACGAGACATGTGTGGATTTTCAGTAGGGGCAGCTGAAATGGTTTCAATGTTATAACCACGCTGAGAGAATAAGCCCACTACACGTGACAAAGCACCAGTCTCATTTTCCAACAAAATAGAAATCAAATGACGCATAAAACTATCCTTGCTTTGCTAAAACATGTTGCTTTTATCTTCTAAAAGCAATCATGCTAGGTAGTTAAAGCATGCTCTTAACTAAGAGCATGACCTTGCTCCGTGAGTGGAGTTTATTTACAAGCTGAATCTTCGGTATTAGGAAGAACCATCTCATCCATACTACCAGCAGTCTTTTGCATTGGTAATACATTAGCTGCTGTTTCACAAATAACGTCAACAACAACTAAATCATCCTTCATTGCTAAGGCTTTTTCAATAGTGGACTCCAGCTCGCTTGGCTTGCCTACTACAAAGCCTTTATGGCCATAGGCTTGTGCTACTTTAACGAAGTCAGGATTATAGTTTAAGTTAGTCTGAGTAATGCGTCCTTGATAGAACATATTTTGCCATTGGCGAACCATGCCTAAAGTATGGTTGTCCAAGATAAATACCTTAACTGGTACTCCATATTCTAAACAGGTAGATAACTCCTGAATGTTCATCTGGAAGGAACCATCACCAGTAATTAAGATTACCTCAGTATCTCTCTTGGCAATCTTAGCGCCAATAGCTGCTGGGAAGCCGTAACCCATAGTACCTAAACCACCTGAGGTTAAGAAGGTACGAGGCTTTTCAAAATCATAGTATAAGGCAGTGAACATTTGGTGCTGACCTACGTCAGTAGCAACAATTACGTCACGGCCCTTAGTGGCCTTGCAAATAGCTTCAATTACTTGAGCTGGATGGCAAATATCCTCAGACTTCTTATAAGATAAGCAATTAAATTGCTTGAGACCAGTTATATAGTCCCACCAAGGCTGTAATTGAGCCTTTTCGCCCTCTGAGCCCATCTCGTCAGCCATTTGTAAGATTTGGCCTAAAATAGTATTGGCATCACCTACGATAGGTAAATCAGCCTCAATAATCTTAGAGATAGCAGAAGGGTCAATATCAATGTGAATAACCTTAGCGTTAGGACAGAACTTCTTAACGTTGTTAGTTACACGATCATCAAAGCGAGCGCCAATAGCAAAGATCAAATCGCTTTGTGCCATGGCATTGTTAGCCTGATAAGTACCGTGCATACCAACCATGCCTAAGAAGCGTGGGCTAGATTTAGGATAAGCACCTAAGCCCATCAAAGTGCTGGCTACTGGTAAGTCAAAACGCTCAACAAACTTAGCTAAGTTATCACAAGCGTTGCCTACAATAGCACCACCACCAACTAAGACAATAGGACGGCTAGCACGAGTAATTTGCTTTACAGCACGACGGATTTGTCCTTTGTGACCTTGAGTAGTTGGGTTGTAGGTAACCATCTTTAAGTCATCATCGGTTAATGGATGGAAGACTGAATTGTAAGAGGCAAAACCTACACAATCTTTTGGAATATCGACTACTACAGGGCCTGGTTTGCCAGTAGAGGCAATATAGAAAGCTTGACGTACAAACTTTGGAATATCCTGAGGAGTCTTACATAAGAAGGAATGCTTAACTATAGGACGGGTAATACCTACAGTATCAACCTCTTGGAAAGCATCAGTACCAATTAAGCTAGTAGCAACCTGACCTGTTAAAACTACCATTGGAATGGAGTCAGCATAGGCAGTAGCAATAGCAGTAACAGCATTGGTAGCACCAGGGCCTGAGGTTACCAAGGCACAGCCTACTTTACCAGTGGCTCGTGCATAACCATCGGCCATATGACAGGCACCCTGCTCATGGCGGGATAATACGTGTTTAATCTTTTCTGAATGCTGAAGAGCATCATAAATATCGATAACAGCGCCACCTGGGTAACCAAATAAATACTCGACACCTAAGTCTTCTAATGTGCGTACTAATTGTTGAGCACCAGACATTTTAGCCATGAGTAATACTCCTGCAACTTACCTTAATCAGCCTTTGGTAATGAATTTAAGCTTGGATAAAGCCTAAGATGCTTAATAACAAATAAAGAGTAAAGAAGAGTGTTATTAAGAGTTTAATTACCAATATTGTTACGTGGTTAAGGTTTAGAATTTGGGCTAAGGAAAATGCTGCCTCGATAAGTTCTAAATATGACTATTATTATTTACATATAAAGCATGAGGCTTTAATAAGTCTTATAAGACAGCTTGATCTAAACAAAAAGACCCGATATCTCGGGTCTTTTAGGTGGCCTCTTATTATTTTGTTGTTGAGGCCTGGGAAGGATATGGGGGATTACTTATCACCTACCGAGATTTCTTTCATATCCTTCATATAGGATCTTAGGGTACGTCCCACCACTTCAATTGGGTGGTTGTAAATGGAGTCGTTAGCCTTAATAAGAGCCAAGTTATCCACACCGTTATCACCAGATAGACCCTTACCAATTACGTCTAGATCAAGGCTGTTAATGTAGTCCTTTAATAAAGGAATTGCTGCATTAGCAAAGAGGTAGTTACCATACTCAGCAGTATCAGAAATAACTACATTCATTTCGTATAAACGACGACGTGCAATGGTGTTGGCAATTAATGGGAGCTCATGAAGAGACTCGTAATAAGCTGATTCAGCGTAAATGCCACTCTTAGTCATAGTTTCAAAGGCAAGCTCAATACCAGCCTTACAGAAGGCTACTAATAAGATACCCTTGTCAAAGTACTCTTGCTCGCTAATAGGAGTATCGCAAGCTGGAGCGGTCTCAAAACCAGACTTAGCATAGTTGTCACGCCAAGTGTGTAATTTGATATCGTCATTGGCCCAGTCTTCCATCATGACACGGGAGAACTCACCAGACTCAATATCGTCCATGTGCTTTAAGTAAAGATCAGCCATACGAGACTTTAACTCGTCAGCAATAGCACAGGCACGTAACTTAGCAGGATTTGATAAGCGGTTCATCATGTTAGAGATACCGCCTTGCTTTAAGGCCTCACAGATAGTTTCCCAACCGTATTGAATGAGCTTACATGCATAAGCAGAATCAACACCCTTAGAGGTCATTAAATCATATGACAAGATAGAGGCAGCCTGAAGTACACCACATAAAATGGTTTGCTCACCCATTAAGTCAGACTTAACTTCTGCAACGAAAGAGGAGCGTAAGCAACCTGCACGATCACCGCCAGTGGCGCTAGCCCAAGCCTTAGCAATAGCCCAGCCCTTACCCTCAGGGTCATTCTCTGGGTGAACAGCTAATAAGGTTGGAACACCAAAGCCTCTCTTGTACTCTTCACGAACTTCGGTACCTGGGGACTTTGGAGCGATCATTACAACAGTAATATCCTTACGGATTTGCTCGCCTACTTCAACAATATTGAAACCATGGGAGTAGCCTAAAGCAGCGCCTTGCTTCATTAAAGGCATAACTGCAGCTACTACATTTGAGTGTTGCTTATCTGGAGTGAGGTTAACAACTAAATCAGCGCTTGGAATAAGTTCTTCATAGGTACCAACTTTAAAGCCGTTTTCGGTAGCACGAACATAGGACTGACGCTTTTGAGAAATAGCCTCGGCACGTAGAGCATAGGACACGTCAAGGCCAGAGTCACGCATATTTAGACCTTGGTTAAGACCTTGAGCACCGCAGCCGACAATCACAATCTTCTTACCCTTGAGGTAGTTGCAACCGTCTGCAAACTCGGAACGATCCATAAATTCACAGCAACCTAACTGTGCTAATTGCTCACGTAAATTCAAAGAATTAAAATAATTCGCCATTTCTAATGTACCTTGATGAGATTAGTGCTTACTTTCAGTGAGTTTTTACTTAAGTTTAAAAGCACTCGCTCCTTATGCTCATAAAACGCCATCTTTAAGGTCTACTACTCAATAATAAGGTCATAACAAAGACAAGCAAAATTGCTAGCAGATAAACTCATTAACTAACTTAAGCTGCGCCGTTTTGATATGCGGCATTAAACGTTTTGATATACGTTCCAAACTTAAGCGCAGTTTGATAAGACCCATCAAGCAGTCAAGTCAAACAAATAGCAATTTTGTTATCTAAGTCCAACGCACTACTACCAAAAAGTAGTTTAAAGTCAGGGACAAAATGGGTAATCCCCGAAGCATCAATACCAAAAAAACAAAATTAAGGTGATTTTGCGTTTACTAACTTCAAAAGGTAAATCTCAGCTAGTTTTTGGTAAGTGAGCCAAACTAAGTAAAAACTTCACTAAACTGGTAAAAAATCAATTAGTAAGCTTTTAACTCAAAGCATCTCCACGTCTGACCAAAGTTAAACTTGAATTAAGAGAGCCATGAAAGTAGCTAGAGTTTTATAACATCAATCCCAATCATCATTGACAGATCATCTTTGCCGATAGGCTAGGTCTGATGACAACCAAGAGGTATTAAGAAACATAAAGCAGGCTACTTATGTTCAAGTAACATAGCGTGGTGCTTTGGTTTGATAAATTCGATAAATTCATATTAGCCCATCAAGCTAGCTACAAAAGTAATTGCACAAAAAATTAACGCAAAAAAAGGCAATGTGCGATTATAGTGCGCAAAAACGCCCGTTTGTGCCTGTCTGTTGTGCATATTTAAGCACAACCTCAAATTTTGCCCCAAACCCAACATCGCCCCTCTAGCCAAAAACGAAGAAGACCGCCCTCAAAACAAAAATGCACATCAAAACTAACCCCCAAACCCAAGCCCAAGCACTAGCCTCCCACTATCTTTTAAGAGCGCACCTTATGGCTCCTCTTGGCCAGTACTTAGCTCAAAGCTAAATCCATGGCCATAGCATTCATTGCAGCGCAAGCTATAGTCCACACCGCAGCACAAGCTAGTGGACAGTGGTCTGATATCCATAGGATATAGGCAAGAGTACAAACTTAAGCTTGACCTTTAGTTAGTCGTCTTATGGCTCTCTGTAGGAGAGTATCGTTAATTCATTTGCTTTAGATGCTTTTTATTAGGCTGTTAAGTGCCTAGTACTAGCTTTCAAAAGTTTATTCCCCTGTTTTAAAGTAGCAAAACCTCGAGTTTACTAGCTTTAAGTAGCATTTAAGGGGGGACGAACTTTTGAAATCCAGTACTAGCGCTACTTACACAAGGAAAAGTCCAAAATAGTGCTTTAGAGATAAGGGTGGTTAAGGCTAAAGATAATGATTAAGGCAAGTATTTTTTAGGTAAATAAGAGCAAGCTGGTATTAGAAAATATAGTGATTGATAAATGCGATAAAAATGCAAGATTACAGCTCAAAAACAGCTTGCTAAGTTAGGTATAAATATATAATATTGTGAGCCAGATCATAGTTGATATGGTCATAATATGGTTTAGGAAATTATCAATTCAAACTTACGTGCTCTTACCTTTTGTGAGACTGACAGTTTCCTTGTGCTAAGCTAAACTCAATTTCTGAGAAAGTTTACTGCGTACTTACTATGTATATTACTTTGATCCACAAGATAACACCTAAGCCCTAATCCTACCGTTGCTATCTATTCTTGGTCTTTTAACTAACAAACTAGCCTTTGAACAAAAGTTGCTAGTTTATAGTAGTTGTTTTTGTTCATCGTAGAAGAGCTTTAAAAATGCAAGGCGTATATTCCGTTCTTTTGCTTATCTTATCCAACGTTTTCATGACTTTTGCTTGGTACGGTCACTTAAAATTATCCCAAACAGGCATTAGTAAAGATTGGCCTTTATTATTAATTATCCTCTTTTCTTGGGGCATTGCTCTATTTGAGTACATGTGCCAAGTACCTGCCAATCGCTTAGGCATTGCCGATCAAGGCGGCCCTTTTAACATTATCCAATTAAAGGTAATTCAAGAGGTAGTATCTCTTGTGGTCTTTACAGGTATTGTGACCATTATGTTCAAGGGTACTGCTTTCCAATGGAACCACATTGCAGCATTCTTTTGCTTAGTAGCAGCTGTTTATTTTGTTTTCATGAAGTAAAGATAGCCCCATAAGCTTAAGCTTAAGCTTAAGCTTTACTTCAATCCTCAGCCCAGGCCTAAAAACCTGGGCTTTTATTTTTCTGCCCACCAACTAGCAAAGCTCCTAAGCATTGCTACTTAAGAGCTTTGAGAGCCACTTTACAAGGCAAAACAATAAGCTATCGCCTTATAAGCTTGCTTATCTAATAGGTAAAATTAACCTTATCGGTAAACACGCACTAGCGTTCTATAATCCCAGCAAATAGCAGACTGCTTATTAATAGTGACCAGACATTTCACATTGTGTCGTCTTGCTTATGCCTTTAGCTCTAAACAACATAGCAAACAATAGTTAATTTAGTGCTAAAACCACTATAATCTATTTTGGCCATACAAGGGCAATAAACAGGTGAGCTCCCAAGTACTCTACTTTGAGGAATGTAAAGTTAGAGTGCTAACCAATCGTCTGTAGTAATAAGATATTGAGAGCTAAGTTGTTTTTGGAGCAGTATTGCTGCTAAAAGGTATTTTCATGTCTAATCAAGTTAAGTTTCGTCCCATTTTTGTAACAGGCACTGGCACTGATGTGGGTAAGACCTATGTGACAGCTTTGTTATGCCAAGCATTAAAGTCACATATCGAGGAGCGCTATAGCCTTGATAATGACCATAGCTTATTAGAACGCTCAGTTGGTTACTATAAAGCTGCTATTAGTGGAGCTGATTGTATTGAAGAGTCTGATGCAGGATATATCAATAACTTCGCTCACTTAGGCCAAGATCTCAATAGCTTGACCTCATATTTATATCAAGAGGCTGTATCACCTCATTTAGCCCAGCAACATCAAGGTTCTGAGCCTATTTCTATCAGTAAAATTCAACATGACTTTTTACAGGTGTCTGACCATAGTCAACTTACAGTATTAGAAGGTAGTGGCGGTATTTATTGTCCTTTATGCTGGAACCATGAGCCGTTAGAGCAGGAGCTCACTCAAAAGCACGAGCAAAACACTGATCACTGCCATGTATCTGCCATGATGAGCTGTGTTGAGCAGGGGCGCTACACTATTGCTGACTTTATGAAAAGGCTAAGTACTCAATATGGCCTTAGCATAGTAGTAGTGGGTGATGCTGCCTTGGGATGTATTAATAATGTAGTTATGACACTTACTAGTTTAAAGGCCGAAGGCTTTAACCTAAAAGATGTTTCAGTAATTATTAATAACTATGATGAGCACAATGCTATGCATGTTGATAATGTGCGCATGATTGAGGCTATGACCAAAATTCCTGTAATAGCAAAAGTAGCTAAGGGTGATACCTGTCTGGCATTGGATGAGCAAGGTTTAGATAATTTATTAGTGAAAGCTTAACAAAAGCCTAAAATAAGCGAGATTTACTAAAATAGTAGGCCTAGAGTAAAAATTAAATTAACTTTTTGCAAAATTTTTGTTGACAAGGTATAGGCCTCTAATTATAATGAGCGCCGTCGGTGATTAGCGCAGTCCGGTAGCGCAACTGGTTTGGGACCAGTGGGTCGCAGGTTCGAATCCTGCATCACCGACCAGTTCAATTCTAGGCACCGCAAGGTGCTTTTTTTATGCCTAAAAAATACCCTCTCAAAATTATTCCCCACCTTTCACCTTAAAGCCTTACTATCATTCTTCAACAGTATTGATGAAATCTATGTTTAGAGCTTAATTCCCCATTCTTTGCAGTTAATTATGTCACTATAGAATGGGTTAAATCCCTATCTACCGCATTAGATAGGGATTTTTATTGCCTAAAATTAGGCTCACTATACTTCAGCCTCAGCCTTCAGATCTTCATCATAAGCAATGGCCATTTCAGGTTCAGGTAAAGGTATATTAAGAGCATCAAATAGTTGCTTATTCTTACCAATAATCCTTGTTGCTCTATTTAACTCAGGATCCCACTTGTTTTGGTGTGTACAAACATCGGTATAGATTCCGTTTTTCTTAAAGAGTATAGGAGGTAGTTCAGGGGTAGTAATGACTGCCATAATTTAAACCTTGCATAGTGACATAATGTTACATATATATTTTGCCGTGGAAAATCCCTTAAAATAAGGGATTATGGGAAAAAATAATGTAATATGTCACTATAACTGCAAAATATGGGTAATTCCTGCTCAAGGTCAAGCTAATGCTGGCAAGATTGTTTTCAAAGTAGGTGCTAATGCTGGTGATACCTTGAACCTCCAATGGTCTCAGGTTTTCTCAATGTCAGGCATTTACTCTCAAGTATTTAAACAAGCTGCAATCGCAGATAAAGGCATCGCCAAAAAGAAAGTTGATGGTCAAGCAGAACAATTTGTATGGCAGGTTTCCACAGCAGAAAATGCTACTAAAACATTAGCCAATATCGATACCATTACTGATCATGGGGTATGCAGGTGGTGCTTTGCATAATGTTGTTTGATTAGGTTAAGCTTAAGGCGCTACAAGGATAGGCAATTGCCTATGTGCCTATTTGGTTAAGTAGTGGTTCATACAGTAATAGTTGAGGATAAGCTTATGCTCTATTTGACGCAGTTAAAAGAAAAGCTCTTAAAAAAATACAGCAAAGAAAGTGGCTTTTATGAGCTATCACTGCCAACAAGCTATCCTTATGTAGTTAGCCTTAATAGTCCAACATCTAAAGAGCTGCTCAATGAATTACCAAAGGTTAGAGCCTGGCAGCAAGAATATGAGAGTAGCAAATTAGCTCCATTTTTAATTTATCAGGAGCATAAAGCACGAGGGGCTTTAGGTGATCACAGAGTTTTAGCTCAAGTATGTTTCCCTGATTGCCATACTTTAGAGCATTTCATTGCCCCTAAAAATTGTCCTCAGCCTTCCTCCTATGCAGTAAGTACTAATAAAGATAATGCTGTAGGTGCACAGGGCTTTAAGATAGTTCCAGAGCGCTCTGTAGGGGCTAACAGCCCTGCTTTAGGTAAGTCGCAAATAGCGGATAGAAACAAATTAGGTTCAGCGACTAATGGTTCTATTAAACAAAAGGCTTTGGTAGGGCAGGATCATAAGAAAAGCAGACAGGAGTCAGTTGCTGTTCCTAGTTTAATGGAACAGTTGGGACTGGCTGATTGTTTTGCCCAATATGCCCAAGAAAATGATATAGATTTAGCTAAGAGCAATGTAGCCTCTGTAGAGCCTCAGCCTAAAAGTGTAAAGCCTGCTGTAAGTTTTTCCTCTTTATCAGATCAAGATTTCTTTAGCGCTTTAGATAGGGCCAGTGCTCAAACTGAGATAAAAGTAGAGCCTAAGGTAACAGCACCTAAGGCAGAGCCAAAAGAGGCACTGTTGCTCGAAGGCTCAAATGGTAAAGAGGTTGCCTCTAACTCTTTGGTACAGCAAAGTTGTTGTAGTAGTGGAGGTAGCTGTAGTAGCGGCAGCAGCGGCAGCGGTAGCGGTAGCTGTAATGGTGGTGCCAACTATCTGATAGCTAATGAGGTGTTGGCGGGGCTTGATAAGGTTAATCTTGTTAAAGGGCCGCTTAAGGAGCATGAGAGAAAGATTAAGGCACCTTATGGCTCTTTTAGATGCTTTCAGTTGCAAATAAGTCGTATTCAAGCTCCCTTGTATCCTAATTTAGGTAGCAATCAATCTAAGCTAAGCTTACGTAATCAGGGGCTTAATGAGTATATTAAAACTCATGCTCGTTCTATAGCTCAGATAGGGGCTGACTTTTGGGTAATAGTGCAATTGGTGGACTATTTAGCAAGTTTAAAGCGCACCCCTAATATTTATGTAAGGCAAGTAAGCTTGCCTCTCATGGATACTAAATTTATAGAGCGCAATTATCGTATGATTGATGAGCTCTTAATTTTATGCCTTCCAAAAGAGCGTGATCTGCAAGAGTACGAGCCTTTAGAGTCTGATAAACAGGGCTATAAGAAATCACGTTCTTTTAGTGATTTTGTTAAGCGTTGGGGCTTTGCTAATAAAAAGGAAATGATACGTTGGCGTATGCTCGATCCTAAGATGAGCTCTTCTTTATATGAAGGCGCTGGATCCATGATAGATAGCATTGTGCCTATTGATGTATTAGCCCACCTTAAGCTGAACTTTGAGCATGTCATTATTTGTGAAAATGAAGTTTGCTATTTAAATTTACCAGCAATTACCAATAGTATTGCCATATTTGGTAGTGGCTATAAGGTTGGTTTATTGTCAGAACTTCCTTGGCTAAAAGACAAAGATATTATTTACTGGGGAGATATTGATACTCATGGATTTAATATTCTCAATTCTTTTAGAGAAGCGCTCAATTACAGCTTTAAAGATAGCCATTATGATGCCTCTTTAAAGGTGCGCACCATGCTTATGGATATTGATACACTCAATAGTAATAAGCACTATATAGTGCAAGAGAGTGAAAGTGTTAGTACCTTTTTAGCCACTCTTAAAGGTAAAGAGTACTTGTGCTACGAGGCGTTAATTAATCATTCTATGGGCAAGCAAGTAAGACTGGAGCAGGAGCTCATACCTTTTGATCAAGTATTGGCTGCTCTAAAGGCCATCTTGCCTCAGGAAAAAATCATATTCGACTACTAGCTCTTTAAGGCGTTCTAATTTAGTGTCTTAAGCTAAGGGACGCAGGCGTTAATTAACTATTTACCTCAAATAAAAAAGCCCCAAGATATGCTTATCTTAGGGCTAATTCATAATAGATTACACTAAAGCATTACTTAGAATTAGAGGCCTTTGGTTCTTCTTTGGACTTAACTTTAGTTTGTTTAGTGTTGGCTTTTACGGCCTTAGTTTTGGCAGTTGCCTTAGTTGTAGTCTTGCTAGCAGTCTTAGTTGCTGCCTTTTTAACAACCTTGCTAGCAGTCTTTTCGGTAGTGGAAGCTTCCTTATCAGCCGCTGTCTTAGTTGAGGCCTTAGGCGCAGACTTAGTTTCCGCTGTGGCGGTAGTCTTAGCCTTGCTCTTAGGAGCTGCTTTTGCCTTGGTTGCAACCTTAGCTTTAGCCTCAGTCTTAGTCTCAGCTTCAACCTTTGCTTCCTTAGAGGTAGCCTTAGGTTCTGCCTTAGCTGTGGCGGCTACTTTAGCCTTGGTAGCTACTGTGGTTTTAGTGGTGCTCTTAGCTTTAGTAGTCTTTGTTACTACAGCTGCGCTCTTTAGAGCTTGATCCTTGGTATTGGCCTGGGCACTTGGCTTAGACTCTGCTTTTGGAGCAGGAGCAGCAGGAGCAGCTGTGGCTGCAGGGGCCTTGGCCTTGGAGGTGGCTTTTGGCTTGGCTGGAGCCTTAGCAGGGGCTTTGGCCTTGGCTGGGGCCTGTGGCTTTGATTGGGCCTGGGCCTGAGCCTTGGCCTGATCTTCGGAGGATTGGCCTTGATCGTTAAAGGTTACCATGCGTGGGCCTTGGTAGCTTGGGTCGGCCTTTTGTAAGAAAGGACGAACGCTCTCAAAGAGAGTGTAGGCTACATCTTTGTAGGTGTCAGCATAGTAGAAGGTAACGTTGGCACGTACTTGCTCTGGTAGTTCTTTAACATCACCCTCATTACCAATAGGAATAATAAGTTCATAAATTCCCATACGGCGAGCAGCAATAGTCTTTTCTCGTAAACCACCAATAGGGAGGACATGACCTGTTAAGGTCAATTCACCTGTCATAGCAAATTGGCTCTTAGGAGCTTCATTTAAAGCTAAAGAGAGCAAGCTAGTAGCCATGGTTACACCAGCTGATGGGCCATCTTTTGGAATAGCACCCTCAGGCACGTGTAAATGGACTGTCTTTTTCTTAAAGAAATTAGAGCCCTTTTGAGTGCAGAAATTGCTAAGGTTAGCCTGGACATAGCTAAATGCAATGTTGGCAGACTCCTTCATTACATCGCCCAAAGAACCAGTAAGCTTAAAGCCTTGGGTATCTTGGCTGGTAACAATAGACTCAACAGGTAAGGTAACACCACCAGAGGCAGTCCAAGCAAGGCCTGTCATGATGCCAACGCCTTGGAGCATCTTTTCTTTCTTAAATGGTGCAGTGCCTAAGTAGCCCTCTAAGTCATCAGAGTTAATAGTTACCTTGCTCTGGCCTTGAACAATCTTAACTGCTGCTTTTCTAATAAGCTTATCAATAGCACGCTCTAAACTACGTACACCACTTTCACGAGCATAGCCATCAATTAAATCGTTAAGGGCTTGATCTGGAATAGTGATAGTACGGGAGTTTTTCTTAAGTCCTGCCTCATCAAAAGCACGTGGAATCAAGTGCTTTTTAGCAATAGCAAACTTCTCCTTAGCAATATAGCCAGAGAGTCTAATAGGATCCATACGGTCTAATAACGGGGCTGAAATAGTATCAGTACCATTAGCTGTACAGATAAATAAGCAATTAGACAAATCGAGCTTTTCATCCAAGTACATGTCTAAGAAGTTTTTGTTTTGCTCAGGATCTAAGGTCTCAAGCAAGGCAGAATCAGGATCACCATGATAGGAGCGACCTAATTTATCGATCTCATCTAACATAATGACTGGGTTCATAACCTTAGTCTCTCGTAAGGCGGACACAATCTTGCCTGGCATGGAACCTACATAGGTACGTCTATGGCCTTTAATCTCAGATACGTCGTCTACGCCACCTAAAGATAAGCGGTAGAAAGGACGATTTAAGGCGCGGGCGATTGATTTACCAATGGAGGTTTTACCAACACCTGGAGGGCCAACAAAGAGCATAATCTGGCCAGAGGTATGGCCTTTTAAGGCACCTACAGCCAAGAACTCAATAATACGATCCTTTACGTCCTGCAATCCTTCATGATCTTCGTCTAAGATCTTGCGAGCACGCTCTAAATCTACAGAGGCCTTATCTGAAACGAGCTTAGTCTTGCTATTTTTGCTAAAACGCTCTTTGGCCATCTTACCCCATGGAATAGAGGTTAAGATATCAACATAGTTGCGGGTTTGGCCATATTCAGGGCTTGCTGTTTCTAGCATAGAGAGCTTAGAAATTTCATCCTCAAAGCGCTCTTTAATATAGTCAGGAGGCGTAAGTTTTTCCATGCGCTCCTTAAACTTATTAATATCGAGGTCTTTTTCGTCAGCAGCTAAGCCGAGCTCTTTTTTAATTTCGTTTAATTGCTCTTTTAAGAAGAAATCCTTTTGGCGTTTTTGGATTTTTTCAGCTACAGAAATTTTGATCTTATCTTGAAGTTTAGCAGCAGAAAGATCTCGTGAAATTAACTCAAAAGTAAGCTTTAAACGTGGCAATACAGCAATAGTATCAAGCACTTGCTGTAATTCTTTAGGCTCAGACTGAGTAATAGAAGCAGCGCAATCAGCTAACACTGATGGGTTAGACATATCAAAATGTGATAAGTACTGACGCATTTCATCAGTCATTAGCGGATTTAAAGGTAATAGCTCTTGCAAGGCAGCAGTAATACCTAGGCAATAAGCACGGAGCTCAACATCATATTGGGCACCTGATTTCTTTTCATCAACATTGCTTACATCAAAGATTACTTTACCGCCTAATAAAGCAGCTAATTTAGAGCGAATTAAAGCCGCTCTTTGTAGTGCTCCCCATTTAGAAGAATCATTACCTGCCTTGCTTAAATCATCATTAACAATTTGAGCAATGTCTTTACCCTGCATTAAGTAGTTTAAGAACTCCTTAAGCTCTGGATTCATTTGCTGGTTGTCACTGTTAATAACAATAGAGGTCTCAGTAGAGCCATCATCTTTAATAGAGTCGCCTAAAATATTTAAGCTTGCGCCTTCGGCCTGATTTAAGGCCTCAGTAATATTAAGCTTATCGCCAGAAGAGCCACTATTAGCATCTGTGCTATTGGCGCTTTGATTATCCTTATTTAAGGAAGAAGCCTCTTTAGTAAGCTGAAGCTCGTGCTCTTTTTGAATTTCATTTAAGCGTAAGAGTAGGTCTTCATCAGCCTCACGACCTGGCATGAAGGTAATAATAGAAGTGTCATTATCCAAAAAGCCAATATTTGGGCCTGTAACACTCTTATCATTCTCGTCAGAGGTGGTGTTTTTAGGAGTCTGCTCTAAAATTTCTTTAAGAGCAGCATCCTTAAAGTGACCCTCAGCTAACTCACTTTCTAATTGCTCTTTACGCTCAATTAATTCAATTAATTTGAATAAACGGGTGCGTACAGAAGTATCGTGCTCGTTTGGGCCATGATCCTGTAATTCATAGTCTTCAGGCGCATCCAATACTTGACCCATACGATCAATAAAATCGAGGTTAAGCTGTTCGCTTTCTTGCTTGGCCTTTTTATCAAGCTCTAATTGTTGCTTAGAACTAGTAACACCAATTAGCAAATTCTCATCACGCTTAGCTGGCTTGATGCTGTTAATGAGATCACCACGTAAAGCTGAGGTTAGCTCATGAGCAAGATCAGTTAAGCTCAATTGAGTATTAGCCTCAGTCTTTGGCTCTTGTTCAGAGGTATTATTAGCGGCACTATTAGCAGCTTTATTAGCGGCATTAGCCTCTATTGGCTGCTCATTGTTTTGCTCAGCAGCGCTGTTGAGACTGTCAGATTCATCCTTTTCAATTAAAGTTTTGAGAGCTTTATTCTTAGAGGTGAACTTAGAAAAGTCATTGTGCAGGAATTTTGAGCGCTCTTTTAAGACCTCAACAGCTTGCTCGTAAAAGTCATTAAGCTTGCTAATTTGCTCACGGGTTGGACGGGCCAAATACATAGCAATAGCATCTTTTTGCTCTTGTGGTATTTGGTCAATCTTTAAAAACTCAAAAAGATTAGTTAATTTAGTACGAGACAAGGCTCCTAAGCTGCGGCTGTCGGAGTGTAAGTAGTATTTAAAATCAAACTTACCTTTTTGCTTTACTACATCCACACCAATGGATTTGGCATAATCCTTTTGCTCTTTAAGTACGTTGCGAAGCTTTGTGTCCAAGGCAGCATAGCGGTCTAAGGTCTTTTTAAGCTCTTTCTTAGACTTCTTGCTAGTGGTTTTAATTTCCTCGTTAGCTAATTGGTACTCAATTTCAGGATAGCGAACTTGAGCTAAATTCTTTTTATGATCAGCTACTTCAATAAGGCTAACACGACGTACACCCTCACAAACAAGATTAATCTCATCTGGACCAGTGCGAGCAGAGAGTAGACGTACAACGGTACCTGTTTTAGGAAACTTTTCGATATCTAAACGAGGCTTTTTAATTAAGCTTTCATCGACACTAAAGAGGGCAAAAGTATGATGGGAAGAGCCAATAACATCAGTAACAATATCGAGCCACTCAATATTTAATTGAATGGTAGAAATTTGAGCTGGTAGTACTGGACGACCTAATAAAGGTACTACATGTAATTTATTAGGCAGACGATTACCTAACTCATCACGATAAAGTGAGGTATGAGCCAAAGGATTATCGTTATCAAAGCCATCTTCGGCTTTTAAACTTTTTTCACTCTCATCTTGAACCTTTTGTTCAGGCTCTTTAATTTTTAACAGAGAGCTTAACATCATTTTGATGTCATCTAATCTGGCCATATTTCTTTTAATGTCCTTGTGTCTAAGTACTAAAAAGAGCTAAAAACAACGCTCATTTAAGCTTTGCTTAGCTAATAACAGCATTATATGCTTAAGAGACAAAATATGGTGAGCATACTAGTATTCACCATAGTTAATTACTGACAATAAGTTATCTTTTTTATTGCCGTAGGTGGCTGATAGTATGCAGAGTATGCATCTGTACAATGAGGATAACTTAGAGGTGAGTAATTAAAAATAAAGAGCAAGTTAGTGCTGCAAAGAGCAAACTAAAGGTTAAATGAAAAGTTAAAAAAAACCTATCTATCTTATATGGGGGCAAATTACTCTATTTCAAGGGGTGTAAGAGGGTAAAGCTTATGTTTGATTATAGAAAGAGCAATAATAGATAAATTAATTCATTAGTAAGTTTTTAGCTCTCACTATGCTTATAAGAACAATGAGAGCCAAAACTTTAAAAGCTTATGCAAGTGCAAGATCCTAGTTTAGGCCTTGCTTTTTGCTCGAGAAGAGGTTTTAGCAGTAGTAGTTTTTTTGCTGCTAGTGCTCTTTGTCTCATCGCTACTGCTGGATGAAACCTTGCTAGTACGGCGCTTAACCTCAATAGTAATAGCAGTGTCATTAGCGCCATTTAAAATGGTGCTCTTAGTCTCAACTACAGTAGTCTTTTCTTTACTCTTAGTAGTGGAGTTTTTAGCAGTCTTTTTAGGGGCTGCCTTAACGGTTTGAGGGGCTAAGATTTGGTCGTCGTCCTCAAACTCATTGTCAATATCGGTGACACTCTTGGAGCTATAAGGTAAATTGCTTAAGCTATTATTAATATCGCTCTCTTCAGTGCCTGCTTTGGCAAACTGGCTATCATCAAGGTCTTGACTATCATCAAGGTCAAAACTATCTGGCAAGATATCATCTTTTTCCAATTGAGCTTGAGTTTTAGCCAATTTGTTGAGCAAAGCTTGAGTTGCACTCTTATTGCTAGCGCCCTTATTAGCAGCAGCTTGGTAAGACTTAGAGCTCTTAGGCTCTTCATCTAAAGTATTAGCAATAGCTTTTAAAGAGCTCTCAGCTTGTGAAATTTTACGGCCAGAAAAACGCTTGGACAAAGCTACAATAGCAGCAGCCTCTTGAGCGGCAGCTGCTGCGGCGGCGGCCTCAGCCTCAGCCTTTTGAGCAGGGGTAAGCTTGTTCTTCTTTTTCTTCTTTTTGCCAGGGGTTTGCTCTTGCAAAATAGCATCAGCCACATGGGCAGTAATACCTAAGGCCAGAGATTGTTCTTTGCTAACACCCATTACAGGATCTTGGGCAAAAACAATAGCAGCAGCACGCAATAAGTTATCATCAACCCCACTTAAATCAGCGGTGCTGGTGGTGGTGGCACTGGCGCTATCTCTATCGCTAGTGCTGTCGCTTGCGCTGATGCTGGCAGGGGCGGAACATGGCTCATCGTCAATTTGGGTAGACTTGGCGCTAGTTTGAGCTTTGCTCTTGGCGGTAGTTTTAGTGCTACGGGTGCTCTTAGCTTTAGGCTTGGTGGTAGCTTTAGTTTCTTTTACTAAAGCCATTTCCTGCTCGTCTGATACAAGCTGCTCTGCATTAGCGTTCTCATCAGTTAAGGCTAAGTCTTGATCTGTATAGCCTTCTTGTCCAAGAGCTTGGGACTTTTTAACACTAGTGCTAGCTTTGGTGGAGCGGCGAGTACGGCTCTTACTTGGCTGATGGTCATTATCTTGATCAAAGGCCAAAGAGGCTGCTTTGAGTAAGTTGTCATCAATAGTAGAAGCTTCTTGCTCGACGTTTTGAGACTCAGCTTGATTTTCCTCGGCCAAATATTCGCTGTCATTTGGCATGGCCTCAGCGCTATAGTCTTCATTTTCGTACTCTTCGCCTTCATTAACTAATGGGCGCTTGCGACGTACTACTACTTTGACCTCAGCTTTAGGGCGATTAGCGCCTTTTTGATGAATCACAGTACCCATTTCATCAACTTGATAGCTTGGGTAAGGATCTGAGACCACAGGGGCATTGGAGTTATCGCTGCTTTGCTGCATGAGAGACTTAAAGCGGCGTAAAATCTCGGCATCCTCAGCTAAAGTGCGGGTTGGTTCGCTAGCTTCGCTCGAACTTCTAATACGAGGACTTCTACGTGGAGGTTTAGTGTCCATAGGTAGAGAAGAGCTGTAAGTTGAGCGGCGAGGGCCTCTAGAGCTTACATGCTCACCAGAGCGCTCGCTAGATCTACGGCTAGAGGTACCTTTACTACGTGTAGAAGGCTTGTTAGCAGAGCCATAAACTTCGGACGCACTTGATGAGCGTGCAGATCTAGTAGAACTCATACTTTTACTTGATGAGCTACGTGACCTACGTGGCTTAGGCTCAGATAAAGAGGTACGCGCATTTTGGTACGGAGAGTTTTCTAAAGATGATTTCTTGGTAGTGTTCATTGTAAAAAACAATCATATGACCTTATATATGTGTCAAACATAAAAAGGACTCTGCAAAACATAAACAAAGTTAGGCAGGAAGCCACAACTTAATGGTCAAAACAGAAAAAAACAAATCTTGTAGCCTAAAGAAAAATTATAAATTTTCTTTAGAATCAAAAACCTTTTGAGCAATATCCTTATTAGGGAGCCTAATAATTTCAGTAGTTATGTGTTCAGGCTCTTGATGATAAGCATAAATAAACGCTTGGCTAAAACAGCAAAAAATACAACTCAATCGTTAGTTATCTAAAATTTTTAAGACGTATTTCCTTGTAGCCTATTTAATAAAGCAGATCTCTAAGGCGTAGCACTTTAAAACGTTAGGATAAACTAGCGTGTATCTTAATTTGACTAAAAAAAAAAAAAAATACCCAGATCCTAAGCCGTGATAGTCAAATAGACGCTACTGGAGCGTTGATACTAGTAAACTACAGATACAGTGCTCAATACACCACACAAATATAAGCTATAAAGCAAGGTTGTTACTGCAATAGTGCCAGGCTTAAGTGCACCTAAATTAAAATCTTGTATTTGCATCCTAAGAGGCAATTATTAATGTTTGATATATGCGGGCTCTTATCATTGACACTTAGGATAAGAATATACAAAGGAAATTCTTAAGTTAGATAATCCTATAACTAACAATTGTTAGTTATATAATTTTAGAACAAGGTTATTAATTCTTGTTAGTTTAGCATCGAAATTTAATTTTTTCGCAACCAGACTAAAAATAAATTAAATTAGCTATCAGCTTTTACTAAACGCTTCGGGTTGATAATAATACGACTTTTAGAGTCATTTTTACAATATTTGTTAAATAAAAATTAAATTTGTAAGATGAAGTAGCCATTAGCTTTCAGCTAGATGATCTATTAATGGGCACTTCTATAAATCAAAAACGTGATATATATCGGCTGGACGGAGGGGATTTTTCTTGAAAACCTTGGGGTATAATACTATACTATATTAGTATTATCTTAAATACACACATTCCCCAAGGATAA
>NZ_JALKIM010000044.1 GCF_023050945.1 Anaerobiospirillum sp. NML120448 | reverse complement strand
ACTAATATATGAAGCATATCATCATATAGCGAATAATATATATTCTTACATAGCGGAAAATTTTATTTATCCAATAAAGTAATTATTCGTAACTGAAAATTGTTTTCGTTAATCTTTTTTGCAAATAATCAAGATAGCATATCTTAAGATATTAATTTAGGAGCCAAGTCCTATAACTAACAATCATTTAGAACAAAGCTATCATAATCTTTGAGTTCTTGTTGAGCACTTAATAATAATAGTCCTTGCAATGCACACTTGGCTGTCTGAGCTCTTACCTCACTTCTATTGCCAGCAAAATGATGGCACTTTACTAAAGCATAATTCCAAGAGCGGTGTTTAAAAGCAATACAAACAGTACCCACTGGTTTTTCTTTACTACCACCTGTAGGGCCTGCAATTCCCGTTACCGCTACTGCAAAATCAGCATGAGAATTATTAAGAGCACCACTTACCATATAAGAGGCAGTTTGATTACTTACAGCTCCATATTGCTCTAATATATGAGCAGGAACTTGTAATAACTCTTGTTTGGCTTCATTAGTATAAGTTACAAAACCACGATCAAACCAAGCTGAGGATCCTGAAATAGAGGTTATGGCAGCACTAATTAGACCACCTGTACAAGACTCGGCTGTAGCAAATACATTATGGTTAAGCGCATGATCTTGAGCAAATTGCTCTGCAATTAACTCTAGCTCTTCCATAAACATCTCCTATTTCTTATTAAAAAATTGCACAAGGCTGGATAACTTTTTCTGCCCCATAATCATGGAGCGGTAAAAGTTTGTTTCTTTTTAGTAGTAATTCTACATTCTAACAACAGAGTTTAAAGAGCAAGCTTCTAGTATCTAAGCCAAACTCTTATCTAAGCTAACCAACATGTTAGTAAACTACTCTTTTCTTATGATTAAGATAGCGTCCCTTATTGGCTTATAATTTTTTTCATAAGGTGAGGCTATTAGTTCAAAGAAATCCTTAGGAGAGATCGTCTTGAACCAGCTATGAGGTGCATATCCACCTGCTAACCATAAGGGACTGGTTAATTTGCTTTAATAAGTTAATTATCATAGCATTACTGCCCAAATTTAAGCCCAACTTGCAAATATCTTGCTCATTACAACTTTAAGGCCTTTTTTTATGACTGATGGAATCGACGTTGAGCAGTTGACGCCAATGATGCGCCAATATTTTGAGATTAAAAAGAACTATCCTGACACTTTAGTTTTCTATCGTTTAGGAGACTTCTATGAGCTCTTTTATGATGATGCCAAGATAGTATCAAATTTACTGGATCTTACCTTAACCAGAAGAGGCAACCAAGGCGGCCAAGCTGTGCCTATGGCGGGCGTTCCATATCACTCAAGTGAGACTTATATTTCTCGCTTAATTAAAATGGGCCGCTCGGTAGTCATCTGTGAGCAGGTTGGTGATAAAACCAAAGGTGCCATGATGACCCGCAAAGTCAGTCGCATTATTACCCCTGGCACAGTTACCGATGAGGGCCTTATCCCTGAGCGCCAAGATAATCTTATTGCTTGTATTTATGAGCATAAAGATACTTTTGCTTTAGCTACTTTAAATATGAGCACAGGCCGTTTTGCAGCAACCCAAGTAGGTTCCATGGCAGCTCTGGCTATGCTCCTTTCCAAAACCAATCCTGCTGAGCTTTTGTATCCTGAGCGCTTCCAATATTACAAAGACATTCAAAGCATTATTTGTCGTAAAGCTCTGCCTCTTTGGGACTTTAACTACGAATCAGCCTATGCTCGTCTATGCGAACAATTTAAAGTAAAAAGCCTTAATAGCTTTGGTATTGCTGATTTAAAGTGTGCCATCAGTGCCGCTGGTGCCTTATTAAGCTATGTTAAAAGCACCCAAAATGTCGATTTAGAGCATGTTACTAACATTATTAATGACAACATTTCTAATGTAGTAATGCTCGATTTCAATGCCCAAAAGAATCTAGAGCTGATTGAGAGCCTCTCAGGCAACGAAAAGAGCTCCTTATTAGGTGTTTTAGATGAAACACAAACCCCAATGGGCACTAGATTACTTCGCAATATGATTATCAATCCATTGCGTAATAATAGCCAAATTAACTCACGCTTAGATTTAGTAGAGGCCTTATATCACAGTCCTAAAAGTGATGATTTGGCTAATGTGCTTAATGCCATGGGTGATTTAGAGCGTATTGTTGCCCGTATTGGCCTACGCTCTGCAAAGCCAAGAGATCTTTCTAAGCTGCGTGATGCTATTGAACTCTTACCAGCCTTTAAAGCTCTGCTAACTTTCCAAGATATCACTATTGCAAGCCCTGCTAACGCTAGCGATAGCGCTAGTGCCAGCGCCAGCGCAAATGCTAGTGATAGCGAAAGTGATGACTCTGATGCCCAGAGAGATCAAGACTCTAAGATAAAAGATAAGCAAGGGATAAACCTACTGGCTTATCAGTGTGAGTTATTACCAGAGCTTGATGAAGAGGGTGAACTGCTTAAAAAGGCTATTTGTGAGTTCCCTGCTCTATTAATTAGAGAAGGTGGAGTTATAGCCGAGGGCTATCATGAGGAGTTAGATGAGCTGCGTGACTTACAAAACGGCTCAGAAAACACCCTTATTGACATTGAAAATAGGGAAAAAGAACGTACTGGCATTAGCTCATTAAAAGTTCGCTTTAATAATGTTCATGGCTATTATATTGAGTTGTCACGTAATGCTGCCGATCAGGTTCCAGCAGAATATGTACGTCGCCAAACTTTAAAAAACTCTGAGCGTTATATTACCCCTGAGCTTAAAGTGTTAGAGGAAAAGACCTTATCAGCTAAGGCTCGTAGTTTACAACTTGAAAAAGAGCTGTTTGATGAAGTAATTGAAAAGCTCATATTGTCTTTACCAAAATTAAGCTCATTTGCTCATAATATTGCCCTTTTAGACGTAGCTCTCTCTTTATCTCAAGTAGCTAAAAAGCATCATTATGTACGTCCACAGCTAAGTTCAGACAATATTATTAAAATCGAATCAGGCCGCCATCCTGTAGTAGAGGCTATCAACGATAAACCATTTATTGTTAATAGCATTGAGCTTAATGACAAACAGTGCTTGGCTGTAATTTCAGGCCCTAATATGGGTGGTAAGTCAACCTTTATGCGCCAAACAGCCTTAATCGCAATTATGGCTCGCATGGGTTCATTTGTACCTGCAACAAGCGCCATTATTGGTGATATTGATCGTATCTTTACCCGTATTGGAGCCTCAGACGATCTGGCCTCAGGACGCTCTACCTTTATGGTTGAAATGGAGGAGACAGCTACTATCTTAAATAATGCTACTGCAAATAGCTTAGTGATTATGGACGAGGTAGGAAGAGGCACATCAGGTGCAGAAGGTGCAGCCATTGCTGAGGCCATAGTACAATATTTATCTAAGAATATTTGTCCTAAAACTATGTTTGCTACCCACTACACCGAAGTTACCACTTTAGTAGAGAACTATAGCAATGCCTTTAATTTGTGCTTTAATGCCAAAGAGTTTCAGGGCAAAATTGTCTTCTTATATAGTGCGCAAAAAGGCCGCCAATCAAGATCTTTTGGTATCGAGGTTGCCCAGCTAGCAGGTGTTCCTAGCAAAATTACCAAAAGTGCTATTGGTTTTTATCAAGCTCGCACCAAAGAACTTGCCTCAGGACATATTTTTACCAGTCCTCTCATTAATTTTGAGCAAGATACTAATCTTGAACAAAATAACGAGGAAGTTGCCTCAAATAATAATAATGAACTAAAGAGCGCTTTAGACAATATTAGTGCTTTAGAGGCTCAGCTTTTAGAAAGCCAAGCTCACAGTGCTCAGTTAGAGTATGAGCTTAAACAAAACAATGATCTAAAAGAGCATATTGCTAAGATTGATCTTAATAGTCTTACTCCACTTGAAGCTCTCAATGCTTTAAATGAGCTTAAGAAAATGATTAGCTCAAAGGATTGATAGGCATTAATTAAACAAAAAAGCTCTTGCTATCATTAACGATTAGCAAGAGCTTTTTTCTTACAAGTGCTTAACTATTTTGGTAAATAGCTAATTGGATTTACTGATTGACCGCGATAGCGGATCTCAAAGTGTAATCGAGGAGAGGTGGTATCAGTATTACCCATACGAGCAATATGCTGACCACGCTTAACCTTTTGACCTTCCTTAACCAGCATTACATCATTGTGAGCATAAGCTGATAAGTACTCATTGTTATGGTTGATAATAATCAGATTACCAAAACCACGTAATGCATTACCAGAGTACACTACCTGACCATCAGCAGCTGATAAAATGGCTTGACCTCTATTGCCAGCAATATCAATACCCTTATTTCCTTGCTCAGCAGTAGAGAATTGCTCAATTACCTTGCCACTAGTTGGCCAAGACCAGGTAACTCCAGCTACCTTACGGGTCTTAGAGTTAACAATTGGTGTCTGAGCGTTAGCAGGCACTTTTTGAGCAACTTGCTGATTCTGACTTGCAGCAGGTTTGCTAGTGCTGGTGCTAGTATTGGTATTAGCACTTGGCTTTTGAGTTGGGGTAGTAGCAATTTGAGATTGCTGACCAGCTACAGGTATTTCAATATTATTCTTAGATGGCTTAGCTTGACCTTCAACATTTTCTCTGGAGAGCAAAATTCTTTGACCAACAGTGAGATTATATGGAGGCTCTAAATTATTTACACCAGCCAAGAAAGATACCGACTGACCATTCTTACGGGCAATTGAGTATAAAGTATCACCCTTTTGTACCACATAGCTTGGAGCGATTTGAGATCTTAAACTCAAGGTTAAGACCTGACCTAAAGCTAAGTTATATGGTGGCTCTATCTTATTAATCTTAGCTAAAGCATGGTAATCAAGACCGTAGCGGAAGGCGATAGAGTAAAGAGTATCACCCTTAACAACCACATAGCGATCTGGTAGGGCAATAGCTTTTACAGCTCCCACGTTAGCTGCTTTGGTAGCAGCATTAGCGTTATTAGCATTATTTTCCATAGAGCGCTGTAAAGCTTGAGAGTTGGACTCGTCCTTATTAGCCTCAGCACTATCAACTAACAACCAATTACCTGATGAGGTTGAGGTTGTTGCTTGTGCTAATAAAGCACCATCACTACCACTAGCAGCGCTACCTAAATTTGCTTGAGCCTGAACATCTTGGGTAACTTCTGGAAGAGGGCCATCAGGTACACCGCCAATTAAAGAGCCAGACATATTACCTTCATAGTCAGGTAAAGCATTACCTGTATAGGTGACAATGTCGTTACCATGCTCATAATCAACTGTTTCAGTAACTTCTATATACCCTTGATTGCCCATATTTGGAGCTGGCGCTGGAATAGGAACTGGAGCAGATGCTGGAGCATCCACCACTGTTTGGCTAGGCAAGCTCTCTCTTACAGGCACTTCAGAGACAACAGGAGCTGTCTGATGAATAGTATTATTAACAGTTTGACGGGCATTATTAATAGTAGATTGACCTTTAGTAACATCTACTACACGGCCAGATTGGCTATAGTTCTGATTAGATGTCTCACAGCCTACGACTAAAGACACTAATACAGACAATAAAGTCATACTAATCATTGGTTTTATCATGTTTGCGTTACCTAAAACTCAATTTATTGGCTCAACTTAGGTTAGTTTAAAGCCAAATAATTGGTAAAGCACAGCATTCTCTAAAAATTGGAACTTAGCAGTTGCTTAATCAAAAACTTATTAAACTAATTGATCTTATTATCCAATAATGTTTGCTCTCATATATCAGCATGATATGGACTAAAGCTGACCTAATCAGGACAACCAAAACATTAGCTTGTCAGTTTCATTAGTCAATTATTGTAGCAAACTTTAACGATAAAGCCTGAAACTATAAGAACAAGTCTTAGGTAGTGATAGATGAATCTAAAAAAATAAGATCTTGCTCTAGTGTTAATACTACCTAGGCTTGGCACAGTCCAAGTCTTAAACCATTACCTTATAGCCAATATAGGCCACAATTAAGATCACACAGGCCCAACCAATGTAATCAATATAACGGCGAATAGCATGCTCCATACGCTCACCACCATACATAATTACACCAGCTTCTAAGAAGAATCTTAAACCACGTCCTACTAGTGAAACGAGTACGAAGTTAATAATGGTTAACATGCCTGTACTTCCTGTATTAGCCAGGCTTTCAGCTGCTACCACTCCAGTAGTAACTGCAATAACTTTGTAAGGAATAGGCGTAAAAGCACCAATGAAAATCATTAAAATGCCATATTCCATCACAAACCAATTACGAACAGTCTCCATAGACTGAGTGTAATTTAACCAGGTAATAAGATCAGCTATATAAGGATCGTAGATAAAATAGCCTAAATAATAACCACAAACAGCACCTAATACAGAGGTGATAACAGTAATAGCAGCATAATATAAAGAGCGCTTTGGTTGAGCTAGACACATTGGAGCAAGCATTACATCAGGCGGAATTGGCCAAAAAATAGACTCAATAAAACTATTAATGCCTAAAAATAAAGGGGCCTTAGGATGTTTTGCCAGCTTAATACAAATTTCATATAAGCTCGAAAAAATATTAAGTTTCACAGTATCTACCTGCTTAAATCTAACCAATAGCCATGCAGCGCCCGAGCGACTACAAATTAATGTGCTCGCACATTGTAAAGGAAAATAGTTAGCTCTTACTGAGGTAATCAAACTTTATTACTAACCCCATAAATAGCCACTGATAATGGATAGCCTTATGAGACAGTAAATCTATCCCCATAGGGGCACAGCATCAGCAGCAGCGTTGGCATTGGCATTGGCATTGGCATCGGCATTGGCATCGGCTTGGCTGCGGCCTTAGCCTTAGAAGCTTCAAGAAGCTCTCATACCAAAGCTTATTAGTGTTAATAAAAAGGCAGGTCTAACTTACAAGTAAGAGGAGGGGATCATGGCCATCAGAGCGTGAAATATGATGACTGGGGGGATCGGGCAATGAAACTAATCATTGCCCTGTTTAAAATTAAGCTTTTGGTTTTAATAAGACTACAGCTTCACAGGCAATACCTTCTTTTCTGCCTACAAAACCTAATTTTTCTGTAGTGGTGGCTTTAACACTTACTGCATCTAATTCAAGATGTAAATCTTTAGCAATATTGGCTCTCATTTGTGGCTCATAAGGTAACATCTTTGGAGCTTGAGCCATAATAGTAATATCCAGATTACCTACTTGATAGCCCTTTTGTACCATGCGCTCATAAACATCACGCAGCAAGATACGGCTATCGATATTTTTATAACTGTTATCATTATCTGGATAAAGCTGGCCAATATCACCCAAGGCTAAAGCACCTAAAATAGCATCACATAGGGCATGTAACACCACGTCACCATCTGAATGAGCAATTAGACCTTGCTCATAAGGCACAGCTACGCCACCTAAAATACAAGGGCCCTCACCACCAAAACGGTGAACATCAAAACCATGACCAATTCTCATGGGCAAACCTCTTTAATTGTTAAAATTCCAGATGGCATTAGCCATTAACATATCGCTTTTATCTGTAAGCTTGAAATTTAAAGCACTGCCCTCAACCAATAAGACTTGTTCAGACAATAATTCTAAAGCTGAAGCTTCGTCAGTAATTGCTTGATGATTTTTAAGACCTTGGTTAATGGCTTCAATTAACTGTTGTGTTTTAAATAATTGCGGCGTTTGTGCTCTATACATATAGGAGCGATCTACAGTTTTTTCTATAGCATGCACGCTACTATTTTTATCACTACCTAAAGATTGCTTTAGAGTATCAGCTACTTTACAAGCAAGAATACCACCACAAAAACCTAAAGATAAGCCTTGAGCCACTTGCAGAATGAGACTTTCTAAGTCATGCATTAAAAATAGCGGACGAGCGGCATCATGAACTAAACAATACTTAGTATTAACAGCTTGCAAGCCATTAAGCACGCTATCTACTCGCTCTTTACCACCAAAGACAGTAGTAACCCCTTGTAAATCACCTAAGCAGGTATATTTAAAATAAGGATCCTGTTCACTAATAACCACTATGACACGACTAATATAAGGACAACAAAGCAACTTCATGACTGTTTGTTCTAATACAGTCTTATCCCCTAAAGTTAAATATTGTTTAGGTATATTAGCTCCCATTCGTGAGCCTACACCAGCTGCTACTACTACAGCATCAATGAGCCCAGATTCTATAAAACACTCATAAGGAGGTAGAGCATAAGATACATTAGAAGCTTTACTCAAGCTGTGGCTCTTATGGAGTTGAATGTTATCAATAGCAGTTTGATATAGCTGTAGTTCTTTAGCATAACTATTAATAACTAAAAGCTGCTCATCGTAATTGAGAGTTGTTCTAGCCTTATCTAATAAGTCATACTGCTGTTTAGCAGTATCCAGCTCATCACTATGCTCCCTATCTGATAGCGTAAATTGGGAGTTAGCAGCCATCTGATTTAAAGCTAATCTTAGTTTGATGTCTTGATTTAAGATGCGACTTTTAAAAGGCTCAATACTTCCTTCATTACAGAGACTTTTAAGGCTTTCAACAATATTAGGATGGTTCTTTTGTAGGCTCTCTACTGAACCTAAATTCTCAATAATTATATCTTTAACTAAAGCGCCATCATGCACACTACGCATTATGTAGGCGCAGCCTCCATGATTTTCTTGGTTTTTTACTTCTATAAACACAAACAACCTCACTTAGGCCAGGAACACAATTATTGATAAATTAAAGGCCAAACAAACTTGGCCTTTTTCAAAATGCTTAAAGCTAATTAAAATGAATAGACATAGAGCGTATCTTCTCTTCGGTTGCTAACACACGATAGAAGCGCTCATTAGGTTTGATTAAGCCTAACTCACTACGAGCTAGCTCCTCAACAGCAATCGAGCCTTGTTGCAAATCATTAATTTGATCTGCCACCTCTTGATTGCGCTTTTGCAGCACTAAAGCTGTTTCTTGAGCTTTTTCTAATTTTGCAGCTATAGTTTGATATTGCTTTACACCATTATGTCCAAAAATTAGATCATAGAGCAAAAAGCAACTAACTATAGCTAAAACAATAGCCATTATTTTCATCAATATCACGCAAGAATACTCTTGCCCAAGCACAGCACAGGCAAAAGAGCAATTGCGCCCTCTTAAAGACAAGTTAAAGAATAGCCACAACTAAATTAAGAATAATGTCCTGACAAATTAATTTTAGCTATTTTTCTAAATTTAGGAAATAAAAAAGCGTAGCCATCAGCGATAGCTACGCTTTTTTAGCACAATAAACTTTTAAAGCTTAGTGTTGCTCTTGATACTTCTTGGCTGCAGCAATGAAGCCACGGAATAATGGGTGACCATCACGAGGGTTAGAAGTAAACTCTGGATGGAATTGAACACCAACAAACCATGGGTGAGATGGGATCTCTACAATCTCAACTAACTTGTTATCAGTTGATAAGCCAGCTACTTGCATACCTGCATCAGTAAGCTTAGAAACTAACTTGTTGTTAACTTCATAGCGGTGACGATGACGCTCAACAATGTCATCCTTGCCATAAAGCTCACGTACCTTAGAACCAGCCTTTAAGTGACAGAGCTGACCACCTAAACGCATGGTGCCGCCTAAGTCAGACTTATCAGAGCGCACCTCAACATTACCATCCTCATCAATCCACTCGGTAATTAAACCTACTACAGGATAAGGAGTATTTGGATCAAACTCAGTTGAGTTGGCATTGTCTAAATGAGCTACATGACGGGCATACTCGATAATAGCAACCTGCATACCTAAGCAAATGCCTAAGTATGGAATATTGTTCTCACGAGCATAACGAGCAGCAATAATCTTACCCTCTACACCACGGCTACCGAAACCACCTGGAACTAAGATAGCATCGATACCCTGGAGTAACTCTTCGCCACGGGACTCTACATCTTCAGAATCAATGTACTTAATATTTACAGATAATTGATTCTTTAAGCCACCATGCTTTAAGGCCTCATTGATGGACTTATAAGCATCTGGAAGCTCAATATACTTGCCCACCATACCGATAGTAACTTCACCAACAGTATTAGCCTGTTCATAAAGTACGTGCTCCCAAGAGCTTAAATCAGCTTCTTGGCATTCGATATTAAAGCGATCAACAATTAATTGATCTAAATATTGGCTCTTTAATAAAGCAGGAATCTTGTAAATAGAGTCAACGTCTTTTAAGGAAATTACAGCACGCTCTTGAACATTACAGAACATAGCAATCTTATGACGCTCATGTGCAGGAATTACACGATCTGAACGACAAATTAAGATATCTGGCTGAATACCAATAGAAAGTAACTCTTTAACAGAGTGCTGGGTTGGCTTGGTCTTAACTTCACCTGAGGTCTCTAAATAAGGAACTAAGGTTAAGTGCATGAATAAGGCGTTCTCACGACCAATCTCTACAGCTAACTGACGAATGGCTTCTAAGAAAGGTAAAGACTCAATGTCACCTACAGTGCCGCCAATTTCAACAATAGCAATTTGGTTACCCTCAGCACCAGCTAAAATGCGCTCTTTAATGGCATTAGTAATGTGAGGAATTACTTGGATAGTGGCACCTAAATAATCACCACGACGCTCCTTACGGATCACATCAGAGTAGATACGACCAGTAGTGAAGTTGTTACGGTGAGACATTTTGGTACGAATAAAACGCTCGTAGTGACCTAAATCCAAATCAGTTTCTGCACCATCTTCGGTAACAAATACTTCACCATGCTGAATTGGGCTCATAGTGCCTGGGTCAACATTGATATAAGGATCTAGCTTCATCATAGTCACTTTAAGACCACGAGCTTCCAAAACTGCTGCTAAAGAGGCTGCAGCAATGCCCTTACCTAATGAAGAAACTACGCCGCCAGTAACAAAAATAAGCTTGGCAGAAGAAGGAGTAGCAGACATGAATCGCTCCACAGTAGATGCTAAATTTGACCCGTCATTATAGCATAATGACCCCGATAAAACGCACTTTTTAGCGTATCTTTAAGCTTTAGCCACACAAGGCTCTATAGCCTAAAAAACAAAACGCACCATAATCCTATGGTGCGTATTAAATTCTTTGTCCTTTCAAAGGACACGGCATTATACCTAAAAAAATCAACTTATGCCCATTTTATTCCATTCATTAGCCCAAATCATTTTCTAAATACCGCCGCAAATAGGTCAGTACATTGATCTCATTCGTGCCCAGCTTATTACATCAAATCATGAGCTTCACAAACTCCAAAGAAATACTCACAAACTAGGTACATAAAAGCTTTATAATAGGCATTTCTTATCTCATGCTCCATAGCAAGCCTATCTGGTTCATGAATGCTCAGATTAATTTTGCCACCACCAATCCAAACTTTAAGATTTAATACTATAAATGACCAATAAAGAGTTTAGAAAAGATATTGCTGGGCTAAGAGCAATAGCTGTATTTTTAGTTATTGCTTTTCACTTAGGAACTTTTGCGGCTATAGATCCAGAGCTCAAAACCTACCATGCTATCAGCTTTATTAATGAAAATGTTAGTGCTGGTTTTTTAGGCGTGGATGTGTTTTTTGTCATTTCTGGCTTTTTAATGACATCTATCATTTTTAATAAAGTTCTCAAAGATTCCCAAGAAGCACCTCACTCAAGATTCTCTACATTCCTACGTATTTGGGGATTTTGGAAAGCTCGTGCTAAAAGAATCTGTCCTGCACTTTTGGTGGCTATTGTTTTTGTTTTAATTATTGTCAGCCAGATCTTTGATCCTCAAAACTTAGAAAATTTTGCTAAAGAAGCTCGCTATGCTCTTACTTTCGTTAGCAACTTCCGCTATGCACGTGATGAGGGCTATTTTGAAACTTCTGCTTTAGATAAAACATTGCTTCATACTTGGTCTTTATCAGTAGAGTGGCAGTTCTACATTATTTACCCTGTTGTTCTAGCAATATTTAAAAAATTCTTTGGTATTCAAAAGACCAAAACTTTAGTACTAGTGTTAACCATTGCGGCAGCTGCCTACACTATGCTAGCCCCTATGAATAGCAAGTCCTATTACATGCTACATGTCAGAGCTTGGGAGTTACTCATAGGTGGTGTGGTTTTTTTATATCCATGCACTTTACAAAAAACAATCTTTAGAAAAGTCCTACAAATAATTGGCTTATTAGCTATTTTTTGTGCAGTAATCATTGCTGAGGAAAAACCTATTTGGTCTTTTAGCACTCCAGCATTAGCTGTTATTGGCTGCGCCTTAGTAATTTGGGCCAATTGTAAAAATATTCTTTTGGATAATCCTGTTAGCCAATATTTGGGTAATATCTCCTACTCTCTGTACATTTATCACTGGCCAATTTTAGTAATTTTGTCCATGATGATGATACTAACCCCATTTATAGCTATAGCAGCTACCTTTATTCTTTCAGCACTGTCTTACCATTTTATAGAAAAAAAACGTACCTACGGTTATAAGTTCTTAGTTTGTTTTGTGGCTGTATTTGCCTTAAATATGCAAATTAGCAGAAGTAATGGTTGGGAATGGCGAATAGATGATCAACTGTATGACAAAACTAAACATGTATTTTATATAAATGATCCTGGCCTGTCTGGTTATGAAACCCCAATTATTCACCCAAATGCGAATATTTGGCTTGTTGGTGATTCACATGCAGATCATTTCTATAAAACACTTAACCAAACTTTTGGCGATCAACTAAACCTATTTGCCTTGCATGGTACTTTATTTAATAACGAGCTTTTGGTATCCGCTAAAAATATAGGTCCAGCCATTGACGATAAAATTAATGAAATTCAAAATTTATATAGCACACTTCATAATCAGCAAGAGCAACAAGTAGTTATTTTATCGCACCGCTGGTCAGCTTATTTTCATTATTATAATAATAAAGATAATAATCACATGTGCTTTAATAATAATAAGCCTTGCTATCTTGATGCAGATAAACTGCCGTATGAAGAGGCTGTCTATCAAAATTTAGATAAACTTTTTTCTAAGTTAAACCATGTAAAATTTGTCATTATTGGCAGTCTATATCCTATTAATAAGATTCACTCCTATAAGGAGTTTTCTTTATTAAATACTCCTCTTTCTAGAATCTATAAGCAGTATTTTGAGCAAAATCGCATGGATACATATCTAAACCAGATGTCTTATCAAGATATCAACCTTGAGGATAATATCAAAATAGATAACAAGTTAGAGCTGCTAGCAAAAGAACATAGTAATGTTTACTACTATGATCTTAAATCTAGGTTATGTAACGAAAATCAATGCCGCACTCGTACTGATGAAGGCAATATATTAATATTTGATAGTAGTCATTTAACTAAGCATGGCTCTGACTATGTTTTAAGAGACTTTATAAAGCTCTTAAAAGAGGAACAAGTTTTATAAAAATAAAAGGCCTTAGATTTAAGCTTAATCTAAGGCCTTTTTTATAAGGGTATTACTAATAAACTACAATCTTGAAACAGATCGTACCTGCTTAATTTCATTAAGCTTGGTAATTACTCTAGTCAAAGCAGGCAAATTAACCAACATCAAGTCAATATCAATAATGGACAGATCTTTTTGACGCTCAGTATGAGAGCGCACACCTAAAACATTGATCTTTTCATTTGCAATGACCGTAGTAACATCTCTAAGCAAGCCAGAGTAATCTGAGGCCACCACCTTAATAGTAACAGTAAAACCATTAGCGGTAGCACTCTCGCCCCATTGGCAAGAAACGACACGCTCAGGATTCTTTTTCATAAGACCCTTAAGCTGTGGACAATTAGCCTTATGAATAGAAACACCACGACCTTGAGTAATAAAACCAATAATTTCATCACCAGGAATTGGCTGACAGCACTTAGCTATATGGGTCATCATTGTGCCAATGCCATTAACCACAATGTGGCCTTTACTGTTAGCGTGACGCTCTTTAAGCTGCTCTTTGGTCTTTTCAGAAATTAAAGAGCGTAACTCTAGCTCTTTAGTAGCTTCCTCTCTTTTGAAAACACGCTCTTCTAAGAAAGAAATAATCTGATTAACCTTAATATCGCCCGCACCAATGCCAGCATAAATGTCATTAACATTCTTAACATTAAAGCGAGCAATTTTCTCCTTTAAGAAAGCAGCTACTTGATCCTTGTTAAGACCAATACCATGGCGACTTACCTCACGCTCTAAGATATCGTCACCAGCTTGGACATTTTTATCGTAGTCGACCTTTCTAAACCAATTAACAACCTTGGCACGAGCACGAGAAGTCTTTAAATAACCATTATCCAAGTTAATCCAGTCACGACTTGGGTTTGGTTCTTTTTGGGTAATAATTTCAACTTGCTCACCAGTCTTTAGCTTATAGGTATAAGGGACAATACGTCCATCAACCTTTGCGCCAATACAACGGTGACCAATCATAGTATGAACTTGGTAAGCAAAATCCAAAGGAGTAGCTCCTGTAGGAAGATCTACCACCTCTCCTCTTGGAGTAAAGACGTAAATACGATCTTCAAAGACTTGCTTACGAAATTCATCTAATAAAGCACCAGACTCAACCATATCGTCACGCCAAGCTAACAGCTTACGTAACCAGTTAATACGTTGCTCAACGCCAGAACCTAATCCACCACCCTCTTTATATTTCCAGTGAGCGGCTACACCAAGTTCTGCCATTTGGTGCATATCCTTGGTTCTGAACTGAATCTCAACCACCTTATGACCATCACCATAAACTACAGTATGAATAGATTGATAGCCATTAGGTTTTGGGTTGGCAATATAATCATCAAACTCTTTTTCGATATGTTCCCAACGAGCATGGACAATACTCAAGGCTGCATAACAGTCCTCTATCTTATCAACAATAACTCGTACCGCACGAACATCATAAAGCTCACTAAAAGGCAAATGCTTGCGTTGCATTTTGCGCCAAATACTGTAGATGTGCTTTGGTCGACCATAGACCTCGCTATTCTTGATGCCATTTTGCTCTAATAAGCTAGAAAGCTCAGCAACAAACTTCTCAATATAGCGCTCACGCTCTACTCGCTTTTCGCCCAAATCATGAGCAATCTCTTTGTAATCCTCGTTATGCAAGAAGCGGAAGGCTAAATCCTCAAGCTCCCACTTAAGCTGACCAATACCTAAACGGTTAGCCAGTGGTGCATAAATATTAGCAATTTCACGAGCAATGCTTAACTTAGTCTCTTCATCAGCATGTTTAGCAGCACGAATAACAGCAATTCGCTCTGCAAGCTTAATTACTACCGCTCTAACATCATCTACCATAGAAAGCATCATACGACGCACTCTATCAACTTGAGCCTCAGCTCCTTTATTAGAGTTGTAGTTTTGTAAAAAGCGAATAGCCTCCATATCTTTTACTTTAAGCAAAAGCTTACGGATACCAGGGCCAAAGACTTCTTCTACATTATCAAGATCTAAAGCCTTAGCCTCGAATGGAGGGTATAAAAATGCCACCATTAAAGAATCGAGATCCATGTTTAGTGACATTAAAATGGAAATAATCTCAGCTGAAAGATTATTAAGATTCTTAGGATCAATAATATTATTACGTGGCTTGGAATTATTTGCAGTGGCACTTGCGCTATTGTTTGAGTTGGAGCTTACCTTAGCATTATAGGCATTAAGACAATTAACCACATAAAGATGGCATTGTGAGAGCTTTTCCTTTTGCTCAACAGGAAGATTGAGTTTGGCTGCCCATGGCTCAAAATCAAATGAAGCCTCATGGGTATCTCTTAATGCAACCATTACATAACTCCTATACAACAGCTGATACAGCCCAAAAAACTTATTGCTTAATTAGTATGCTAAACCACAAAACGAATCCCAAACTCTCAGGCACAATTAAGGATTTACCAATTGTTTAGCTCATAATACATATCTAAGACTTAGTCCTGTCAGTCTTATAAGAACATAGCATACTACTATTAGCGTTAAGCCAGCTATGAAACTAAATTAGCTAATCACTAATAAGCATATTATGCAAACTTAACCAAAGTGTCACTAAAAACTACTATCAGTCTGCCTAAAATGGGACATTAGCAACTAATTTGCTCATCTATAGACCACTAATTTTGTTTCAAAGTCATAAAAACATAAAAAGCTGTTGCTCTTACCAAAACACAATAATCTGGTAACAACAACAGCCTAGCAAACTGTAATATTTGTCTCTTATAAGACTTACTTACTTTTTGCTATCATCACGAGTAAATACCAGCATAATCTCAAGGTGAGCAGTTCTTGGGAACATATCAATAGCACCCCAAGACTCTAACTTATAATTAGAGCTAATTAGAGCAGTTGTGTCACGTGACGCAGCTAAAGGATTGCATGAGATCATTACAATCTTTTGAGGCTTGAGTTTACTCATATATCCAACAGAGCGTTTAGCACCCATACGACCAGGATCCATTACCACTACGTCATATTGATCCTTAGCCCAAAGTTGGCTTTCAAAAGCCTCTTCTAAATCAGCTACAAAGAAGCGAGCCTGCTCACTATCAATATTGTTTAGCTGCGCATTCTCATTAGCTCTACGCACCATATCTGAAACAATATCAATACCTACTACCTTGGCACCTGCTTTGGCAATTGGAATTGCAAAGTTACCTAAGCCACTAAACAAGTCCAATACCTTCTTATCCTGACTTGGAGCTACTTCCTTTAAAACTTGCTCAATCATGGCTTTATTCATGGCACCATTAACTTGCACAAATGATGAAGGAGAGCAGGCAATCTTACAATCATGAGACATGACATAGAGCTCACGCTCATTATCTTGGGAAATAACACGCTCACGAACCACTTCAGTATCATCTAACTGTTTAAATGGTTCTAATACTGAAACAACTACGCCCTGCTCTAAACCAAACTTTGCTAAGCGCTCCTCATCACCTGATGAAACGTTCTTAGTCATACGTAAGAGTACGCCAACAGCACCATCAGTATCTAAAAGCTCAACGTGGCCAATATTTTTCTTGCCCTCTAAAGTATTTACCAATACTCTTAAAGGCTCTAATAAAGCATTATTACGAGCAGTTAATACTTTGCAATGATCAACAGGAACTAAATCTTGAGCCTTGCCTTCTCTAAAGCCTAAATAAATCTTGCCATGATCGGCTTTTACAGCTAAGCGACATGCTCTGCGGTAGTTAATTTCATCACCACTAATACAAAAACTTGGAGTAGCAATAGCGCTAGCAGCTTGCTTACTTAGCTCTACTAGCTCTTTATTGCGAGCAGTATTTTTAGCATCAGCCTGCTTTTTAGCTAAAACCTGCTTAATGGTGCTATTACGGCCTAATTTTGAAGAGCCCTTAGATGAGCTTACTTTAGTTGATTTAGAGGCAATAGTTCCTTGAGCAACACTTTTAGCTAATAAAGAAGCTACACCCTCAACTTTAGCCTTTAAAGACATATCTTGAGGCAAATGCTCTAAAGGACAGCCACCGCACTGATTTTGCAAAGGACAATCTTGAGCACGACGATCACAAGATGCCTCTAATAGCTTAGAAACATTTCCTGAAAAAGCTTTGTCTTTACTGGCCAATGATCCTGCAATAGCATTATTAGCTACAGGAACAACGCGAGCTTTTTCTCCAGGCATAAGATTGTCAACAAAATAGACCATTCCATCTTTTTTGCAGACACCTCTACCTTGAATATCAAGACTCTCACATTGCAACTCGATAGCTTTTAGAGCTGTTGCTTTCTTTTCTGACTTATAAAAACTTACCATAATGTGCTCAAACAAAATCCTAATAAAATAGAGCCTACATATAAGCTCATAAGATTAAAGTAATTTCCCTTATACAGGCTATTTGCTAAGAAAAATTGAGTCTAAGATTTTAGTTTCTACAATCTAAAATCTCAACAAAATAATTTAATTAAATCTACCCAAAACAAACAATCATAGCACCAGGCTAATCGCCCGCACCTAAATCAAATAACCAGCTTTGCAACAATACCCCATCTTGAGACTCTACTTTGTCTTTACCAGACTGGGAGCTCACAGCTACATCATCCTTAAGGTTACGCTTTGCTTTAACCTTGCCCTTATTCTTGCTGCTTTTAGGCCCAGATAGCAAAGTCTTATTTTTTGACTTACCTAATAATAAATCCTCAGCACTTTCAGCCACTAACAAGCCATTTGGCCCCTTAATTTTGCCTTTAGCCAAACTACGCTTTAATACCTTGCTCTCACTGCTTCTTTCACTAGCATCTTTACTCTTAGCCTTGGTGTTAGCCTTATTCTTAGTAGTGCCATTCAGCTCAGTAGACTCAAGCTTTGAATCGCCGCTATTAGAAGCCTGTAGCTCATGATCTGCATTCTTAGTCTTGCTCTTGGATGCACTCTTAGAGCTGCCTTTAGATTCAACCTTAGCTTTTGCCTTTACTTTGGTATTAGCATTGGTAGTGTCGTTAAGCTCAGGAGACTCCAGCTTTGAATCGCCGCTATTAGAAGCCTGTAGCTCCTGATCTGCATTCTTAGCCATGCTCTTGGATACACTCTTAAAGCTGCCTTTAGCTTCAACCTTAGCTTTTGCCTTTACCTTGGTATTAGCATTGGCAGTATCATTAAGCTCAGTAGTTTCAAGCTTTGAATCGCTGCTATTAGAAGCTTGTAGCTCCTGGTCAGCACTCTTAGCTTTGCTATTGGATACACTCTTAGAGCTGCCTTTAGCTTCAACCTTAGCTTTTGCCTTTAACTTGGCGTTAGCAGAAGCATTGCTCTTATTAGTGTCCTGTAGCTCATGAGACACTAACTCTGCTTTTTGCTCCTTAGTTTCAAGTAAAGCATCATTGCTAGCTTGGACTTGTAGCTCCAGGTCAGCATTTTTAGTCTTGCTCTTGGATGTACTCTTAGAGCTATCCTCAGAGTCGCTCTTAGCTTTAGCTTTTACCCTAGTATTAGCCTTGGTAGTATCCTTAATCTCAGCATGAGCCCTGCTCTTGGTTGTACACTTAGAGTTACTATTAGCTTTAGCTCTTACCTTGGTATTAGCCTTGGTAGTGCTATGAAGCTCGGTAGCCTCCAGCTTTGAATCGCTTCTATTAGAAGCCTCTAGCTCCTGGTCAGCACTATTAGCATTGCTATTGGATGCACTCTTAGATCTACTCTTAGACTCAACCTTAGCTTTAGCCTTTAACTTGGTGTTAGCAGAAGCATGGTTCTTATTAGTTTCCTGTAGTTCAGGAGACTCTAACTCTGTTTCTTGCTCCTTAGTTTCAAGTAAAGCATCATTGCTAGCTTGAACTTGTAGCTCCTGGTCATCATTTTTAGTCTTGCTCTTGGATGTACTATTAGAGCTATCCTTAGAGTCGCTCTTAGCTTTAGCTTTTACCTTAGTATTAGCCTTGGTAGTGCTATGAAGCTCGGTAGACTCCAGCTCTTGCTCATTGGTTTCTTGTGGAGCAAGCTTTGTGTTTTGCTCAATTGCATCTTGAATTGGCTGCAGCTGATTAGCCTCTTCTTGATTGGCATTAGGAGCGGGCGAAACAGTGCTGCTATTAGTCTTGAGTGACTGGGCCTCACAATGCAAGTTTAGCTCTGGTTCTTGGGCTGAAACACTATGATCATATGCCTTTGCAACAGCTGCTTTGTCCAAATTAAAGTCGGATAAATTAGATTGCACCTCTTGATAAGAGGTTTCCAATTTGGCTGTTGAATCACTGGTAGTAGCTATAGCATTAATCAATAATTCATTGCTGTTTTCTACAGTGAAATTGTTCTCGGAAACAGCATTAAATTCTGGAATATCCTCATAATCATTACTAGCTTGCTCTGCTTTTACAGCAAATTGAGCAACATATCTTTTATAAGGAGCTTTTACCTCTACTGGCTGAGTTCCATTTATTGATTGGCTAACCTCTTGGTTCATAGCATCAGCTATAAAACTATTGTTAGCTTGAGCTCGGCTTTGTAAAGCGTAATTTAAATAAGCCTCTGGAGTATTAACATTAGTTTCTTGTAATGCCCCATCGAACACATTGTTACTGCCAGGTACAGGTACAGGTGTAGGTACAGGTGTAGGTGCAGATACAGTTACATTACTATCCTGAACTTGATTATTGGATAGCGGCTTATCTTCTTGTGACGCTGAGGTTTGGGTGGCATCTTTGGCTTGCACTTGCTCTTGTATTTGAGCTTTTTGCTTAATCTTTAACTCAACATACTCACGATATAAGCGACGGCTTTTAATTTCACGACCATTCAAGAGCTTATTGATAATGCTAGAAGTTAACAACTTAGCATTACGAGCTGCATCGGGAAGAGCAAAAGATCTCTCAATGATGTCTCTTATTTGCGCTCCATCTAATATAGGGCCAAGAAAATCTTGTAAATAATCACTATATTTTTTTAACAGCTCACCCTGCTCAGGATCAAAGTTATTGTGATACTGAAAAGACTCAAAGCCCATATGAGATACACCATATGAGCGACTAGAGACATTGCTCTCTAAACGTCGGCCTCTTACCTTTGACTTAGAAAAGAGCATACCATCGTCTTCTTCGCTATTGTAAGAACTACTGCCGTTAGTATAGGAAGAGCTAGTATAAGATGAGGCCCTTTTATATTGAGAAGTTACATAACTTAAAAGTTTTTCATCATACTTAACAAAGCCTAGACCAAAACAAAAGCGATATTTGTCCTTAAAAGATAATAAAGCACCCTCGTCATCGCAGTTACTAAGCGAGTAACCTAATGACCTTAATAAGGTCAGCTCAAAATTCCTTAAATGACTTTCAATACCATTTTTATCTCTAATGGCCTCTAATGTTTCTATATAACTACCAAATAGCGCAACATCAGAGTCTTTGTTGTGATAAAGATGGTGTAACAACTCATTTATGTAGCTGGCACAAAAATAATATGGCATTTTAAAATCAAAGCCATTACCAGCATGCTCGTAGCCAGTTAGAAAATAAAGCTCACTTCTGCTCTTTTTTAAAGAAAGCTTAAGAGGAATAAAAGGTTGGAAAAGACCCTTAGTAGGAGAGTTAGCCCTTTTTGATCCTTGGGCCATAATAGTTAGAGCGCCATAATTTAAGGACAAGGCCTCGATAATTTGGCTATGTTCTTGGTAATCTCGAACATGGTAGATATAACAAGGCTCATTTTCAATCAAATCAGCCATAAAACACTCCAACTAAAAATTGGCTACCTTACAATTAAACAAAAGCTTGGTGCAAAATGAAATTCAATGTTAGAAACATTAAATTAACACTTATCGCACCAAGCTTTGATTACATACCAAAATCTTATATGGCTATAAGCTATTGCTGCTCAAAATCAGCGTAACCTAAACTCTTTAAAGCACGCTCATCATCAGCCCAACCAGCCTTGACCTTAACAAATAAAGACAAGAAGACCTTGTTTTCAATAAGCTTTTCAATATCGTGGCGAGCTTCAGTGCCAATGAGCTTAATACGACTACCACCTGCGCCAATGACCATTTTCTTTTGACCATTACGCTCTACTAAAATAGCAGCGCTAATTCTAGTGGTACCGTGCTCATCTTCCTTAAATTCTTCAATCTCAACACTGACAGAATAAGGAAGCTCATCACCCATCTGGCGCATCAACTTTTCACGAATAATCTCAGCTACCATAAAACGAGTAGATCTATCGGTAATGCTATCTTCACTATAACAGTGAGGGCCATTTGGTAGCGCCTCTCTAATCATGTTTTTGAGCACTTCAAGATTACTACCCTTTAAGGCAGACACAGGCACAATATCTTTAAAGTTTAAACTGTCCTTAAGACGCTCAATTAAAGGTAATAATTTTTCCTTATCATCGAGCTTATCTACCTTGTTAATAACTAACACTACAGGAGCTGAAGCAACTTCCAATTTGGAGCGCACCATTTCATCATCTTCAGTCCAATAGGTAGCATCAATTACCCATAAAATTAATTCAACATCACCTAAAGATGACTCAGCAGCGCGGTTCATTAAGCGATTAATCGCACGCTTTTCCACCTTATGTAAACCAGGAGTGTCTACATAAACAGTTTGATAAATACCATCGGTATCAATACCTAATACACGATTTCTAGTGGTCTGAGGCTTACGCGAGGTAATAGAAATCTTTTGACCAATTAAATGGTTCATTAAAGTCGACTTACCTACATTAGGACGACCGACAATAGCCACAAAGCCAAACTTAGTTTGATCCAAATTATCCTCACTTACTCTTAGGAGTAATTAAAAAAGCTAAACTTAATACCAATCATACAAAAGCTCTTAACTAATATTATTGATTGGTATTATTGGCTAAATAATCTAATACGGAGCTAGCTGCCTTTTGCTCAGCACGACGGCGAGAAGAGCCTTTTCCTTTGAATACCATCTTAATATCTTGGACAGTAACAGATACTTCAAATACCTGATTATTATCACTGCCAACAATGTTTTCGATGCGATATACAGGAAGTTCTTTGTGTTGAGACTGTAAAAGCTCTTGCAGCGCTGACTTAGGATCCTTTTGTGAAACATTAGGATTAATAGCTTGGAGGCGCTTATCAAACCACTTTAAAACTAAGTGGCGAACAATTTCAAAGTGTTCATTACTATCAATAAAGATAGCACCAATAATAGACTCAACAGCGTCAGCTAATAAAGAATCACGTCTTGAACCGCCAGATTTAAGTTCACCTGGACCTAAAAGCAAGCAGTCGCCAATTTTAAATTCACGAGCTAACTCAGCTAAAGTAGTTTCTCTTACTAATACAGAGCGCATTCTGGTTAAATCGCCCTCTGGACTATCAGGGAAAAGAGCAAATAACTCTTTAGCTATGATCATGCCGAGAATAGAATCACCTAAAAACTCCAAGCGCTCATTATGATGAGGACCATAACTTCTGTGAGTTAGAGCTTGCTCTAAAAGAGCAATGTTTTGAAAAGCATAGCCCAGCGTCTGTTCAAGATGCTGTATACGATAAATAAAGTTCATGTCAGTAGTCATCTCTTTGCCTTGCATTGCAAAAAGTGCCCACCCTATAACCACCCAAAATCCTATTGCTACTAGAAAATAAGAACCCATTAAAATACATAAGCGTAGCAACACTTATGAGGCACTTATATTTGTTAGCGCAATTGTTTTTAGGAGGAGAGTGACTATAGGGTGCCCACTAAATTGTCCTAAGGTTGTAGAGTGGGTTAATAAACCCAAAAACAACACTAAATACTTAAGCCTTGTTTTTGCTTAAATTATAAAATCTCCTTGTAAAAAGGTAATCAACAATAGTGAAAGCCAGATCCTGCAACTCAAATAGTGTGCAGATCTGGCTTAAAAAATTAATCTAAACCACCAATTCTGGAGAAACGAACGCCAGAAGGGATCATGCTGTCGCTATTTTCATCTAAATCTAAAGATAACCAAATAACTACAGTCTTACCAACCAAGTTTTCTTTTGGAACAAAACCCCAGAAGCGACTATCCTTACTATTATCGCGATTATCGCCCATTACAAAGTAATGATCCTCTGGCACAATCCATGAGCCCCTCATTACACCTTTTTGGCGATAAAAATACTGAGATAAATCAGGGATACGAGGGTTAATTTGAATCTTATGAGTAATGTCGCCTAACTGCTCATCAAAGACTGCATATTCCTCTTGATAAGTACTGCGCTCAACAACAATAGTTCCTGCTGGAGTTAATGGAACAGCTTTAGGACTTTCACAAGGCTGACCGCCCTCTTGCACTCCGACTTGCACCTCGGTTGTAGTTACCTTACCTACATTACAAGCTTTGCGAATATAGATCTTCTTGTTATCAAAGATAATCTCATCACCAGGTAAACCTACAATACGCTTAATATAGTCAATACTTGGCTCTTCTGGGTACTTAAATACTGCAACATCACCTCTTTGAGGAGATGAAGTTTCGATCCATATGCTATTGGTTAATGGATTACGAATTCCATAAGACCACTTGGAAACTGCAATAAAGTCTCCTGGCAATAAGGTTGGCTCCATTGAACCTGAAGGAATTCTAAATGGCTCAAATACAAAAGCACGGAACAAGAAAACAAAGAAAATTACAGGGAATAAAGAACCAATTGAAGTAATAGTTCCTGAGCCTTCCTTAATACGACGTTGGTCTTTTTTAGATAAGGTAGGACATGACAAAAGAGCTTCTTTAAGTGCTTTGATACGTGCAGGTCGTAGTTTCTTATAGTCATAGGCATAAGCAATACCTGTAACTACACAAGCAACCACCAAGATTAAAGATAAAGTGTTCATAACTTCTGTTTTGTTTTAGATGATTACAAGCTTTGATTATTTTGGCTCTACTAACCAAAATAATTATGAACAAGCTAAATTAGGCTAACCATAGTGACTATTTTCTATGAAACTTTAATTAGCTCTAAGTAAAACTTCATTTATTTTGAAGGCCTAGCAAGTTAATGCTAGACCTTTAAATTATAAAAATAGACAGGTTGTTATTCCTTACCTACCTTTAAGATAGCTAAGAATGCCTCTTGCGGTACTTCTACACGGCCTAATTGCTTCATACGCTTCTTACCAGCCTTTTGCTTTTCAAGAAGCTTACGCTTACGAGTAATATCACCGCCATAACACTTAGCTAACACGTCTTTACGCATTGCCTTTACGGTGCATCGTGCAATAATCTGACCGCCAATTGCAGCTTGAATAGCAATATCGAACATTTGACGAGGAATAAGTTCCTTCATCTTTTCAACTAATGCACGACCACGTGATTGAGCAATAGAACGGTGAACAATAATAGCTAAAGCATCAACTCGATCTTGAGCAATTAAGATATCAACACGCACTAAATCACCACGCTCAAAGCGCTTGAAGCTGTAATCTAAAGATGCATAGCCACGAGATACTGACTTGAGACGGTCAAAGAAATCAAGAACTACCTCACTCATTGGTAATTCATAAGTAAGAGCCACTTGATCATGGTGGTAAACCATGCCTGTTTGTACGCCACGCTTTTCTTGACATAAAGTCATAACAGCGCCTACATACTCAGAAGGCATAAGCATACGACACTCTGCAATTGGCTCACGAATTTCAGCAATATTACTTACAGGAGGAAGTGCTGCTGGGCTATCAATGTGAATAATCTCGCCAGAGGTTAATAAAATCTCATAAATTACAGTAGGAGCTGTAGTAATAAGATTTAAGTTGTACTCACGCTCTAAACGCTCTTGAATAATTTCCATATGGAGCATACCCAAGAAGCCACATCTAAAACCAAAGCCTAATGCAGTTGAGTTTTCTGGCTCAAAGAATAAAGAAGCATCGTTTAAAGATAGCTTATCTAAGGCATCACGGAAGGCATTGTAGTCGTCAGTATCTACAGGGAACATACCTGCATAAACTTGTGGCTTGGCCTTATGGAAACCAGGCAAAGCCTCCTCTGCCTCACGACGAGCGTGGGTAATGGTATCACCTACTGGAGCGCCATGAATGGTCTTAATACCACAGACCACCCAACCTACTTCACCACAGTTTAAGACAGGAACATCAACACGCTTTGGAGTAGAAATACCCAAACGCTCAACTTCCCAGGCCTGACCTGTGCTCATTACCTTGATCTTATCGCCCTTTCGTAAGGTACCATTCTTTACTCGAACTAAAGATACTACACCAAGATAATCGTCAAAATATGAGTCAATAATTAAAGCTTGTAGCGGAGCCTCAGGATCGCCATTTGGAGCTGGAATGGAGTGTACTAAACGCTCTAATACATCCTCAACGCCAATACCAGTCTTTGCAGAGCAACGACAAGCGTCATGAGCCTCAAGGCCCACAATATCCTCAATTTCAAAAATTACTTTCTCAGGATCAGCAGCTGGCAGATCAATCTTATTTAAAACTGGGATAACCTCTAAATTAAGCTCAATAGCCTGATAGCAATTTGCTAAAGTCTGAGCTTCTACGCCTTGACCAGCATCAACTACTAATAAAGCACCTTCACAGGCAAATAATGAGCGTGATACCTCATAAGAGAAGTCAACGTGACCAGGGGTATCAATAAAGTTTAGCTCATAGGTATTACCATCTTGAGCCTTATACTTTAAGGTTACAGCCTGTGCTTTAATAGTAATGCCTCTCTCACGCTCAATATCCATAGAATCGAGCACTTGAGCCTGCATTTCACGATCTGTCAAACCACCACAAACCTGAATAAAACGGTCTGATAAGGTTGACTTGCCATGATCAATATGGGCAATGATCGAGAAGTTACGTACTAAATTTTGGTCAAAAGTATTAGCCATAATATTTTTTTAAATTATCCCAAATGAAAAGGGCTTTTGGCCAAGCCCAAGCTGACTGCCTCTGCGGCACTCAAAAGTGATTAACACTACAAATTATCTAAATTATTTAGATTCTCACCAGCTCTTTAGAGCTTCTATACCCAATTATTGAGTCAAATTGAGCTTCATGTGTAAACTCTCCAATAGGATATGCTCTAAATGTTTTTAAGTGATTAAAAGCTAACATGCCAAGCAAAAAATCAGAAGGCATTCTAATAGGATAGCCTAAATTAATAAGCTTTTGGCAGGCCTCTTTAGTAACTACATAACAAGCAGTTGTACCTATAATACGGCGAGCATTAAATCTTGCGTCTAAATAATCATTACGCATTCCTTCTCGTCTAAAATACAAACCATCAGCAAAATAATAGTTCTTGGCACCCCAAAGATTTTTTATGCCTTTATGTAGTGAAAACTGAACAACATCCCAAGGATCTTTTATCTTATCTAAATTGTCTAAGGCTAGTTTGAGTTGAGGCTTTAAACAAATGTCATCTTCTACAATAAGAGCTTTATCTAAGCCACAATCAATAACATGTTGATAAACACGCAAATGTGATAAAGCACAACCAATCTCACTTAAAGAAAGCTTTCCTAATAGCTTTACTTTGACATGGCCTTTTAAATTAAATAACAGCTCATCTTCCTGACGACACTGATTAATAAAAGCCGCATCGAGCTCTTTGCCATAAGAAGCTTCAAATACTTCATAATCTAAACCGAGCTTGTTAAGCTCATTAGAAATATGCTCTAAGCGATCAATATCTTTTTTAAGATTAATTACAAAGCATTTTACAGACATAACTGTCAACCTGTATAAAGCCTATAAATCTAGAATAAACTTACATTTTAACCTATCTTTGTCATTATGCGCTATAAAACGGGATATATAAAATAAAAGGCCTCTTTAAGGGGCCTTTTAAGTCATAAATTACAAATACTAAAGTCTTACCATCTTATGAGCAGGACGAGAAGATCCAATTGTTGAATCACATTCAAAAAACTTCATAAAGTGATTTTCAGGATATACAGCAAAGGTTTTTAAGTTATTATAACCAATCATACCGAGCAAATAGTCAGAGGTCAGCCGTACTGGATATCCTATATCTACTAGCTTCTTGCAAGCTTCTTTAGTTACTACATACAATGCAGTATATATAATGAATCTTCGCCTGTTAAAAATAGCATCTAAAGTATCATTACGCATGCCAATACGCTGGAAATAAAAACCTTTGCTTTTATCAAAATAGTACTTACGAGCAAAAGGCAAACATTTTATTCCAAAATCTGATGAAAAATGCACTATATCCCACGGCTCTTTAATTGTACTTAAAGAGTTAACAGCTTGGAAAACATCAGCATTTGGCTTTAAGTCATCCTCCATGATTACTGCATAATCAAGGTCTTGATCGATAATATGCTGATAAAGACGAAGATGTGAAAGGGCACATCCTTTTTCTGATAAACTTAACTCATCTTCAATAAGTACTTTACGATTGCCTTTCATAGTAAGAATGGTCTGACTTTCATTAGAGCAAAGCTTTTGCTCCTCTTCAGTCATTTCCTTGCCATAAGTTGCATCAAAGAACTCAAAGTCAACATTATTGGCTGTTAAAATCGAACCGATGTTTTTACGTCTTGCCACTTGATCTTGAAGACTAATTACGAAATATTTTACAGACATAAAAATTCCTATTAACACAGTTGTTTGAGCAAATGTAACAAAACTGATAGATATATTAAATGCCTTATATTTCCTATAGCTTACACTAGTCTTTATCAAAAAACTTAGTTATGCTATTTGTATCAACAGCATGCTTTTCTAAGTAATAATTATAATCTTTAGCAGTATGACCCATATCAATTGCACGATGACCATTTTTGTATAAGTCATAAGCAAGTACAGTGGCAGTTTGACCCATAATTATAAATTTGACCTTATTTTTGTCTGTTGCCAAAATTTTTTGCATAAGATCATCATATTGATCAAATGCATTAACACTAGGGCCGTATATGTACTCTATAGAGTTTGCGGAAGAGAAAATATTGTGCTTAATATTGTTAAATATTGTTTTTCCACAAACAATAACAATATCTTTGCCTTTCCATAAGGACTCAAGCTTGTCATAATAACGACGAAAATCAATGTCCTTATATAACACATATGGCATTGTTATAGTTGAGTCACCATAGACTCTATCATCACTTAAAATACCTTTTAACATCTGACGATATTTTATAGAAGATGTTAAATAAAACAGCATTTGTCTATCATGTAAATTGTTTGGCGCATTAAACCAATAATAGTTGATTCCTACTAGCAAACCATTATCTTTTGAGGAAAGAACTTCCATAAGTTTTTTAGACAATAGATCATCATAGCGCTGAAAAACATTTCCTTGCTTTTCAATGGCTATAGATAGCTCACCATCTCCAAATCTACAAAAGCTAGCGTTTGTACTAATTAAATAATCTAATGTATTCCATGCATCCATTACATTACAGAGTTTGATTCCAGCTCTTAACTCTTCTAAATTCTTATGAGTATCAAGTATCTTTAAGATAAGCTCATCTTCATAAATTGGATTAGCATGGTTATACATACCTTTAAGATTGTACTTAAAGAGATATTTTAAATTTCTAAAAAATAGTTCTAGTCCCATAATTAATCTCAAACTTTTCAAAAGTCTCAAATATACCTCAACTCTGCAAGCTAAGGTTACCTCGAAATAGATTTGCCTTATATATCGTATTTATCAAAAAATATCATAGGTTACCTAATAATGAGTTAACCTCTATTATTGTTCCATGAAAACAGATAT
>NZ_JALKIM010000043.1 GCF_023050945.1 Anaerobiospirillum sp. NML120448 | reverse complement strand
CCACTGCTCTTATTGGCCAGATCAAAATTGGCTGAAGCCAGTACCTGTCTTCAGCCAATCAAAGATCAAAAGTTTTTGGGAAAATTTTTTTTGTAATATTTTTGAAAACTACGTTGACATCTACCGGTTTAAATTTAAGAATATTGTTTTTTTCCTTGATATCACCCTTGGCAAGCATAATGACTCAAGAGCAAATCACTAGCCCCAATACCAAGAGTAAAGCCGCAGAGCAGCATGCAGCTTTAGAGATTAAAGCTTGGCGCATTGCCTTTAAAGTTACTTCTTTAAGCTATGATTTTTCGCAATATGATGAAATAGATATTAATAGCGAAGATTATTTGCTTTTTGAGCCCGAGGTGTTTGGGGGTAATAATAAGTTCTATGACCTGTGTCGTATTAAAGGACGCTATAAGCAATTTCACGAAGACTTTGCTCAAACCTATTTTTTTAAACTCTTTGCAAATACGCCCTTTCCTTGCAACATCTTTGTCTTTATAGAAGAAGTACTCATAGCTCAAGGCCAATTTGTCAAAGCTCCTCATAGCCTTACCGTTGATACACGCAATCTCAAGAGTAAAAAACACTCATTCTTTGGCAAAAACAAGGCTCCTAAAGCTACCAAGGTAGATCCTGATTACGAAATATTTTTTATTAACTCTCCTCAGCTTAGTGTAGAGAAGGGCTCTTTAAATGATCAGTTTTTAGCTACTAGTGCTCGCTACTTACGCTCTTCACCTTTACAAAGAGGCTATAACCTTTTTAAGCACCATGCTTTTTCATGTTTTTTAGATGGCAAAGGCATGTCCTTTATTAAACAACAAGGATTTTTAGGCTTAGTACCTAATTTAACTAGTGCTAATACTATTTTGCCTTTAGTACTGTTGGTCTCAAGAGCTTTAGGCTATAAATATTGCTTAAGAAAGATCAATAAACTGTTAGGCCACCAACTAAGCGCCAAGTTTAGGCAGTCAGAAAAGCTTTATCGTAATGGCAAAAAGCATCTTAAATCCTTAAGCTTTCTTTACTATTCAGTTGAGTACTTCTTAACTCAAAGCTTTTTGGTCTCAAGCATCAATCATAAAAATGCTCTGGCTCAAGAGCTGTTTAAAGAAGTCATTCATCACTTTGATATTCCACGTGAATACGGGGCTATCAAAGAACAAATGCAACCTTTAAATCAGCTCATAGCACAGCTTACCAGCCATGAAATTTTAAAAGGCCAATGGTCACTACGCTTTGCCATTGTCGGCTTAGGCTTCTTTATGGTGGTGATTGTTGTAACAGTCAGTGTCATTTTAGGTGTAGAGCCTTTAATTGGCCTACTCAACGATTTAGGCATCTTGCCTGAAAACCTACTGCACTAAGCTCATAGCCCCAGCCCTATGTACCCATAGGCCTGGGGCTATAATCTTATGGGCTATGGGCCATTGGCCAGCCATAGGCCATAAGGCCTATGGAGGCCTTGGCCACAAGGCCTATGGCCAATAGCCCCCACTCTGAGAGCAAAAATAAACAGACCCTAAATTATTGATAATTTTTATCATGTTTTGGAGGCCGAATTTTTGCCCATTACTTAGCCTTAAAGCTCTTTTTTTCGCCAACATCTTTTAATTTCACAAAAAAAGATATAGAATTATGCGCTTGTGCACCTGCTATATTTTTATTGATTTTATGATTTGAATCACATAGAATACGCAGATCACAGCCTCCCTTAAATTTCATTAAGCCTGTGCTTTGATTAAAAGTTTAAAGCTTAGCCTTAATGATGCCCTATTAATGAACCAAGTAGTTTAAATTAGTACTTCAACTAAGATTGCTTAGGTTTTGGGTGTGGCTGAAAGAATTTTTGCCAAAGTGCACTATACGGTTGTCGCGTATCCTAACGGGCTTTGCGACAGCTAATTTTTAACCGACCTTTTTCTAGGAGATCAATAGTGGCCCGTATCGCTGGCATCAATGTGCCTGATCACAAGATCGCCGTGATTGCATTGCAATCCATCTACGGCATCGGCCCGACTCGTGCTCGTGACATCTGTCAAGCAGTAGGAGTTGCTGAGTTAACCAAGTTCAAGGAACTCGACGAAGCTACCTTAGATAAGATTCGTGCCGAAGTTGCCAAGTACACCGTAGAAGGCGACTTACGTCGTGAAGTTTCTATGAACATCAAGCGCCTTATGGACCTTGGTGCTTACCGTGGTTTACGCCACCGTCGTGGTTTACCAGTTCACGGTCAACGTACCAAGACTAATGCACGTACTCGCAAGGGTCCACGTAAGAGCATTAAGAAGTAAGGAGGCACATGATGGCTGAAGAAATCCAACAAGCTGCTAGCGCAGCAACCCCTGCAGCAACTGCTGCTGCCCCAGCTACCAAGACTGCCTCTGCTCCACGTGCTCGTGGTGGCAAGCGCGGTAAGAAGCAAATCGCTGATGGTGTAGCTCACATCCACGCATCTTTCAACAATACCATCGTAACCATTTCTGACCGTCAAGGTAACACCCTTTCATGGGCTACCGCTGGTGGTTCTGGTTTCCGTGGCTCTCGTAAGTCCACTCCTTATGCAGCTCAGGTTGCTGCTGAGCGTGCTGGTGAGGCTGCCAAGGAGTACGGTGTAAAGAACCTTGAAGTTTTAGTAAAGGGTCCAGGTCCAGGTCGCGAGTCCTCTATTCGTGCCTTAAATGCGATCGGTTATAAGATTACTAACATCACTGATGTTACTCCGATCCCTCACAACGGTTGTCGCCCGCCAAAGAAGCGTCGCGTCTAATCTGGTATCTGTTTTTTTATTGGAGAAAGATAAATGGCAAAATATACAGGACCAGCTCTAAAATTAAGCCGTCGCGAGGGCGTGGATTTATTTTTAAAGTCTGGTGTTCGTGCTATTGACACCAAGTGCAAGTTAGACACTGCACCAGGTCAACACGGTGCCAACAAGGCTCGCTTATCTGACTATGGTTCTCAGTTACGTGAGAAGCAGAAGGTTCGTCGTATTTACGGCGTTCTCGAGCGTCAGTTCAACAACTACTACAAGAAAGCTTCTAACATGCCAGGCAACACTGGTGAGAACTTGTTACAGCTTTTAGAAGGCCGTTTAGACAACGTAGTTTACCGCATGGGCTTCGGTTCAACCCGTATGGAGTCCCGTCAGCTCGTTAGCCACAAGGCTATCACTGTTAACGGTCGTGTAATTAACATCCCATCCTATCAGGTTCAGCCATCTGATGAGATCGCAGTTCGCGAGAAGGCTAAGAAGCAAACTCGTATCAAGACTGCAATCGATTTAGCAGGTCAACGTGCCGTTAAGCCAACTTGGATCGACGTAGACCACAGCGCCATGAAGGGTACTTACAAGAACAAGCCTGAGCGTTCTGAGCTTCCTGCTGATATCAAGGAACAGCTCATCGTCGAGTTCTACTCTAAGTAATAGATAGGCAACCTGCCTGCACTCCTTTTAATTTGTGGGGTATAAATAGTGTCAGTTTGTGAATTACTCAGCCCAAAGCCTGTTGGTTTTACTGAGCTTGGACCAAATCATGTTCGCATCGTAATCGAGCCTTTAGAGCGCGGTTTTGGTAATACCATTGGTATTGCTTTAAGTGATGTTCTGTTAAAGACTCTTCCTGGTTATGCTTTTGACGCTTTACAAATCGAAGGCGTTACTAGCTTGACCTCAGCTAAAGAAGATGTAGCAGAGTCCTTGATTGAAATCGTAATGAACTTAAAGAACATTGCTATTTCATCCAATCATCAAGTACAAGGTCCAGTTTGGTTCTCTTTAACTAAGCATGGTGAAGGCGTTGTACGTGCATCTGATATTACTTGCCCTGAGGGTATGAGCATCGTAAATCCTGATGCCCATATCTGTACCTTAATTGGAGACAAGGCTAGTTTGTCAATGAATCTCCGCGTCGTATACGGTCGTGGCTATGTAGTAAGTAATGATCCTAAGCACTTACCTGCTAAGGAAGAGAATGAGATTCTCATTGATGCTGCATTCTGCCCAATTTCAAGATACGTTTACGAGGTAGAGTCTGCTCGTGTTGAACAGCGTACTGACTTAGACCGTTTGGTTATTGAGTTAGAGACTAATGGCACCATCAGCCCTGATGAGGCCTTAAAGCACGCAGCTGAGCTCTTATGCGATAATATGAGCAACCTCGTGGATAAGGAAGACATCCCAGAGCGCACTAGCACTCCAGCTGCTCCTCCTTTACCAGATCCTGTTTTATTACAGCCTGTTGAAGATCTTGAACTTACTGTACGCTCTGCCAACTGCTTAAAGGCAGAGGAGATTTTCTATATTGGCGATTTAGTCCAACGCACTGAGGTTGAGTTACTCAAGACTCCAAACTTGGGTAAGAAGTCCTTAACTGAAATTAAGGATGTGTTAGCAACTCGCGGTTTATCTTTAGGTATGCGTGTTGCAAATTGGCCACCTCAGAACTTACAGCGTTCGAGTAAGTAACATTACTGTCAATTCAGGAAGAAATAACAATGCGTCATCGTTTAGCTGGTCGTCACCTCGGCCGCACTTCTGCACACCGTGCAGCGCTGTATCGCAATCTCGCTAATGCTCTTATCAAGCACGAGATCATTAAGACCACCTTACCAAAGGCAAAAGAGTTACGTCGTTTTGTTGAGCGTTTAATTACTCTTGCTAAGGTTGATTCTGTTGCTAACCGTCGTTTAGCTTTCGCCCGTCTCCGTGATAAGGAAATGGTTGCTAAGTTATTCAACGAAGTTTCCAAGGCTGCAGCTAACCGTCCAGGTGGTTACACCCGTATCTTAAAGTGCGGTTTCCGTCCAGGCGACCAAGCCCCTATGGCTTACATCATGTTAGTAGATCGTACTAACCTCAAAGATGAGTCTGCTGAATAAGCACTTTAATCATCTTAAGTGATGAAACAAGACTAGGCTTGAGTTTACTTAAGCCTAGCTTTGCTTTATAAGTGTCATCAAATTCAGTACTTATTTGTTGGCACTTATGAACACTTATTTTTTAGTGTTCTTTACTAAGTACAAAGAATTTTATAGGTCATTTTGACCTGCTACGACATTTGTGACTTACTTTATAGCAGTCACTAACAAGATGTTAGCTTATCTAAGCTAGTCATCTTTCCTTAAGTAATTTCACTCCTTTACCATCAACTAGTTACATGCTTGAGCATACTAGTCATTTCACCAAGCTACTCTATTGCTATCTTCAATTCGAGCTTTGTGTTAAGTGAAAACTTAAGGGCCTGCATAAACCTACAACATTTGAGGGTGGAACCTTGGAGCAAATTGATTTTCTAAGACCTAATATTAAGGAAGTCGTAGAAGTTGCACGCAACAAAACCCGTGTTACTCTTGAGCCTTTTGAGCCAAACTACGCCCAGATTTATGGTACTGCGCTTCGTCGTATCATGCTCTCATCCATTCCTGGTTATGCTATTACTGAGGTTGAGATTGAAGGCGCTGTTCACGAGTACAGTGCTATTGAGGGCGTACAAGAGGATATCCTCTTAATCTTATTAAACATCAAAGAAGTAGCTGTTGAGTGCGAAGGTCATACTGCCACTAACCCTATTTTACACATCAATAAAGTAGGTATTGGCCCAGTTACTGCCGCTGACATTCAATGCCCAGCCAATGTTGAGATTAAGAATCCTGATTTAGTGTTATGCCATATCACTGATCCTGATAAGACTCTCAATATGACTCTTCACGTAAGTCGTGGTCGTGGCTATGTTCAAGCACAAAGCCAACCATTTGTTGAGAATGGTGATAATCGCTTTATTGGCAGACTTTTAATTGACGTTTCTTACTGCCCTGTTTTAAATGTTGCAGTTCAGACTCGCCAAATTCAAAATGGTATGGAAGCTTTAGATCTCACTATTGAGACTAATGGCACTATCAAGCCAGATGCTGCTATTTCCTTAGCTGCTACTATTTTTGCTGAGCAGCTTGGCACCTTCATGGATATTAGAAACTCCATTGAGCCTGCTGAGGATACTTCTTTCCGTCCATTAATCGATCCTAAGCTCATTTGCCCAGTTGAGGATCTTGAGCTTACTGTACGTTCAGCTAACTGCTTAAAGACTGAGGGTATTAAGTACATTGGTGACTTAGTACAACGTACTGAAGTTGAATTATTAAAGACTCCAAACTTAGGTAAGAAGTCCTTAACTGAAATTAAGGACGTATTAGCAGAGCGTGGTCTCTCCTTAGGTATGCGTCTTGAGCACTGGCCTCCATCAGATTTAGACGTTGGCCACTAATTAAATAACGGCTTATTAATATATAAGGGCTACCTATCATATTAATTGAAGGTAGCCCTTTGTTTTAGGATCACAATATGAGCAACGAAGTTGAGACTATCCTGGATTTAAATATCATTAGCGATAGTGATTTTGATTTCTTATGTGACACTGCTTTAAATTTAGTATTTGAAACTCTTAATTTAACCGAAGCAGACGAAATCACTTTAAATAAGATTAACGAGCGCCTTAATAGCGACAAATACGATCTTAATGTTGAGCTTGATATGCCTAATATGGCCTGGTGGCAAGAAGATGAGCTTCCAGAGCTATTAAACGACAGTGAAGAGCAAGCCGATAATGGTGATTTAAACCTTACCACTTTAGAGCTCAATGTTATTTCTATTACCGCCTCAGGCTCCCACGCTGGAGAAAGAGTGGTAGTAGCCTCCATCCATGTTGATGTACCAGCAAGCTTACAAAACATTGAATCATCTGGTCTTCAAAATTTACAAATTAAGTGGCTTCCAGAGCTAGACAACTAGCCCCATCCCAAGCCCTACCACCCTTTAGGGGCCATGCCCCTAAATGGCGAGCCCCAAAGCCAAAGGACAAGCACCTCAAAAGGCCGCCCTCAAAGGCCTGCACGGCCACCTTAGGCCTGATAAAAAATAAGCCCTCAATAATACTATTGGGGGCTTATTTTCAACTAAAGCTTATTGAGCTCAATTTGCTCTTTAATAAAGTTGTTCGCTACTACTACAAAAGGCTCACTATCCATAGCGCCAAAATTAGCATCAGCAAACTTTACACATTGCGCCCTTTGTCCTATTGGTGCCCAACGGCAAGATTCAGCATTATCATTATTATAAAAACAAAGCTCAGGTATTTTACTGGCACAAGCTAAATGCACAGTTGCAGTATCCACAGTAATAAGTGCATCGATGCAATGTATTAAAGCCCCCAAATCTAGTACTGAAGTGTTATCAGGCATTGGTAGCACACGTGCCTCCCCCTGCTCATCATAGAGCAGCGCAGGATCGATATTACTCATTACCGACTTGATGTAGTCACTAAAAGAGCTTTGGCACATTAACAATACTTTAGTATTACTAGCACTTTGCAAAACTGCGTTAGCTAAGGCCACACTAGTAGCAACGCTCATTCTACGAGCCTTAGGTGCTCCCAAAGGATTAAGACCAAACACAAAGAACCCATCATCAAAACGGCTACTCTTTGCCACAGTGCCCACGTTAGAACCAAGGTTTTGGCCCAGACCCTGGCTAGGGCCAGCGCTCTGGGCTGGGCCCTCAGGGGACGCAACAGCGCCCTCAGGGGCGACAGCGCTAGAGTTAGTGCTGGCTTTAGGTCTTAAATAAGCAAGGGCTTGTGACAAGCTATCTTTTGTAAACAAAGGTGTATAGCTTACAGGAGTGCTATAGGCTAAATTGCCTTTTTCCATAAGGTTACAAAAAGCTTGGCTAACAGGGTGATTATAGGTAGTTGGATGATATAAAAAGAGATTGATACTTTTAACTTTAGGATCACATCCAACAATAAAGTCTGGTTTTAACAGATAGTTAAAAATAAAGTCACGAGGACGATAGTTAGGCTCGGTTGAGAGCACTAAATCAATCTTGCCATTATTTCCTGCTCCTTGAGAGGCAGCAATAATTTGTTGGCAGAGATTTTTGATTTCTTGGGCTTTTGGTTTACGTGAGCTTACTAATACTTGATCAAAGCCTAAAACATCATAATAAACTGATGCTAGGTTTTCAGGACAAACTACGGTCAAAGTAGGCTTATGGGCCAGATTTTTTAAATTACGATAAAAATGAGTCATTACTTGGGTATCGCCTAGCTTGCCATCAAGCTTTAATACCACAATATGCTTCATATTGTCCCAATTAAAATGCTCTACTTGTCCTTGAGGTTCATAACTATATTGATATTGCGCCCAAGCAAAGCGTATTTGATCTCTTAGCGCAAAATACGCCTGTTTTAGTCCCATAAGAAATGACACCTCAAATTATTAAACAACACAGCAATAAAAAGATAACTTAATCACACCCTAATTTAAGGATTAATCTCTATAGGAGTGCCAGGATCAACCAAAGAGATAAACTCGTCAATCTCTGGATTTAAAATTGCTATACAACCATTAGTCCAATCAGATCTTTGCACCGTCTCATGAAACTCGCCATTAGAAGGTGGTTGGCCATGAACCATAATCATACCGCCAGGTCTGACTCCTAGGCGACGAGCATTTTCTATATCCTTAGGATTAGGATATGAAATATGGAAAGCACGGTAGTAGTAAGAATTTTCTTTAACATAATCAAGGGTATAAGTGCCCTCAGGAGTTCTTTTGTCACCTTCTTTCACTTTATGACCTTGAGGACGATCAGACAGAGCAATCCAATATTTACGTACTACTTTATCGCCTTTATAAAGCAGCATTTGGTGGATATTTTTATAAACTACCACTTTATCGACTAGATTCTTAGGAGCCCTATAACCTCTAGGGAAAATCTGCAAACCTGAAATTTTTTTGATTTTCATATAATCAAATTCATAGTCTTCAATAACACCATCAATCAGGGCGCTGTTATATAAAGAGGTAGGCAGATTTGCTGTCTTGCTCAAATCAGATAAATGTTTGGCAAATGATGTAGGAACAAGCAAACAAGCTAACAATATGGCAGTAAAAATAAGGTTAGTGATTTTATGCATAGACAAATGGCTCGTGTTCCTAACAAGAAAAGGTGTCACCATTATAATGATTTTTCATGAAAAAGCGCTTTTTTAACGCAATAATTAGTAATTAAAGAACGAGTTTGCATCCAAATAGCAACCCCAAATGCTTTAAGGCTGGATAACTTTTCCTCAAGGAGTCCGCTCTTTTATTGCACAATTTAGCGCCATCTGTATGTAAAACTAACATTATTCTCTGCTTTTTCTATATTTTTAGCCATTTTTTCTGGTTACTACTAACAATATCATTAGCTTTGGTTTAAAGTACGTATACTTTCTAGTTAAAACTAACTAGCAAGGCCCCGTGAATACCAGCAATGCTAAAACTTAGTTTATGCAGTCTTTAGCATTGTTGGGCTTTTGTAATGTATTAGTAGATTTTTATTAAATTTTTTAAGTACTGACATGAGCAATATTATGAAAAACGAGCTTAGTTTAGAGGGTATTGAGCAACTTCCTTTACAAAATTTTGCTCAAGATGCCTATTTAAACTACTCAATGAGTGTAATTAGAGATCGTGCCCTCCCAGCTGTTACCGATGGCATGAAACCAGTACAAAGACGTATTATCTATGCTATGGCCAAGTTAGGTATTAATGCCAAGGCCAAACACGTTAAGTCTGCCCGCACTGTAGGTGAGGTATTAGGTAAATACCACCCTCACGGTGATACTGCTTGTTATGAAGCTATGGTGTTAATGGCTCAACCTTTTACTTACCGTTACCCTCTCATTGACGGCCAAGGTAACTGGGGTGATGTAGAAGACCCTAAGTCATTTGCAGCCATGCGTTACACTGAGGCTAGACTGTCTAGCCAATCTGAATTATTGCTTGAAGATTTAAATCTAGGCTGCGTTGAATGGGTACCTAACTTTGATGGTACTGTAGAAGAACCAAAAGCCTTGCCTGCTCGTGTGCCTAATATTTTGCTCAACGGCACTATGGGTATTGCTGTGGGTATGGCTACCGATATTCCACCTCATAATCTTAATGAGCTGGTTAAAGCTACCGCTCACTTAATTGACCACCCAAACGCTAGTGTTAAGGACTTACTTAAATATGTAAAAGGCCCTGACTACCCTTGTGGCGCTGATATTATTACCCCTCAAGATGAGCTGTTAAAAATTTATCAGACAGGTAAGGGCTCCATTAGGGTAAGAGCTGTTTATGAAAATACCAAAGACGGTATTGTTATCAGCGCTTTACCTTATCAAGTTGGTGTTGGTCAAATTGAAAAAGAAATTGCTGATTTAATGGTAAAAAAGAAATTACCATGGATTAGTGACTTAATTAATGCCAGCGATCATGAGCACCCTTGTCGTTTAATTATTGTGCCACGCTCTAATCGTGTTGATATTGATGAGCTCATGAGCCACCTCTTTGCTATTACCGACTTAGAGTGTACTTATAGAGTTAATCTTAATATCTTAGGTTTAGACGGTAAGCCACAAGTTAAAGACCTAAAAACCATTTTACAAGAGTGGATTACTTATCGTACTGATACAGTAACCAAGCGCTTTAACCACCGCTTAAGTGCTGTTAATAAGCGCCTTCACTTGCTAGATGGTCTCATGGCTATTTTCTTAAACCTCGATGAGGTTATTGAGATTATTCGTCATGACGATGACCCTAAGCGCAAGCTCATGGAGCAATTTAAGCTTTCAGAGCTTCAAGTGGACTATATTTTAGACACTAAATTACGTCAATTAGCCCGCTTAGAAGAGGAAAAGATTCATGCTGAAATCTCTAAGCTGCAAGATGAGAAATCTGATCTTGAGGATCACTTGGCCCATCCTGAAAAGCTTATGAATTTCATCAAAGATGAATTAAGTACTGATGCTAAAAAGTATGGTGACAAGCGTCGTTGTCAGGTAGTAGAGCGTGCTGAGGCTAAAGAAATTGATTTAGTAACAGCCACCCCAGCTCAGACTATGACCGTAATTCTCTCCCGTATGGGTTGGGTTCGTGCTGCTAATGGCACCAATATTAATCCTATGAGTCTCTCTTATAAGAGTGGCGATAGTTTTATGGCTCAAGCAGTAGGCAAGAGCAATCAATACGCAGTATTTCTATCTAACTTAGGCCGCAGCTTTAGCATTTTAATTAAAGATCTACCATCAGCTCGTGGACAAGGAGAGCCTATCTCTACTAAGTTCAATTTACAGCCTAATGAAATTATCACTACTGTGTTAACAGGAGCCATTGAAGATCATTATCTGCTTGCTAGTGATATGGGCTTTGGCTTTATTTGTCGCCTAGCCGATATGATTACCCGCAATAAGGCAGGTAAAGCTATAGTAAGCTTAGATGAAAACTCTAACTTGCTAGCCCCAGTTAAAATTGAGGATGTAGAACACAGTCTCATTGTATTAATCAGCAAGAAAAATCGCTTATTAATTTATCCAGCCTCTGAGCTTACTGTGCTACCACGAGGCAAGGGCTTAAAGCTCATGAAAATCTCCAATGCTCACCTCAAACAAGGCTTGGATGGTATTGCTGAGCTTACTAGCATCCAAAAGGGCGATGGCATTATTATTTACGCAGGCAAGCGTAAGATTAAATTAGGCGAAGAAATCATTAATGAGCGCATCTCTCAAAGAGAGCGTCAAGGTGAAAGCCTACCAAGCTCTTTACCAAAGGTCGATTACATCGAAGTTATTGCCAAAGTAGCTCCGACTGATGCCACTACAGAGCCATCAGAAGCCACAGAGGCCGATGATACGGCCCCTGTGGTCGCCGCTGCGGCCTCCACTGAGCCATCCGAGGCTGCTGCTGAGGCTGATGCCCAGTAGTGCTCTGAGCCAATACTTAGCTAGGCCCTCAACCTTGCGTAAGTTTTGAGGATCACGGCCAAAATAAAGCCCAAGTTCTCATTAACTTGGGCTTTATTGTTATGGTCAGATGATGTTACAAAATTGCTTTTGCAAGCGGCTTAATTTAAGATAAATTTCTATTTTTCTTACCCACAGGTTGTGATTTTTGCTTCTCCATGCGTTATTTGATTTTTACCACCCGTCTTACTATCTTGCTTGTCATGTCCTTAATGTGGCTAGTAGTAGGCATTATCATTTGCACTATTCGTCCTATGCATAAGAATAATGTCTATGCGCTAACCTACATGCTTACTTGGGCACAAAAGGTGATTGGGGTAAAAGTAGTATTGCACTTTGATAAACAAGCTATTCGCGAGCAAATGCCTGCTATTTTAGTAGGATTGCATCAATGCGATTGGGACATTATTACAATGGCCCATATTCCTCAGCCAGGCATGGTGTGTGTAGGAAAAAAGAATCTTATCTTTACACCTATTTTCGGCATCTTATTTTTCTTATCAGGCAATATTTTGCTAGATCGTGACCACCGCTCTAAAGCTTACGAAACCATGCTGAAAATAGTTAATAAGATAAAAAACAAGCATATATCTGTCTGGATGTTTCCTGAAGGCACTAGATCAGGACATGGCCCTGTGGGCACTTTTAAAACAGGTGCCTTGCATACAGCCATGTTAGCTCAAGTAAAAGTAATTCCTTTTATTACCTCTACTTACACCAGACAAATAGATTTAGGTCGTTTTAATAATGGCGAGGTGCATATTACTATGCTCCCTAGCATTGACGCAGCTAAACTAGAGCGCAATGAACTAGCCCAAGCAACTTTATACTTAAGAGAACAAATGATCGCTGCTCTGCACGAACTAGACCTTAAAGTAAGCCGTCCTCAAGGCTATATCCTGCCTCCAGATCGCTAATAAGAGATAGCTATCTTATTTAGTAAGCCCTACCCTTATTCATTAAAAATTAAAGATAAATTAGCAAATGTGTTAATTGTCGGTCTTTTTCGTGGGTATAATAGCAAGATTAGGTTTTTGTCCCATTCTCAGGTAAGTTTACATTTATCTGTTTAGAAACAAGAATATTCAGTATGTACATGTCTACAGACGAGATCCGTAATACGTATCTCAACTTCTTTAAGGATCATGGCCACGAAATCGTGCGTTCTAGCTCTTTAGTGCCATACAATGATCCTACCCTTCTGTTTACCAATGCAGGTATGAACCAGTTTAAGGATATTTACCTTGGTAAGGACAGAAGACCTTATATCAACGCAACCACAGCTCAAAAGTGCGTGCGCGCTGGCGGTAAGCAAAATGACTTAGATAACGTAGGTTATACTGCTCGTCACCACACTTTCTTTGAGATGTTAGGTAATTTTAGTTTTGGTGGCTACTTCAAGAAAGAAGCTATTACCTATGCTTGGGAATTACTCACCGAAGGCTTTAAATTACCAAAAGAATCTTTAATGGTTACCGTCTATGCTGAGGATCAAGAGGCATATGACATTTGGCACGATATTGTAGGTTTACCTGACGAGAAGATCGTGCGTATTGGTGACAATAAAGGTGGTCGTTATAACTCTGATAACTTCTGGCAAATGGGCGACACTGGTCCTTGCGGCCCTTGCTCTGAGGTTTTCTACGACCACGGTGAAGGCATTTGGGGCGGCCCTCCAGGCTCTCCAGAGGAAGATGGCGATCGCTTTATCGAAATTTGGAACATTGTGTTCATGCAATACAATCGTCAAGCCGATGGCACTTTTGAGCCATTAGGCAAGCCAATGATCGATAATGGCTTAGGTTTAGAGCGTGTTGCTGCTGTTTTACAAGGCGTTCACTCTAACTATGACATCGACCTTTTCCGTGCCCTTATTGATAATGTAGCTGAAATTTTAGGCGTTCAAGATAAGTCTTCTAAGTCTTTACGTGTTATTTCAGATCATATTCGTTCTTGCTCCTTCTTAATTGCTGATGGCGTATTACCATCCAATGAAGGCCGTGGTTACGTATTACGCCGTATTATTCGTCGTGCCGTACGTCACGGTCGTCTCTTAGGTGCCAAGGATGTATTCTTCTACAAGGTAGTTGCTAAGTTAGTAGAGTTAATGGGTAAGGCCTACCCTGAGCTCGTAGAGCAACAAGCTTTAATTGAGCGCACCTTAAAGAAAGAAGAAGAGCAGTTCTTAAACACCTTAGATCGTGGTTTAGCTTTATTAGACTCTGAGCTTGAAAAGTTAGGCGCTGAGCGCACTATTCCAGGTGAAGTAGTATTTAAGCTCTACGATACCTACGGCTTCCCAGCTGACCTTACCCAAGATGTAGTACGTGATCGTGGCTATATTGTTGATATGGACGGCTTTGAGAGCGAAATGGCTAAGCAACGTGCTCGTGCTAAGTCTGCCTCTACTTTCGGTATCGACTACAACAAAGAATTAAAGCTTGATGCTCAAACTACCTTTAGTGGTTATGATGGCACTGAAGATCGCGGCAAGATCATTGCTATGTTTAAAGGCGTAGATGCTTGTGATGAAGTCTTAACTGACGAACAAGCTGTTATCGTATTAGATAACACTCCTTTCTATGCCGAAAAGGGCGGTCAGATTGGCGATACTGGTGAAATTCGTTGCAATAACAACTTATTTATTGTTGAGAACACTAAATTTGTTGGTAAAGCCACTATTCACGTTGGCCGTGTTGAGTTAGGTGAGTTCAAAGTAGGCGATGAGTGTAAGGCTATCGTTAACGCTAAGCGTCGTAAGGATATTGCTGCTCACCACAGTGCTACCCACTTATTACACTCTGCTTTACGTGTTGTATTAGGCGACCACGTTCACCAGAAGGGTTCTTCTGTAGGCCCAGATCGCTTACGCTTTGACTACTCTCACCCACAACCTCTTACTACTCAAGAGCGTCAACAGGTAGTAGCCTTAGTAAACTCCTATATCCGTAACAACAACCCAATCGTTACTGATGTTATGGACTTAGAGTGTGCTAAGCAGTCTGGCGCTATGGCTCTCTTTGATGAGAAGTATGAAGGTATGGTACGTGTAGTTTCCATGGGCCATGACTCCAAGGAGTTATGTGGTGGTACTCACGCCAGACGTACTGGTGATTTAGGTTACTTTATCATTGTATCTGATGAGTCTATTGCCTCAGGCGTACGCCGTATTGAAGCCCTCACAGGCGAGGCTGCTATTGAGTATCAACAGACCATTGCTCGCATCGTATCTCAAGCTTGCAACATTATGAAGACTGACAACTTCAGCTTTGTTGAGCGTGCTAAGTATATGATTGAGCATACTAACTCTATTGAGCATGAGAACATGCTCTTAAAGGAGAAGTTAGTACATTTAGAGTGTGTAAACTTTGCTCATGAAGCTACCGAGCTTAATGGTGTTAAGGTTGTTGCTCGTAAGGTTGATGGCTACTCTATGCGTGAGCTACGTTTAGCTGTTGATGAGCTTAAGAACACTCTTAAGACCTGCGTAGTCGTATTAGGCTCTATTGATGAGAAGACCGATAAGGTTAACTTAATTGCTGCTGTTTCCAAGGACTTAACTGGCAAGCTCAAGGCTGGTGACTTAGTCAATGCTGTTGCTGCACATGTTGATGGCAAGGGCGGCGGTCGTCCAGATATGGCTCAGGCTGGTGGTACTAACAAGAATGGCTTAGATGCTGCTATTAATGCAGTAGCCCCATTCTTGCAGGAGCGTTTATAAATGCTAGTAATATCCCAGAAGAAAGGTGAAAAAATCCATATCGGAAGGGATATTACTATTTCCATCGTGGATGTTAAGGCAGGAAAAGTACGTCTTGGTATCGATGCACCCTCAAATTGCCAGATTATGAGGGAATCTTTACTAAGAAATAATAAAGTTAATAACCCAGATTCATTTTTAGACGATGAAGATGAGTTCAACGATTAATCTTTAACTACTGTACTGCCTAAAAAGCTGATGCCCCTAAGGGGTATCAGCTTTTTTATTTTTAAAAATAATATTGGCGACAAAACAAGATAAATATCAAATTTATTAGCACTTTTTATTAAGTCAATATGTAATTTTATTAAAATAATTTGTCAAAGCGCTTGACATCTGATGCTAAAACCATGATAATGCGCACCACAGTCAGCGGAGAGATGACCGAGAGGCTGAAGGTACTCCCCTGCTAAGGGAGCATACGACCAAAAAGTTGTATCGAGGGTTCGAATCCCTTTCTCTCCGCCACTGACTTCAATAAAGAACAGCGTAAAGCTGTTTTTTTATTCCCATTCTGTTGTATCTAGCAAGCCACCCCATCCAGCCCCCCTACCATCTAACAATTACCAACCAAGCACTCAACCATACTCTCATCAGTCATTTACCAAACGCTACACTCTTAATAGCACCATAGACACTCCACACCAATGCCCTAAAATTAAAAGAGCGGCCCCATCCTAATTACAAAGGTCGCCCGTCATAGCGCTCGTATAGCCCCATTACGCCCTACCTAAAGCTTTTTAGTACTTTTCACCACAAGACCACACCTCCCCCTTGCACTGGTTCTTACAGCCCCATAATCGCACACAACCAGGGCCAGGGCCTCATCATCTGCCCTAACCTAAAGAAAACCAAAACCAAGACCTCCCACCATGCATAAAGTCCTTGCAATGCTTGCATTACCAGCTGCTCTTACAGCGCCTACAGCGATGACTGTGTCCTGCAGCGCCTACAGCGCTGGAAGTGCCTACTATGCACAATAACTGCTGTCGTCTTGGCAAGCAGGATGGCGCACCAGTTGGAATGCTTTCTAAAACTATTCCTTAAGCAACAACATTAACCTGCCAAGCTTAGAGCTTTAACTGGTGAGCCAAGGTAAAAGCAAAGCAAGCTCACCTCTGTACTCATTAGTCAGCAAGCTTAAAACCTAACCAAGCAAGCTTATCTAACCGTGGCTTGGAGCCAATCATAAGAATAATAAACCTTTAGACTGGCTACGCTAAGTCAGGAAAGCAGGCGCTAAAGCAATGGCAATGGCAAAAGCTTTTGCTTTTGCCTTTGCCTTTGCTCTGTTGCTACTGACTGTGGCAGGGGCTAAATAGGAAAGACGCTGGGGAACTGGGGGTAAGTGCTCTGATAGAGGGGTGATTGGCATAATTATTTAAGCATCATAAATAATTTTGGGCTGCTGGGCATTAAAAAGTGGGTGAAAATGATGGGAAAATTCTTGGGTGAAAAGTTGATAAATAAGCGGTTTTAGAGAGATTTAAAAAATTTTTGCTAAATTTTCAAAAAAAATTTGTTAAAAATGCTTGCCAGATCAAATCTTTTTGCTATAATGAGCGCCACTTGATACGCAGATGCATATCACAGTAATGATGCACCCGTAGCTCAGCTGGATAGAGTAATCGGCTACGAACCGATCGGTCAGGAGTTCGAATCTCTTCGGGTGCGCCACTAAATCATTGCTTTGATGTTATTTGTTTATCAACACAGCGCACCCGTAGCTCAGCTGGATAGAGTAATCGGCTACGAACCGATCGGTCAGGAGTTCGAATCTCTTCGGGTGCGCCATTTCTTTTTGAGCTTAGAGCTCTCCCCCTTTTAAATGATGATGCGGTTCTTTGAGGAAAGATACAAAGACACCGTGTTTTGTCGTCTTTATAATCTACAAAACAATCCTCGCACCTCCACTTTACAGTCATCTAAGTATACTTTATATACGCTTTTCACTCTCATCAAATCTCCATTAAAATGAGAGCTATATTTCTATTCACAATTATTGCTTTAGGAATGCATCGTTATGAGTGAGTTCGATTTTTCAGAAACAGCATATAAAGACCCCCCTAAAGATCTTGATGCCGAGCGTAATCTCTTAGGAGCTTTAATCCAAGATGGAACTCTACTCCAAACTATTTCTAATAATGTAGGCTCTTTGACCGTTGAAGATTTTGCCTCGGAAAAGAACCGCATTATTTACGCTACCATTCTTAAGCGCTATGCCACTTCTGATGACTTCAATCCTACTTTACTAAGCGATCAGCTGGAAACAGATGGTAATTTAGATAAGGCTGGAGGACGCTCTTATATTGCTAGCTTAATTATTCAAAGTGGTGCCCCAAGCCAAGCTGTTATTGAATTTGCTCAAATTATTAGAAATAAATCTAAAAGAAGAGCCATGATCGCAGCTTGTGAGTCAATTACTCAAATGTGCTACAACCCTGAGGGTAAAAGCGCCAAAGAGATTTTTGACAATGCTTCTGGTTTAATCTTTAAGTTAGTTGAATCCAGTGCCAAAAACGATGTAGGCCCACAACCAGCTTTCCCTAAAGCTGTAGAGCTGATTGCTAAGATTCACGATGATTTACAGCGTGAACAAGCTATGTCTGGTGTACCTACAGGCTTTATTGAGCTTGATGAATTAACTCAAGGTCTACAACCTGGCAGCTTAAATATCATTGCAGCCCGTCCTTCAGTGGGTAAAACCTCTTTTGCTATGAATATCGTAGCTAATATTGCAATGAATCCTAATATTCATAAGCCTGCTTTAGTGTTTTCCTTAGAAATGCCTACTGAGCAGATTTTAATGCGTCTGCTCTCTACTTTTGGTCGTGTCAGCATGAACAAGCTCAAAGCAGGTGAGGTGGGTAATAAAAACTGGTTAGATATTGTTCGCAAGATTAAGCTCTTGATGGAGAACGATAACGGCACTGAAAGAAATAAGCTCTATATTGATGATAGTGGTGATATTACCCCACTAGAGCTCAGAGCACGTGCCCGTAAGCTAGCTTTGGAAAATGGTGGCCTTAGCGTCATTATGATTGACTATATTCAGCTGATGCGTAGCCAGACTAAAGCTGCTAACCGTACTTTAGAAATCGGTGAAATTTCACGCTCACTAAAAATGCTAGCTAAAGAACTAGAAGTACCAATTTTAGCTTTAGCTCAGCTTAATCGTGAAGTTGATAACCGTAAGGATCACCGTCCATTAAACTCTGATCTTCGTGAATCTGGCTCTTTGGAGCAAGATGCTGACATGATTATGTTCTTGCATCGTGAGTCTATTTATAGCAAATCCGAAGGAGCTGAGGATAACTCCAATCAGGCTACCTTAATTATTGGTAAAAACCGTAACGGTGCTATTAAGGATATTGATTTACACTTTGTTGGTGAATACACAGCCTTCTTTGATAAGGGCTATGCTGAGGCCAACTATGAATATATTCACCCTGATATCAGCAACCAAAGCACTAGCATGAATGGTGCTGCCCCAGTGCAAGTGACAAACTATTAAAATGCTTTGAGCTAATTTACAGACATGCTGAAAAGAAATTCAGGCCATATGAAACACAATTTAGTAGAATAGCATGTTTGTGCTCATAGCAATTTCAATTTTATTGTTAGGGGTATTTCTTAATTTTAAAGTTTTATCATTATTACAAGGGGAAACCTGTTTAAGCGTAAGTTTTGTACTTAATGCTTAAACCGTGTTGTTAGCGTATGAAGTCAGTAACAGCCGTTATCAATCATCAAGCTCTAATTGCCAATTTAGATAAGATTAAAAGCCTGGTGCCTAACTCTAAAATTGTAGCTGTAGTAAAAGCTAATGCTTATGGCCATGGACTTATCAATGTAGCCCAAAATATTGAGCCAAAAGTTGATGCTTTTGCTGTTGCTCGCCTTCCTGAGGCTATGGAGCTGCGCTCTGCTGGTATCACTAAGCCTGTAATTTTATTAGAGGGCTTTTTAAATGCAGAAGATGTGATTGTAATAGCTGAGCAAGGCTTTTATACCGCTGTTCATGATCAAGAGCAAATTGATGCTATTGAAAGTGCCCCGATTAACAAACCAATCAATGCCTGGCTAAAAATTGATATTGGTATGCATCGCTTAGGTGCTGGCAAAGATGAAGTTAGCAAGATGAAACAGCGCCTAGAAAGCTCTAACAAGATTGTTCAGCCTATTGGCCTCATTTCTCACTTAAGCGTAGCTGACACACCATCTCAAAGCGACTATAACCAAGAGCAAATTGACTATTTCTTTAGTATTGCTAAAGATTTCACTGGAGATTTGTGTCTTGCCAATAGCGCAGGTATTATTTCTTGGCCTCAGGCACGTACCGACTATGTACGCCCTGGCATTATTATGTATGGTATTTCCCCATATGCTGACAAGACGGGTGAGGACTTAGGCCTAACCCCAGTCATGACCTTAAAGAGCTCATTAATTGCTATTAGAAAAATTAAAAAAGGCGCTCGTGTAGGATATGGCGCAGCTTGGACAGCTCCTGAGGATACTACTTTGGGCATTGTAGCTGCTGGCTATGGTGATGGTTACCCACGCTCTATGCCTAATGGTTCTCCTGTTTTAATTAATGGCCGTTTAGTACCTACAGCAGGACATGTTTGTATGGATATGTTATTTGTTGATTTAGGTGCTGATGCTAAAGATAAGATCGGCGATGAGGTTATTTTATGGGGTGAGGGCTTACCTGTTGAGCATATTGCTAACTTGTGTAACACCATTCCTTATGAGCTGGTTTGCCGCATCATGCCACGAGTTAATTTAGAAATTCACTAATAGCTAAGAAAAAAGAGAGCTTGAATAAGCTCTCTTTTTTCTTTTAGCTAAAGCAAAATAACGCCCTTGCTATTAATCTTTGACAAAGCGCATGGATAAGTCTAAGGCTTGAACATTCTTGGTTAAAGCACCAACAGAGATAAAGTCCACACCTGTAGAGGCAAACTTGCCAATAGTCTCAAGGTTTACATTACCAGAGATCTCAAGCTTAGCCTGACCATTGGTAATCTTAACCGCCTCAATCATGTCATCAAAGTTAAAGTTATCAATCATGATAATATCGGCTTTAGCATTTAATGCCTCTTGAAGCTCGCTTAAGTTCTCAACTTCTACCTCAACCTTAGTGCCTGGCTTGAGTTCACGAGCTTTAGCAATAGCGGCACTAATACCACCACAAGCCATAATGTGGTTTTCCTTAATGAGGTACATATCAAAAAGACCAATACGGTGATTATGACCACCACCTACAGTTACTGCATACTTAAGGGCAGTACGGAGGCCTGGAATAGTCTTGCGAGTATCTAAAAGCTGGGTCTTAGTATCGCCCATAGCCTTAACATACTTGTTTACTAAGGTAGCAACACCAGATAAGGTTTGTACGAAATTAAGAGTGGTACGCTCAGCAGTTAACATGGTACGAGCATTACCCTTAATATAGAATAGCTTTTGATTTTCAACTAATTCATCGCCGTCGTTTACAAACCAGGTGATCTCAACATTACCGCCTAATTGCTTATAAACTTCTTCAACCCATTGCTTGCCACAGAAAATACCACACTCACGAGTAATAACAGTAGCCTCATTAACATGATCGGCTGGAATTAATTGAGCGGTAACATCTAAACTCTCATCAACCTTGCCGCCTAAGTCCTCTTTTAAAGCTAATTCAACTGAAACCTTGATATCATCTGCTAACATCGCAAATCTCCTAAGCCCATTACTAAGTTGAGCTCCAGTCTGTTATTACTATTTAAGAGCTTATGAGACAAATTTTTCTTTAACTAAGCTCTTTGTTTAATTATTTAAGTGCAATTTTAGCATTTTTACGCCCCTTACTTTGGTTAATCGGGCGCATTCTTTATCATTTTGCTATAATGCCTTGTTAAAATTTATTAACGCTTATCTCATTTTGAAAGGAATTAAAGTGTTAGATAACGTATCTTTAACTTCTCGCCTTAGCGATCTGAACGAGCGTGCTAGTACCCTAAGGGGGTATCTTTGATCTTGATGCTAAACGTGAACGTTTAGAAGAGGTCAATGGTTTACTAGAAGATCCTAATGTTTGGGGAGATTCTCAACAGGCACAAAGCCTTGGCAAAGAACGCCAGACACTATTACATGTGGTAAATCTATTTGCCGAGATTGATCAAGGTTTAGATGATATTGCCATGCTCTATGAGCTAGCTAAAGAAGAGCAGGACGAAGCTACCTTACAAGAGGCCTTTTGTGAGCTTGAAGCCTTAGATAAAAAAATCGAAGGTTTAGAGTTTGAGCGTATGTTCTCCAATGAGCTAGACAACTCTGATTGTTATTTAGATATTCAATCAGGTTCTGGTGGCACTGAGGCTCAAGACTGGGCAGAAATGGTCATGCGCATGTATGTCAAATTTGGTGAAAAACATGGCTTTAAATGCACTATCACAGATGTCTCCGATGGCGATGTGGCAGGCATTAAAGGCGCAACCATTAAATTTGAAGGCCCTTATGCCTATGGTTGGTTACGAACCGAAACTGGCATTCATCGTTTAGTAAGAAAGTCTCCTTTTGACTCTAACAACCGTCGTCATACTTCATTTTGCTCAGCCTTTGCTTATCCTGAGGTTGATAACGATATTAAGATCGAAATCAATCCTGCTGATTTACAAGTAGACGTATTTAGAGCCTCTGGAGCTGGTGGCCAGCACGTTAATAAAACCGAGTCTGCCGTACGTATCACTCACAAGCCAACAGGCATTGTAGTGACTTGCCAGAATGAACGCTCTCAATTTCAAAACCGTGATCAGGCAATGAAACAATTGCGTGCCCGCTTATATGAATTAGAGCTGCGCAAGCAACGTAGCGAACAACAAGCACTAGAAGATAGTAAAGACGATATTGGCTGGGGTAGTCAAATTCGTTCTTACGTGCTTGATGATGCTCGTGTTAAAGACTTACGTACTGGTGTGGAATGCCGTGATACCCAAAGCGTATTAAACGGCGACTTAGATCAGTTTATCGAAGCTAGTTTAAAGCAAGGCTTATAATTATCAGGATTTTGTAAGCAAACATTTCATCCTTGTAATAAGATTTTTTCAGCCTTTTACCCTTAGGAAGTACTAATATTATGACTCAGGAAATCACTCCAAATACTGAGAATACCAACTCTCAAATCCAAGAACGCCGCGAGAAGCTAAATGCTTTACGTGAGCAGGGCCAAGCTTACCCTAATGACTTCCATCGTGATGCCATTGCTAGCGATATTATCAAAGCTTGTGCTCATAAGGATAACGAGACCTTAGAACAAGAGAAGAACACCTATACTATTGCTGGTCGTATTATGACCCGTCGTATCATGGGTAAGGCTGCTTTTGCTACTTTACAAGATATGGGTGGCAAGATTCAGGTTTATGTAACCCGTGATGCTCTTCCAGAGGGCCAATATCAAGAGCTCTTTAAGAAGCTTGATTTAGGTGACATTATTGGTGTTACTGGCTATGCCTTTAAGACCAAGACTGGTGAGCTTACCTTACACGTAACCTCCTTACGTCTCTTAGTAAAGGCCTTACGTCCATTACCAGAGAAGTACAAGGGCTTAGTAGACCAAGAGGCTCGTTGCCGTCAGCGTTATTTAGACTTAATTGCTAACGAAGAGTCTCGTCGTGCTTTCCAAATCCGCACCAAGATTATTTCCTTTATCCGTCGCTACATGGATGAGGCTAACTTCATGGAAGTTGAGACTCCTATGATGCACGTGATCCCAGGTGGTGCTAACGCTAAGCCATTCATTACCCACCACAACGCTTTAGATATGGACATGTACTTACGTATTGCTCCTGAGCTCTACTTAAAGCGTTTAGTAGTTGGTGGCTTTGAGCGTGTTTATGAAATCAATCGTAACTTCCGTAACGAGGGTATCGACGTACGTCACAACCCAGAGTTCACTATGATTGAGTTCTATATGGCATACCATGACTACCATGACTTAATCGACTTTACCGAAGACCTTTTCCGTAAGATGGCTTTAGACGTATTAGGTGACACTAAGGTTCACTATGGCAAGGAAGGCGAGGAAGGCTTAGATATCGACTTTGCTAAGCCATTTGAGCGCTTAACCATGAAAGAAGCTATTGTTAAGTATGGCAATGGCATTACCATGGAAGACCTTGAGGATGAGGAAAAGGCTCGTCAGTGGTGTAAGAAGTTACACGTTGAGATCAACGATGGTTGGGTATTAGGCCACTTCATTTCTGCTCTCTTTGAAGAGGTTGCTGAGGCTCACTTACAACAGCCAACCTTTATTACCTCTTACCCAGCTGAAATTTCTCCATTAGCTCGTCGTAGCGATACCGATCCAGCCTTTACTGATCGTTTCGAGTTCTTTATTGGTGGTCGTGAAATGGGTAATGGCTTCTCTGAGCTTAATGATCCAGATGATCAAGCTGGCCGTTTCCGTCAGCAAGCTGAGCAGAAGAAGCACGGCGATGATGAGGCTATGTACTATGATGAGGACTACATTGTAGCCTTAGAGCATGGCTTACCACCAACTGCTGGTGAGGGTATTGGTATTGATCGTACCGTGATGTTATTTGCTAACTGCCATACCATCCGTGACGTAATCTTATTCCCAACCTTACGTTTACAAAATAACAACAAGTAAGATTTTATAATCTTATTGCTCTAAGGCCTAGCGCTCTTTTGCACCAACAAAGAGCGCTAGGCCTTTTTATTTATAAAAGCCACCTATCTTTGCAAAAGAGCAAAATAACCGCAAGATACTGATATTTATCTTATTTTTAGCTCAAATCTCAGCTGGTTCTACTCCTTTAGTTTTGCCCTGTTTTGTGTCAAAAAATAACTCTTTTTAACACAATAAGTAATAGCGGGTACAATATTGTGGCATTTGTAGGCTTTGTTTTATCTCAAGATCTAGCCAATCAGACATAAGATTAAATTTAAAAAAATATTGTCTATTTTGTTAGCACCTTCAGAAATTGCCTTATCATATTGTTTTTATCATTAACTCTGGGAGCATTTATTAGCATTTATTAATGCGCCTCCCTTGTAAGCTCGCTTAGCTAGAGCCTTTCAATAATATAGGAGAAGTTCCATGCATACCTTCCACGGTTCGTTAGTTGCTCTTATAACTCCATTTAAAGATGGCAAACTCGATGAGAAGGCCTTGGAGCGTCTTGTAGAGTGGCACATTGAAAATGGCACTGACGCTATTGTTCCTGCTGGAACTACTGGTGAGTGCCCAACTTTAAGCTCTCAAGAACACACCCGTGTTATTGAAATTGTAGCTGCTGTTGCTAATAAGAGAGTTCCTGTAATGGCAGGTGCTGGCTCTAATAACCCAGTAGAGGCTATTCACTACTCTTTAGAGGCTCAAAAGGCTGGTGCTGATGGTTTATTACATGTAGCTGGCTATTACAACCGTCCAAATCAAGATGGTCTTTATGCTCACTTTAAGATGTTACATGATGCTACTGATTTACCTATCTTTATTTACAATATTCCAGGTCGTGCAGTAGTAAACATCACTCCAGATACTGTAGCTAAGATAGCAGAGCTCCCTCGCATTGCAGGTATTAAGGATGCCACTGGCGATTTATCTCGTCCTTGGTTAGAGCGAGCTTTAATTAAGCGCCCAGACTTTACTTGGTTAAGCGGTGAGGATGCAACTCAAGTAAGTTATAATGTAGCAGGTGGTGTAGGCTGTATTTCCGTAACAGCTAATATTGCACCTAAGTTAGTCCATCAGGTTCAAGAATTAACTTTACAAAACAAGTGGCAAGAAGCTCGTGAGCTCCAAGACAAGCTTATGAAGCTCCACGGTTTAATGTTCAAAGAGCCATCCCCTGCTGGTGCCAAGTATGGTGCATCTTTATTAGGCTTATGCTCAGATGAGGTTCGCTTACCTATCATGCCTTTAAGCCAAGCAACTAAAGATGCTATTAAGAGCGCCATGCAAGAGCTTGAGCTTATCTAATTTTTTTTGAGCCGTTCACTAATCTTTCTTAACTATATTTTTATAGTCGCAAACATAATGAAAGTTAGGTTGAACGGCTTTTTTTTGCTCAAAATACTTGTAACTAGCGTCCACTTCCTAAAGGTTTAGGCTAGCCCTCTTCCTTAAGGCTCACCCTCGTTAGTGACCAGGCCTTAATGAGTACTCTTTTATAGTGTGTTGAACTACGTTGTTTAGGAAAATATGGTCTTAGATAGCTATCCTATTCAACATGGGCACAGGATATTAACTAAATCCTTATTGATAAAGGAACCTTAGGGGCTCCTCAAGGAGATTGTTGTGGAAGTAAAAGTTGCTGTTTTAAATATGCGCGGTGAAAACTTAATGCCGTGCTCTCCTCGAAAAGCTAGATTATTGCTAAAGGAGAAAAAAGCTGTTGTAAAGCAGAAGTCTCCTTTCACTATTCAGCTGACTATTGCTACTGGTGAAACGAAGCAAGAGGTCAATAGTGACGTGGATGCAGGTACTAAGCATAGTGGTAGTGCTGTTACCACTGCCAAAAAATAGCTTTTGCTCACTTAAAACACCAATGCTATTTTTCTTATAGCATTGAAAAATGTTTTGAAGTTGTTTCATTCTTGGACTATCAACACTAAAATCCACAAGGAACGCACTTTTTCCCCTGTCTAAAGACAGGGGTTTGTACGCTACTAATATTATGACAGAAGCAATTAACCAAGAAACAAAATCTCCCGAGACTAATACTAACGAGACTCCTAACCATAGAGTCAAATCTTTTGTGATTCGTGCAGGTCGTATGACCAATGCCCAAACTAAAGCTCTGGAAGATTTAAGTCCTAAATACTTAATCGATGTCAGCTCTTTAGAGCCTTTAGACACTGCGAAAATTTTTCAGCGTGAAGCTCCTTTAGTAGTAGAAATTGGTTTTGGCATGGGCAAGTCTTTTGTACAAATGGCCAAGCAAGACCCTTTACGTAACTATTTAGGTATTGAAGTTCATCCTCCTGGGGTTGGTGCAGCTATGATGCTCATCGAGGAAGAACAGCTATCTAATGTACGTGTAATCAAGTATGATGCTTTTGAGGTTTTAACCAAATGTTTGGGCCCACAAAGCATTGATATTTTGCAAATTTTCTTCCCTGATCCATGGCCAAAAGCTCGTCACCACAAGCGCCGCTTAGTAAATGATGACTTTTTGAAATTGGTCACCCCATTATTAAAACATGGTGGCCAGATTCGTATGGCTACTGATTGGCAAGAGTATGCAGAGCAAATGCTAACTTGTTTGAATAATGCAGAGGGCCTTGTCAATACCAATCCAGAAGGAGGCTATATTCCACGTCCTGATTGGCGTCCTCTTACTAAATTTGAACAAAGAGGTGAGCGCTTAGGTCATGGCGTTTGGGATTTAGTATTTGAACGTGTCTAGTCGCTATCAAGATCTTTTAGCTTTTTTAAAAAGCCACAATATTCCATGCTCAGATTGTGATCCTTGTGATTGCGGTTGTCAGTGCTCTGGTTCTTTAACTCAACTCAATGGTGATGCCAGTTTTAGACGTTATTACCGACTAAAGCTTAATACCGATGAGTTTACCAAGCTTTGTGAAACTACCAAAGTTAAGCCACGTGTAGCTTATGTTGGCTCTATCATTATCATGGATGCTCCTCCTGAGACCCAAAAGAACCAGGAGTTTGTAGCCCTTAACCGCGTGTTAGATCATGCTAATGTTTTAGTGCCTGCTATTTTTATTAGCGATCTTGAGCATGGCTTTATGGTGCTTGAGGATATGGGTGATTTTGTTTACATCAACTCCATTCCTGAGGGCAAAGAGCCTGCTTATTACTTTAAGACTATTCGTGAGCTTACTAAAATTGGTGCTATGCCGCTCAATCAAGAGCAAGCTTTACGTCTTGAGGAATATCGCACCAAGGCTTTAAATGATCCAAATATTGAAAGTCATGTACTGCCAAAATATAAGCTTGATGAGGTTGACTATCAAACTTTAGCTGCCTTGCCAAACTTTGATGATGACTTCATTAAGATGGAGCTTAATATTTGCACTGAGTGGCTGTTTGAGAAAACTTTAAAGCTCAACTTAACTCAAGATGATAAGGCTATGCTTGATAAAGCCTATAACTTTATCAGCCAAAGTTTACAAAGCCAGCCTCAAGTAGCCATGCACCGTGATTATCACTCCCGTAATATCATGGTAACACCAGCTGGAAATGAAATTTCTATCCTGTCACGCTTTGCTATCTTGGACTACCAAGATATGGTTAAAGGCCCTATAGCTTATGATTTAGCCTCCATTGGCTATGATTGCTATGTTGATATGGAAGATGACTTTGCTCAGCGCATTTGTGGCTTTGCTTATGAGGTTTATAGTGCCTGTGGCATTTTCGATAGCAAGGTAATTTCACGTGAACAATTTAAGTCCATGATTTTAATCTGTGCTATTGAGCGTCATATTAAAGTACTAGGCCTATTTAACCGTCTCAACTTAAGAGATGGTAAGAGCGGCTATTTGCAGTACTTGCCACGTGTTTTAAATTATGTGCTCAAAAACTGTGACTCCTTTGCCGAGCTTAAAGACTTTAAGGCATTCTTGGAGCAACATGTTCAAGGCAAAATTTAATTAACTTAAGGCTAAATAATTAGCAGCCAACAGCCGCCTTTTTAAGGCGGCTTTTTTTATATGACACCTAAGAAAACTAAAAGTATTCTTTGCTAAACTTAATACTGATATTATATCTATTGATCCGAGGGTTGTTATGTTCAAAGCAATGATTTTAGCAGCAGGTCAAGGCAAGAGACTAAGACCTATTACCAATACTATACCTAAACCTATGGTAAGTGTTGGCGGTCAAACTCTAATTGGCTGGCACCTTCAAAAGCTAAAAGCCCTAGGCGTGGATAATATTGTAGTAAATGGCGCTTATTTAAAAGAAGTGCTCTTTGACTATCTTAAAGATGGCTCTGCCTTTGGGGTCAACATCATACCGTCTCCAGAAGAAGGCGATGGCTTAGAAACAGCAGGAGGCATTATCAATGCTTTACCTTTGCTAGGCTCTGAACCTTTTTTAGTTATCAATGGCGATATCTTTTTAGACAGTAATTACGATTTCTTAAAGACTTGTCCTGATAAGTTATTAACTTATGATGACAAGGGCGAACCTAACCTTTATGGACACCTGTTTCTAACCAACAACCCAGCACATAATCAAAAGGGTGATTATGCTATCAGTGAGGAAGGGCTCTTATCTTATGGCTCTGACTATACCTTCTCTGGTTTTGCTTGGTACCACCCACAGGCATTTGCCTCTTGCGCTGTAGCTCGTGAGCCTTTGCGTCCTTATTTTGATAAATGGGTAGCGCAAGGAAAATTAACTGCCAGCGTACTGTCAGCTAAGTGGTTTGATGTAGGAACAGTTGATAGACTTAATGAGCTAAACACATATTTAGCTAACCACAAAAACTAATTATAGTTGCATGCCCATGTACTTAAGGATTCCCTTATTTATAGGGTTTATTAGATTATGGGCTATTAGTCACACAAAAATATAGGCAAAACTGAGGATTTTGCCCTTATTTCAGCCTTATTTTTACATATGTTTAACCAGAGTTTTCCCTGATTTGGGGAAAAATTAACATTTTAATGTTTTATATGCTAAAAATCTGATATTTAAGCTATTTAAAAAAG
>NZ_JALKIM010000042.1 GCF_023050945.1 Anaerobiospirillum sp. NML120448 | reverse complement strand
CTAACATTAGCTTAACCTCTAGTCTTGCTCCATGAAAACAAGATTTATATGGGGGTTATTAAAATTTGTTGTTTAGAGGTTACTTTAGTATGCAGAGTTCAGGATGTAGCTTCTTATAGAGCCACACCAAAATTTCTTTAATTAAAAGTATCTATTTTCTACAGATTAATCTTTAATAAAGGGCAGTTCCTAACTAGAGCGATCTTGATATTTAGGTTACTCCTTAGAATAATTTTGAAAACTATTTTAAACATAGGAAAATTTGCTAAGACTTACCCATAGATTGATAATTTGTGGCTTTCATCCACTGGGCAAGCCCCGTGGTTTTTCGCCACTATCTTTATAACCTATGCGATTCATCCGCCGCCTACGCTTTAGCGTAGGCGTGGGCATTCTTGCTAATTGATGTTAAAATAGAGAGCTCTTTAACGCTCTTTATAGATTAAAAGAGCTTTTTCTAGTAATATTTGTTAGATTGCTAGAATCAAAGAACTAGATTTTCTCATATCTTTCTAGTTCTTTTCGCCAAGAGAATAAGTTTCTGCTCTCTTGCTCCATGAGGTTTGATGCTGCGCAAAATAAGTTTTAGTTCACGCTGCACAGATCAATTTTTTGGTAAAACTAGAAAGGAGAAAGTGGTTTTAATCTGCTTATTTAAATGATGGGATTAGAACCGCTATAGTTGTCATGAACATTAACTATCTAGATTTTGAACAACCAATTGCGGACTTGCTTGCTCATATTGAGGAGCTCAAAAGATTAAGTACCTCAGTTGGTGACAATGTTGATTTGTCTAAAGAGTTAAAGCAGCTTGAAAAGAAGAATGTAGAGCTTACCAAGAAGCTTTATTCATCTTTAAGTGCTTGGCAAATTTCCCAGCTATCACGTCATCCAATGCGTCCTTATACTTTAGATTATGTATCACGCATTTTTACTGACTTCCAAGAATTAGCTGGTGATCGTGCTTTTGCTGATGATAAGGCTATTATTGGCGGTATGGCTCGTTTAGACGGTATGCCTGTTATGATCATTGGCCATCAAAAGGGCCGTGATACCAAGGAGCGTACTTTACGTAACTTTGGTATGCCTCGTCCAGAGGGCTACCGTAAGGCTATGCGTTTAATGCGTTTAGCTGAGCGCTTCCATGTTCCTGTATTAACCTTTATCGATACCCCAGGTGCTTATCCTGGTGTAGGCGCTGAAGAGCGTTCTCAGGCAGGTGCTATTGCTGAGAGCTTAAAGCTGATGAGTGATTTAAAGGTACCTGTAATTTGTACCGTTATCGGCGAAGGTGGTTCTGGTGGTGCGTTAGCCATTGGTGTTGGCGACCGTGTTAACATGCTCCAATATTCTACTTACTCAGTAATTTCTCCAGAGGGCTGCGCTTCTATTTTATGGAAGAGTGCAGAAAAGGCCTCTTTAGCTGCTGAGGCTATGAATATTACTGCCGATAAGGTTAAGTCCTTAGGTTTAATTGATGAAATCGTACCAGAGCCATTAGGTGGCGCACATCGTGATTATGATGCTATGGCTGCGAACCTAAAGAGCTGCATTTTACGTGAGCTTGAGGCTATTAAATCTCTTTCTGTTGAGGAATGCTTACAAGCTCGTTTTGACCGTTTAATGAGCTTTGGCTACTGTTAATTTTAGCTTTAAATTAGCAATCTGATATTTTTAGATAGCGCCCACCCACATTTTGTGGAGTGGGCGTTGTCATTTTTACTCAAGATTACGTGGAGCGGGCGCTTAGCTTTCTAAGAGCAGGTGCTTAAGTTTATAGCTGGGGTAGGGGATCATGTTAGAAACGCTCAAATATAACAAAATTGTTAGTGAGCAATTGTTTAATGAGGCTTTACAAAATTTTCGAGGTCTCATGAGCTCACTGCAAGAAAAGCCATCAGTTAAAGCTAGTGCTAAAACTTCACTAAATGACTATAAAATTTTAGGCAATGCGCCTTTAGTAAAGGAACAAGGTATTGCAGCCTTAAAGGTTATTCACCGCCATAAGCAGTTAAATAGTCTGGCCTTAACTTTATTAGAGCGTCTGGCATCTTATGTTCATGATAGTATTGAGCTTTTTAATGAGCTTAATAATGAAAACTATCGCGGTTTAGTAGTAGGAATGTCAGGAGGCGCAGACTCTACTTTAGCTTTGGTATTAGCTTGTTTGTTAAGAGATAAATATGGCTATCAAGCTTTAGCTGTGCACTGTATTCATCGCTTAGATCCTGATGATGATATCTGGCTTACTAATAATCAGTTGTTATGTGAGCGCCTTAAGGTGGAGCTTCGTACCCCTGTGTTAAATATTGTCTATGGCAATGGTGTATCGCCAGAGGACAGCTCTCGCAGTGAGCGTTATAAAGCCTTACTAGCAAATACTAAAGACAAGAGTGATTGTTTAGTACTAGGCCATCAAGCTGATGATCAAGTTGAGAGCTTTTTATTGGCATTAAAAAGAGGCTCAGGCCCACATGGCCTAAGAGGCATGCGCTTATTAATTCAAGATGAGCGTGGTGTGATTTTAAGACCTTTATTAAGCTTACACAAAATTGAGGTTGAACAAATTTTAGTATCGCTTAACTATGATTATGTTTTTGACCTTTCCAATCACTATTTAAAATTCGAACGTAATTTTATACGTCTTAAGGTATTACCTAAATTTAGAGAAAGATTTAGTGCTATTGATCGCTCTATTTTACGCTCTCAAGCCTTATGCGCTAGTGAGCATGATTTAGCGCAGCGTTATATCAAAGAGCAATTGCCTAAATATTTAAAAACCAGTGTAGGTTCTTTATCTTTACTACCTAAATTTGAGTTTGATTTTAATCAGCTAGATTTATCCGATAGTAACTTAGTTACCATGCTCTTAAGGGCTTTTTACCAGGAAGTTATCCAAGGTGGAGTGGACTTTAATGTTATCGAGCGCTCTTACGAGCTGATGGTAAAAGACCATGATAAAAATGGCTTAATTGAGCTTAATATGCCTAGCTCTAAGTTAAAGGCCTATCATGAGTACTATGATGCTAAGTCAGAACTTACTTTATGTGCTGCTACTTTTCTTAACTCTCTACAAGTATTTATCAAAGATAGTGCTGATGACTTACTTGCTCTATCAGGAGTTCATGAGCTTAAACTCAATGAGACTTTAAATATTGGCCCTTATAGCTATTCTCTTGCCCCAAGCGCAAGCGCAGGCACTAAAGGTGCTGCCTTTTCGCTAGGTAATAGCGCTAGCGTGTTATTAGATTTTAATAAGACAGGCTCTTTAAAACTAAAGCCTGTAGAGCGCCGCCATAGCCGTGAGCTTAAAAAGCTCTTTATTGAGTATCAAATTGCCCCTTGGTACCGCAAGGCTCAGCCTTTAGTAAAAGATCTTAGTTCCAACAAAATTCTTGCTTTAGGAAATGTATTTACTAATGATGAGACAGGTATTAATCATGACTTGTACAGCTTGGTAATTAAGCGTCGTAAGTTTTAGTAGGGCAAAAATAAAGACGGCCTACTGGGATGAGTGTAGGCCGTCAGAATGTGGGATAGTATTAAAAAAAACTTGTTTAGGGATACCTGCTATCTTCTAACTAACAGGTTGTTTTCGCTTTCTGTAGTATTAGAGGATGTTTTTTTAAAATAGTTCCATATTTTTTGAAATTTTTCCAAATTTTTTATAAAAACCCTAATCTCCTCCAGATAAGCATAGTACAAGCCTTTCTTACCTATCATGCCCACCCCTCCGTAGTGCGTCGTATCGCTGCACACTGCTGCATAGCGCACAGCAGTGCGGCGCTGCGCCTAGCTCCGCCGTGCACAGACACTAGCAGCTGCGCCAGCGCAAGCAGCTGGCACAGCTGCTACGCTTTCTTGGGAGCTTTTGGTTCTTATTCTTAGTTAGGGGGCAGATTGCTAGTTTGGAAAGTAGGGGCAGCTTAGCTGTAGAGTTTGTGATCTAAGTGTAAACTTAGATAAGTAATAGCTACAGATAATTAGGATAAGGCGCTATCATGGTATGATCTATTAGATTTTGTTTAATTTTTTTAGAGCCTCTCAACTGGTGCATAAATAGACTTTTTAGTTTGAGAGAGCCTTTTGCTTGTTGAATTAAGTTTGTTAGGTAGGATTATTACTTAGCACGCTCGATATCTTTAAAAGGGATTTTAGACATGGCATTGTCAATTAAGCTTACTGCTTTAGCCTCTGTTGCCTCTTTGGTTTTATTATCTGCTTGTAATAGCACCACTGCCAATAATAAAGATAGCGAGCAGTTTAGTTTAAAGACCAATCGTGCTATTGAAAGCCGTTTGATGAATGATTATGAGCTGATTAAAACTGTTTCCAGTCAGGTTGATCAAAGTAATATTTACGATGAGTCCATGCAGCCAGTCAACAAGAAAGAAAAGTGTCTCTTGCCATTTATGGTAAGTGATGGCTCTAATACTAAAATGTACTGGGATGGTCAGTGTGAAAATGGCAAGGCAGTAGGCTTAGGTCGTGCTGTTCGTACTCTTAATGATAAGAAAATTACTGAGTTATTATTAGAAATTGATCCTAAGGTTAAAGATACCTTAGTGAGTTATTTACGCTATGACGTAACTACTAGCGAAAGTGAGATTGGTTATTCTGTAATAGAGCTTAAAAACGACAAACTCTCTGGTCATTGTGCAACCTTAGGCTATAAGGATGAAGACTGGCGCAATGGCTCTTTTGAATTTACTTATCGCTACGAAGACACTCCAAATTTCGTCAGCTATACCAAGATCATTGATCTCTTATCTGGTGAGTTTTCCTCAATTATTGCTTATCCAAATTTCAGCCACGATCTGTTAAATGCTCGTGATAATGTGCTCTCTAATATTGATCGTACTTATCGCTTATTAGAAGGACGTACCATGATGGGTATTTCCTATATTTGGCTTAAAGATGGTCGCTTATTATTAAAGGATAATGCTACTGGTCAAGACAGCTTAGCTACTAACCATCCTAAAGAATTAGAGGACTTTGTCCAAGACATTCAAGATAAGGTTAGTGTGCAAGTTGATAAAGTTAATACAGAGGTTGAAATAGGCTTTAGCAAGGTAGAGGAATATTCACAGCAAAAGTGTAAGCGTCCTGAAATGTTCTTTAAGGGTGACGAAGTTAACTATGTCTGCGACTATTTATTTAATGTTAATGCCGCCTATGATGAGCTAGTTCAGGCTAAGGAATTACGCTCTCACGAAATTGATTCTTATCGTCAAAACCAAGAAGAGCGCCTCAAAGAAATTGATAAGCACATTAGAGCTTTCAACAGAGTTAAGCTCCAATAGTTGTAAGCTTTGTACTATTAGAGCCTTGGTAGCCCAGTCTCTTTAGTCTTTAGAAGGCCATTACAAAAAAGAGACTAAGGCCTATTAAATGGCTCTGGCCTCTAAAAGAGTTAAAAGAATAAAAAAAAGCCCTCAATATTGCTATTGGGGGCTTTTAGTTTGCTATGAAACGGTATGATTCAGACTTGATGTTAGCCCAGGCTTTTGCCTGGCCATCTACCTGAGCTTTGGCCTGGGCTTTAGCCTAGGCTTAGGCCTTAGCCTCGTCAGAGGCGGCGGCAGCTTCGGCCTCGGCCTTGGCTTTAGCCTCGGCTTGAGCTTGTTCGTGAGCCTTGATGCGCTTTTTAGCTTCGATCATGAGTTCGCGTTTAGCCATTTCAATTTGTTCTTTGTTGACTTCCTCGTCCTCACGATAGCCCTCTCCACCACGATCATCCTCTTCTACCTTGTCACGAGGTGCATCTTCGATGGTGACCTTAAGGTGGTCGTGTTCAGCAATTAAGTCAATGAGGCGCTCACGTAACTTAAGTTTTTGCTCTTTAAAGAAGTAAGAAATAGCAACATTATTGCACTCAACAATGTCATTATTTAAATCGTACATGTTGTCATCAATGTAATGATCGGCAACATAATGCTCAGTACCATTAAGCTCTGGTGCTACTACGCTATAGAGTAAATCATTGGTACGAATAGCACGGCCTACACGGCTTTCGCTAATGCGATAGTAAATAGCCTTATCAAGATTAGGCTCAGTGCCAAGAGCTAATAAGTTTTCACCTAAATATTGCTCAGTGCTATCTTGACCCATAAGAGTTGCTAGCGTCTTAGCTACGGACTCTAAAGAAACGAGCTCATCAATTTCTTTGTGCTCTTTAATAGCACCACCGCCAATTACTAAAGGTACATGTGAGCTGTTGGTATTGGCAGTGCGGGCACCATCATCAAAGCCATTAAAGTGCTTGTCTTTATTACGGCAATTAAAATGATTACCAGATAAGGAAGTAAAGACAATAACAGTATTATCGTAAATACCGTCAGCCTTGAGCTTTTCAATAAGTTTGCCTAAATTCTCATCAAGCTTAGTTACTTGAGATAAATAGCAAGGAATATCTCTACGGGTACCAGTGGAGAACACTTGAATATCAAATGGAGCAAAATCACCTGAATACTTCTTTGATAACTCTTCGTCAGCAGTATCATAAATGGTGTATTTTTCCATAGCATGGAAACGTAAGTTGATCTTAAGATCATTCTTTTCAGGAATTGAGACTAGCTTTTTCTCAACGACTTTCTTAGCAAATTCCTTTTCTACTTCTTCTTCTATTAATTGAAGATCATGATCTTGCTCTTCTTTGGTCTTTTGGTGAGCTTCGCCTTGGCAAATGGTCATGAAAAATGGCTTGCTCTTGTCGCACTTTTGTAAGAAGTCTAAAGCCATATCAGTAATGCAATCACTGCGATAGCCTTCAAACTCGACCTTATTACCCAATTCGTCATAAACATAACCACCCTTTTTTAAAGAGGAGGTTAGATTAATATCATGGGCACCACGCCAAAAAGAGTTAAAGCCACCACGATTTTCAGGCTTTACGCTATCTTTTAATTCGTTTTGGTTGTTGCTACCTAATTGCCAATTACCAATAAAAGCAGTGTCATATCCCTGATCATGAGCAACATGAGCTAAGGTACGAACATTTTGAGGTAATAAACTAAGGTTGGTAAAACACTTAGTTTGATCGATTTCTAAACCAGTAAGCAAGTTAGCCTTCATAGCTACTGGGGCAGCAAAAGCACTAAAAGCCTTATTAAACTTTACACCTTGGCTAGCCATTTCGTCTAAAACAGGGGTGGTCGCAAAATTTTGACCGTAACAGCTGCAAGAGTCTGCTCGTTGTTTTTCTGTAACAAAGAGAATGATATTTGGTCTAGTTAAGTTTTTTGCGTCCGACATACTGCTTTCCTTTAGCTAATTAATTAACAATTTAATCTATCGGCATAAAGCGGGCTAACTGTTGTTAGCCATTAGATAATCTAGATAATACAAGCAAATTACTTGCCGAATTACTTGTTTAATAAGTTATAGGTAAAAAAATTGGCCATGTAAAGCATAACTTTAACATGGCCAACTTTTTTGCACAGCTTGCAGAAAACCTTTGATAAATAAAGAATCTCTGCAAGCTGTGCAAGGAAGACCCTGCAATAAAGCAGGGCTTTTTAAATAAGGAGCGCGATTAAGCTAAAGACTTGATCTTGCTAGCAAGTTCACTCTTGTGACGAGCTGCCTTATTCTTGTGGATTAAACCCTTGCAAGCTGCGCGGTCTAAAACTGGCTCAGCTTCCTTAAATGCAGCAACAGCAGCTTCCTTATTGTTTTGAGCAACAGCTGCGAGAACCTTCTTCATTAAGGTACGCATCTTGGAACGAGCAGCAACATTACGTTGACGGGACTTCTCAGAGAGAAGAGCGCGCTTCTTTGCAGACTTAATATTAGGCACGAATAGCTCCTGAAATATTTTTCAAAGTACTTTAAAAAGATTTGAGCCACCAAACTACCGTAATTAAAGGCTGCCTGTGGCACTAAACGCGGTATTATATCAAAAGCAATAATGAAAAGTGCATATATGTGAGCTTTATAGACAAAAAAATTCTTGATTTTCAATAAAATGGCATAAGAAAGCCATTTTGCTAAAGTAGCTTTTGATGAAAATATTGCTTTAAAACCATTAAAAACTCTAAGTAAGAGCAAATAGTCTGTTTATTTGGGGTAAAATTCAGCCCAAATGAGCACGGCTTAATTTTTGCTTTAATCGTCTTTATACAAGTTGTCAGGATTTAGTGGTTAGCTCAAGTACAGTCCTAAATCCTGACAACTTCTATCAAAGAGCAAAAGTGCCAAGGAGAGAATTTTACGTGGATATGAACTTAAAAAAGCAGGGGCTTTTGGGGCTATTGTTATCTTTAAGCCTCTTTGTCAGTGGTTGTAACTCTAATAGCCCACGTGAGCCTATCAATTATGCGCCAGTAAATAGTTCTACTATGAATGAAGATGGCGAGCCATTGAGTGAAGAAGAATTACAAGCAGCTATCTTAGCTCGTGCTGAGGCTATTAAAAAAGATTGCCGTGAGCGTGGTGGTAAGAGCTGCGAGGTTATGGCTTTAGAGGCTCTTTCTGATTATGAGCTCAAAGGCAACTTTGATGATCTTAAGAGTGCTATTGTCTTGGCTACTAAGGCCTGTGGCAGTGATAGACGCTACTGTTTAATTAAAGGCGATCTCTTTTTTAGAGCCTATAAAGATGGTTTAAATATCGAAACTTGGTTGCCTGGTCGCTACATTCGTGATGAGCTTACCGATGCTTATACTATGGCTACTCAGTCAGGTGATATTGCTATTGCAGGTGATGCCTTTTATAAGTTAGGTTTAGTTAATACCGAATTTAAAAATACTGCCTTAGCACAAAAGAACTTTGATTTAGGCTGTAAGATTGGCGGTGCTAACAATTGTGTTAGTGGTGCTGAGCAATTAACTAAGCTTGGCAAATCTGATAGTTCGTTAGATGCCTATAAGAAGGCTTGTGAGTTTAATAACTCCTCTGCTTGCCTACGTTTAGGTGACCGTCTCTATGAGATTAAGAAGTATAAAGAGGGCAATGATGCTTACTCTAAGGCTTGTGATCTCAAAGATGGTAGTGCCTGCCAAGCTTTAGCCGAGCGTATGGTTAAAGCCAAAAAGTTCTCAGAGGCTGCTAGTGCTTACCAAAGATCTTGCGATTTAGGCAATATGGATTCTTGCGTAACTTTAGCTCGTTCTAAAGTACGTTCAGGCAATTTAGATAAAGCTTTAGAGCTCTTTAATAAAGCTTGTGATGCTAATAATAATGTAGCTTGTCAATTTGTTGGTGATTACCACATCTTTAGATCTCAAAGCGCTCAAGCTCAAAGCTCATTAGGCAAAGCTTGTTCTGCTCAAAATGCTCAGGCTTGTTATGAGCTTGGTTTAAACTCTGGCAAGAGTGGTCAACAATATTTAGTTCAAGCTTGCAATTTAGATCATAAGCTTGCTTGCACTGCCTTAATTGCCTCTTATGGCACTGTCTCACCTGAGGCTACTAATGCTTATGGTAAGTCTTGTGATAGTGGTAATAAGGATTCATGTATGCAGCTTGCTAATAGTGCTATGCAGCAAAATGATAATGCCACTGCTAATCGAGCCCTAACACAAGCTTGTAAGCTTAACTCTCCAGTTGGTTGTGAGCAGTTAGCTATGAGTGACCTTAGCCAAGGTCGTTATGATTCAGCTATGCAAAATAGCATTAAGGCTTGTAACTTAAAGTCTGGCACTTCATGTATGCAGGTAGCTTTTGCTTATGCTCAGGGAGTAGGGGTTAAAAAGAATTTAAACCAAGCCAGCTCCTACTATAACAAGGCTTGTAAGCTCGGTCTTAAGGATGCTTGCTATATTGTTAATGGCAAGTAATTAATAATATTGGCAATATTTAATTAGCATATAGGCTATGTATGAGGCCTTCATACATAGCCTATATCTTTTTTTCTTTAAATATTGGAAAAAGCCATGGGCAAAAATTGCGCACTCTTGATATTTTTTGGGGCATGACTGGTAGGTAAAAATTACTTAAAACGGTGTTTTTATGCTTCTTTTTGTGCAAATTCAGAACAAATTTAACTAAAAATACTAGTTGTGCTGTTTATATGTGCTTTTTTAAAAATTGCAAGAGCATTGGCCTTTTGGGGTTTATGTGCAAATTTATTGCACAATTGTAGTGCTATAAAGGTGATCAAATAGCGCACAAAGCCGTTTTTAACGCTATAATTGTCATCTACTTTTATATAGCTAGCTATAGCACGCTAGTAAAAATTTTTAGATATTGGTTTTCCTGGTTGGCTCTGGGATTTGTTTTTAGTGATTGGGGATTGCAAGTATCATGCGTCTTTATCGTTGGTTGTCTGATTTTCATGGAAGCACTAAGGGAGTTGCCTTAGCTATAGGTAATTTTGATGGCTTTCATGTGGGGCATCAGGCGGTAATCAGTTGCATGCAAGAAAAAGCTCGTAAGATGGGCTTAGAAACTGCAGTATTAATTTTTGAGCCCCAACCAATGGAATTTTTTGGCCGAAAGGTGCCAGCTCGCTTATTTAATATAAGAGATAAGTTAAGAGTATTTCGTGCCTTCGGTATTGATAACGTCTTTTGTATTAGCTTTAATAAAAAGTTTGCTGATCTTAATGACGAAGAATTTGTCAAAGTTCTTAAAGAGCAAATGGACGTTAAAAGCGTCACTGTAGGTACACCTTTTAATTTTGGTAAAGGTGGAGCTTATTCTTTTGAGAACTTGGCTATGCGTTGCCAAGAACAAGGAATAGAGTGTTCTTCAGTTGGTAAAGTTGAAGAGCAAGGCGTGCGCATTTCTAGTACTTTAATCCGTGGTCTTGTTGAGCAGGGTGATTTTGTTACCGTACAGAAATATTTAGGCAGACCTTATTCTATTTCAGGCCGTGTGGTACATGGCAATGCTATTGGCCGAACCTTAGGCTTTCCAACCGCCAATATCAATTTAAATCGACGTATTTGCCCTCTTAAGGGCGTATATGCCGTAAGGGTTACTTGTCCTTTTGGTGTCTTTAATGGTGTAGCTAATGTAGGTTATAGACCTACTATAACCATTGAGACTCTGCATTCTTTACTTGAAGTTCACATTTTAAATTTCTCTGGTGATCTTTATGGCAAAGAAATCGAGGTGGCATTTAAACATAAGATCAGAGATGAAATGAAGTTTTCAGGCTTAGATCAATTGGTTAAACAAATTGCTGCTGACAAAGATAGGGCACAATATTTACTTAGTCTTGACAACCCTATTTTGGTTTAATGTAGTTTAAACCAAGGGTATTACTGTTAATCGTTAAATTTAGGATGCATCCAATGGCAGATTACAAGTCAACTTTAAATCTTCCACAGACTGCTTTTCCAATGCGTGGCGATTTAGCCAAGCGTGAGCCTAATATGCTCAAGAGCTGGGAAGAGCGCAATCTTTATCAAAAGATCAGAGAGTCCCGTAAGAACTGCAATACTTTCATTCTTCACGATGGCCCTCCATATGCCAATGGTAACATCCACATTGGCCATGCGATTAACAAGACTTTAAAAGACATTATCGTAAAGGCTAAGACCTTATCTAATTTAGATTCTCCTTTCGTTCCAGGTTGGGACTGCCACGGCCTTCCTATTGAGTTAAAGGTAGAGGGCGAGGTAGGCAAGCCAGGCGATAAGATTGATGCTGCTCAATTTAGAGAAGAGTGCCGTAAGTACGCTAAGCGTCAGATCGCTGCTCAAATGGTTGATTTTAAGCGCTTAGGTGTTTTAGGCGATTGGGATCACCCATATTTGACCATGAACTTTGATACTGAGGCTAACATTATCCGTGCCTTAGGTAAGGTTATTGAAAATGGTCACTTCGTGTTAGGTTACAAGCCAGTTTACTGGTGTATGGACTGTCAGTCTGCTTTAGCTGAGGCTGAGGTTGAGTACTATGATGTAACCTCTGATGCTATTTATGTTCGCTTCTTAGCTCAAGACCAAGATGCTGTATTAAAGGCTTTTGGTAATGTAGAGCCAAGCACTGGTGATATCAGCTGCGTAATTTGGACTACTACTCCTTGGACTTTACCTGCTAACCGTGCTATCTCCTTAAACGAGAGCTTTGACTATGCTTTAGTTGCCGTTAAGGGCGAAAAAGAAGGTCGTTATATCGTTGCTCAAGACTTAGTTGAGAACGTAATGAAGACCTTAGAAATCGCTGAGGAGAACTACAGCATTGTTGGTACTTGTAAGGGTAAAGACTTAGAGCTCTTAAAGTTCCATCACCCATTTTATGATATTTGCGTACCTATCATTTTAGGTAACCACGTAACCTTAGAAGCTGGTACTGGCTGTGTTCACACCGCTGGTGGTCACGGTTTAGACGACTATGCTGTATGTATGAAGTATGGCATTGAGATCTTTAACCCAGTAGGCCCAGATGGTTGCTTCTTAAAGGATACTCCTTTATTTGCTAACTTAAATGTATTTAAGGCTAACCCTGAGGTAATCAAGGTTTTAGTAGAGCGTAATGCTTTATTAAAGGCTGAGAAGATCACCCATAGCTACCCACACTGCTGGCGACACAAGACTCCAGTTATTTTCCGTGCTACCCAGCAATGGTTCATTACCATGGATGGCAATGGCTTACGTAAGCGTGCTCTTAAGGAAATTAAGGGTGTACGTTGGATTCCTGCTTGGGGTCAAAACCGTATTGAGGCCATGGTGTCACAGCGTACTGACTGGTGTATTTCCCGTCAACGTACCTGGGGTATGCCTTGCGCCGTATTAGTAAATAAGGAAACTGGTAAGATTCACCCACGCACCAGCGAAATTATTGAAAAGGTTGCACTCGAGGTTGAAAAGAAGGGTATTCAAGCTTGGTGGGATCTCAAGGTTGAAGACTTAATCAGCCCAGAAGAGGCTCCTTTATACTATAAGGATCCAAACACCTTAGACGTATGGTTTGACTCAGGTTCAACTCACTTCTCTGTAACCGATCAGCGTCCAGAGTTCCGTGGTCATAAGGCTGACTTATACTTAGAAGGTTCTGATCAGCACCGTGGTTGGTTCATGTCCTCCTTAATGCTTTCTGTAGCCATGAAGGATAGAGCCCCATACAATCAAGTATTAACCCACGGCTTTACTGTTGACCAGCACGGTCGCAAGATGTCCAAGTCCTTAGGTAACGTAATTGCTCCTCAAGAGATTTGGGACAAGATGGGTGCTGACGTACTCCGCTTATGGGTTGCTACTAACGATTACACTGGTGATATTGCTGTATCTCAAGAGATCTTTAAGCGCTCTTCTGATGCTTACCGTCGTATTCGTAACACCATCCGTTTCTTATTAGCAAACTTAAATGGCTTTGATCCACAAGAGCACATGGTTAAGTTTGACGAGATGGTTGAGCTTGATAAGTGGGCCGTTTCTTTAGCTAAGAAGACCCAAGAGGAAATCGTTTCTTACTACGATAATTATGATTTCCACTTAGTAGTAAAGACCTTAATGCGTTTCTGCTCCATTGAGCTTGGTTCTTTCTACTTAGACATTATTAAGGATCGTCAATACACTGCTAAGACTGATAGCTTAGCCCGTCGTTCCTGCCAAAGCGCTCTTTATATGATTGCAGAGTGCTTAGTAAGATGGATTGCTCCAATCTTATCCTTTACCGCTCAAGAAGTTTGGGAGGTAATGCCAGGTAAGCATGACGAGTTCGTATTCACCGCTACTTGGTTTGATCACGAGAACTTAAAGGCTATTGATGAGAACTCACAGTTCAATTCAGCTTACTGGGAGCGTATTTTAGCCTTCCGTGATGAGGCTAACCGTGCTATCGAGCAAGTACGTAATGAAGGCGTAATCGGCGGCTCCTTAGAGGCTGAGGTTAATGTTTACGCTCAGGGCGACTTAGTCAAGGATTTACAAGCTTTAGGCAACGAGCTTAGCTTCGTACTCATTACCTCTAAGGTAACTGTAAACGAGGGTGAGGCTCCTGAGAATGCTGTTGTTTGTGAACTCAATGGCTCTAAGGTAGGCTTTGTAGTAACCAAGTCTAACGCTCAAAAGTGTGAGCGTTGCTGGCACTACGAAGAGGGCGTTGGCTCTGACAGCGAGCACCCAACCTTATGCCCACGCTGCTTAGAGAACATCTTACGTTTCGGTGAGAAGCGCTTATTCGCCTAAGCACCAGCTAAAGCTTGCAACCATCTAGCTAGCAGCTGGGCAAATGCCAGCTAGCTAGCCAGATAGCAAGATAGCTTGCTAGCTAAAGGCTAGCCTATTAAAAAGGCCACTGTTTTAAATTTAAAGCAGTGGCCTAATTTTTTCATTTGTATCAATAATTGGGCTTTGGTATTATCTAGCTAAGCTTAGTGTTAGGCTGTTTCAATTGAGCCTTATTATTGTTTTATTGTGTAGATTTTTATTGTGTCTAGAAATTCCAGCTCTATTTTTTCCAATACTCGCCAACGTAATGGCGGTCGCTATTTGTTATTAAGTATTCTTGTAATTGTATTAGACCAAATTACCAAATACTGGTGTGTGGGTAATATTGATTACAATACTCGTGGTATTGAAGTCTTACCTTTTTTTAATCTAGTGCATGTTTACAATTATGGCGCTGCTTTTAGCATGTTTGCTGATTGGGGCGGGGTACAACGTTACGTGCTCTCAGGCATTGCTCTTTTTATGGCATTAGTCTTTGTGATTATGCTCTTAAGAACCAAGGCTTCGCTAAAGGGCCATTGCATAGCCTATGCGCTCTTTATTGGTGGTGCTATAGGTAATTTAATTGATCGCCTCATGCATGGCTATGTAGTCGATTTTCTCTTGTTCTACCTAAAAGATGAGCAGGGCAATATTACTTGGGCTTATCCAGCCTTTAATGTTGCTGATATTGCTGTGTGCGTAGGTGCCTTCTTAATGGTGGTCTTAGCCTTCTTCTCCAAGGCCAAATAGCTAAGCTAAGCCCAGCTGCGCTTAGCTTAGCTCAGCTGAGCCAAGCACAGCTTAGCACTGCTCTGCTAAGCAGAGCTTAGATAAGCTTAGCTAAGCCCTGCGCATACTTGTGCTGCTCTTAGCATCCCAAATAAAAGCAGAGCCCATGAAAAGGGGCATGACTAACATGCCCCATCATGAGCTCTGGCTATAGTTTAAGCTTGCTGAACCTAACCTAATCTGCAATAGGTCGACGTGTGTGCATCTTGGCTAGCTGATTCTTAGATAATCCCTCTAGGTAGAGACTAATATAGAGGCGACGCTTATCTCTGATAATTTGAGGAACCAGAGACACATAGCAAGGACGATAAGTGTTAATGCAAGTTCCAGTGCTTTTAAAGATCTTAATGGCCTCCTGATCTACTTGACTGTGATTAGTCAAATAATGGATAACAGCATTAATTTCCTCTTGCTCAAAGTTATCCTTAATTTTGGCACCAAAGACCATAGAGTCATACTTAAACTGCAAAGTGCCATCTTTGGCAGTTAAAATGATGCCCTTATTAATCTGTGCAGCAGTTAATGCTGGGAACATGTCGTGATTAGATTGCTCTAAGGTTGCATCAATTTGATAGAGACAAGACTCAATGTCCTTCCAAATATCCATAGCCTTGGAAAAAGCAAAAGCACCATCAACTTGATACTTAACTTGAAGACCTTGCATAGTCTCAAGAAAACAAGCCATGGTTACCCCATATTCTGCTTGCATGTCTTCAAGCTGTTGAGCATAGCTCTGTTTTTCATCAGGGGTAGCTTCAGCCTTGCCTAAAAGCTTTAACAGAGCACGATATCTTTTGGTTCGCACCAATTGATTATAGCGTTTGCGCATATGGTTAAACAGCTCATCGCCAGCCAAGCGCAACCTGTTAGACTGCTTAAATAGCACGCAAATTTCCTGAGGAGAAAGAGTTGATTCTACCTTAAAGAAATGGTGCTTAGACTTACTACGAAATTGCTCTAGTAGCTCTTTGAACTCATCAGCATCCATAATCGACGACCTCTAGAAACATATACAATCTAATATATAGATTATACCCTTGCGATAATAAATAATAAAACTATTTTCAACATTTTTATTAATGGTATTTCGTATTTATCGTCAATATGGCAAAACAAGAGCTTTTTTTATCGCCATCTTAGACCTTCTAAGACCACATTTTTCCCCAAGATCCTTCCTCTTCTTTAAAGCCCCAACCTTAGTCCTAAGCCTAAGCCCAATTATCAGCGTATTGCATTAACTTGAGCCTGCGCCTGCGCAAGCTCCAGCACAAGTATCTGCGCACTGCCAGCGCCCTGCGCAGCGCATGGTGCGCTGTGCAAGCGCAGTGGGCATTAAAAAAGGAGGCCAGAAGGCCTCCTTTAGGTTCAAGGTTGTGTTAAAACTATTATATCTCTTTGTGGTGCTCTAAGAGTTTAGCTTTTATCTCATCTAGCTTAGGGCCATTGAGTTTGTAGGCATACCAATATACCAGGGCCGATAAGAGACAAAGCACACTGCCAGAGGCAAATAAGATAATCATGCCATTGATAGTGGTGCTATTAGGTATGGTGTTAGGATCATAGTTAAGCATTCCTAAAGTTAAGCCCAATACAAAGCCGCTAATGGCTCCTGCACATTTGCCTAAGAGGGTGTTAATTGAGTAGTAGATAGCCTCACTTCGTAGATTTAGGGTCACAGTGCCATAATCTATGGTGTCAGCAACCATTATCATAATTAAGAGCCAATATACGGCTGTAGTAAAACCACTTAAGATTCCTGCTAAAAGAATAGCTAATAAAGTTGGTAAATACCCTAAAGATCCTATTGCCAATACGATGGCAGCTAAAAAGCTTGAGATAAGAGCTAAGGTAAATAGCCATCTGCGGCTGGTAAGTTTAAGCAAATAGTTAAAACTAATTAAAGTTAAAAACGCAGTGAAAGCAGAGGCTAAATTTAAAGTAGAAAAGTGCTCCTCGCCACCTAAAGCGTACTTAAACAAATAGAGTTTGACGCTATCTGAGATTCCAGCGCCTACTAAAAAGCATAAAGCCACCACAATTAAAACCAAAAACTGTTGGTTTTTGGTAATTACAGTAAAAGCATCAGCAAACTTAAAATCAACAGTGCTAGCTAAATGGTAGTTTTGCTCTGTCCATTTGCAAGTAACTAGCGCTGATAGTATTGCTAAAAGCCCTCCTAATAGGGCAAAAAGAAGATATCCCAAACCCTCAGAGCCATTACCTAAAAGATGAACAGCATAAATACCTAAGATAGAAGCCAAATAATAGCCTAGGCTGGCAGCTATTCTAGGATAAGGCAAAAGGTTCTCACGCTCTTTTCTATCTAAAGTGATATTAGGTATGAGAGCCCAAAAAGGCGCATCGCACATGGTATAAGCAATACCCCAGCAGATATAAACCACTGCTAAGTAAATTACCTGAGTAGTACCATCAAAATAGTGAGTACTAAAACAAGCAACCATGAGTACACAATTAAGGATATTGCCTAGTAAAATCCATGGCTTGTATGTGCCGTAGCGAGCATAAAATTTGGTAAAAATATAGCCCCACAAGGGATCATCAATCATGTCCCAAATACGAGCTACTAAAAAGATAATACCTAAAGTAGCTGGTGCTATAGTGGCAACTTCTGTTAGGTAGAAAAATAAAAAAGTATTAACTACAGCTAAAGAAAAATCTTTGCCTAAAGCGCCAAAGCCATATGAAATTTTGGTTGAAGTATTCATAGTCAGAACCCAAAAATTAAGAATGCCCATTACAAATAATAGGCATTCTTAGAAATTTTTGTGAGACTATTTAAAAGGGATTAATCTTGGATTTTCTTTAAAGCTTCGAGATCGTCTTTAACATCCTTGGTAACAGCATTGGCTACAACCTTATCCATATAGCGACGGGTAAGGGTGCGCTGAATATCATCTAATACAGAGCCATTGAGCTTATAAGCAAAGATGTAAATAGCACCACCAATTAAGCATAAGAAAGTAATACCCCAGTATAAGATTACGATAGCATCAATGGTCTCTTGAGATTGCTCTACATTAGGCACATAGTTAACTGCAGTTAAGAAGAAGCCTACTACAGCAGAGGATACAGCACCAGAGCACTTTGCTAAGAGAGTGTGTAAGGAGTAGTAAATGGACTCAGAGCGCATGTTAAATACAGTGTCACCGTAGTCAACAGTATCAGCCACCATGATCATTACTAACAACCAGTAAACAGCTGTAGAGAAGCCTGAAAGACCGCCAGATAATAATACCATTGGGTATACTGGGAGCAAGCCCCAAGAGGCTAAGGTTAATACAGCTGTATAAAAGAATGGTAAGGTGATAGCTAAGATGAATACTAACTTACGACCAATGGTATTAACCATAGCCTTGAAGCCTATTAAGGCTGGAATAGCTACTACAGAGGAAGCAAACACCATAGTAGAGAATAAGCTTTCGTCCTTAATAGCGTACTTAAACATGTAGAGGTTTAAGGCACCACTAATACCAGTACCAATAACAAAGCAGAAAGCTAAAGATAAGAAGATTAAGAACTGCTTGTTGTGGGTAACAATGGAGATAGCTTCTTTAATATTAAAGTCATCAGAGCCGCTCTCTTCGTAGTTTTGCTCAGTCCACTTGCAGGTTACCCAAGCTGAGGAAATAGCAAGTAAACCACCAATAGCAGCGTAAATTAAATAACCAAAGCCCTCATCACCTTGACCAAAGAGGTTTACAGCGTAAATACCAAAACCAGAGGCCATGTAAGAACCAATAGTAGCAGTGAAACGTGGATATGGTAATAAGCCCTCACGCTCACCCTTATCTAAGGTAATAGTAGGAATTAATGACCAGAATGGAGCGTCACACATGGTGTAGGCCATACCCCAGCAGATATATACCACTGATAAGTAAATAATCTGAGCGGTGCCTTCAAAGTAGTGAGTGCTAAAGCAAGCTACCATGAAGATAAAGTTAAAGACGTTACCAATTAAGAGCCATGGCTTATATTTGCCCCAGCGAGTATTGGTCTTAGCAACAATGTAGCCCCAAATAGGATCGTTGATAGTATCCCAAATACGAGCAACTAAGAAAATGATACCTACGGTAGCAGCTGACATGCCTGCTACATCAGTTAGATAGAAGAATAAGAAAACATTAACCAGTGCTAAGGAGAAGTCCTTACCAAAGCTACCATAGCCATAGGATAACTTGGTTTGCATGGTCACTTTTGGTGTTGCTGGAGATATATCTGCACTATTGCTCATAATTTAATTCCCATAGATAGGCCAACTGTAAGCTTCTTTTAACAAGAAACATTAATTAGCAAAAGATATATAAAAACTTTCCGCTTAAAAAGGAGTTGTCTAATATCAGATACTAATAATAGGCAACTCCATAGAGTAGTGGAGCCCTAAGATTGGTGTTAGGCAGAGCTGCTTATATTTCTATCAATGGTGTGTGTGATCATAGAAAGACACAGCTCTACAAATGGTTTTACAAAGAGTTAATCAAACTCTTAGTAAATTAGATCTTGGTAAACTTGACATAGCCAGATTTTGGCATTGCTAATTCATATAGCTTGCTATCAAGTTGTAAGTTCTCAATAACCTGTACTTGCTTGCCTAAGCAGTCAAAAATCTCAGCTTTAAGATTTAGTTGGTGCTCAGGAGTTGATTTAATGACTAAGCTTGTGAGCATGGCACCATTGACTAAATAGGTAGTATCAACAGCTTCGTTGTTAAAGAGCTCAACACGCTGATCATTGCCTACAATAATGATTTGCTCATTATTTAAAGTGCCAACCATCTTGGAGTACATGACCTCTGGATGGAATGCCTCCATATGGCCTTTAAGTAAGAGATCACGGTGAGCACTACAGAAGGAGAGCCAATGTTTAACCATGGCTAAGTGATCTTCATTTAAGTGCTTTAAGTTAGGTGAAATCTGAGGCACTGAAAAGAGAGTGTGAATAAACTGTAAACTGGCACTTTGTACTGACTCAGATGGAGACCAAGTGAACATATCAGAGTGTACGGCAGTATCTAAAGCCATAGCACGTACATCACAAGTGGTCATACGATTCATTAAAGTGTCATTAGGACAATCGTGAGCACGGAACATATTGCCGTACTTACGGATCATTGGGCCTACATAGTTTTGACGGAACTCAATTAAGATGTCGCTCTTAATAGCGCTAAGAGCATTGCGAACCTCAGTCATGAGCATATCAACAGCATCTACTAAGGACTGAGTATCTCTCTTGTCATCATAAGCACGGGCTTTTTCATCAGCCTGACGCATATCAAACTCATCAATAAAGTCTAATTTTAAGCCGTCTAAATCGTACTCTTTAACAGTGTTAACATAGGTATTAACTAAGAAATCACGTACCTTCTTATAGCGTGGATCTAAAACATAGGCACCCCAGCGTGGGTTGTAGCATAAAGAGTAGTCTTTGTACTCAGGGCCATTTTTAGACTTGCCACCAACAAAAGGAACAGAGAACCATAACATGTACTTCATGCCTAGAGCATGCACCTTGGCTACGTGCTCTTTCATGTTAGGGAAGCGACGCTTTGAAACCTCCCAGTCGCCGCAATAGCTATAGCCACGGTTGTTGTCGTCGGTCTGCCAACCATCATCAACAATTACAGTCTTACAGCCTAAAGAGGCGGCAATAGCACATTGATCTTCAATTTCTTGAGCGCTTAAGTTTTGTAAAAAAGCATACCAAGTGGAGTAAACAGGCTCTAAAGCTGCCTCAGGTACGCCCATAACATCTAAGTTTAAAGAGCGCTCATAGTAGCGGGAAATGTTCTTAACAGCATTAAAAACATTCATAGCGCTGCTATCTAAACGTAAGCTAACTTGGTATTGAGAAACAGGAGCACTAGGAGCCTCAAAGAGGGTAAAGGTAAAGCGAGCGCACTCTTCTTCTTCGTAGGCACCACCAGTTAAGGTAACTACATTCTTACAATCGCTAAGAGCAAAAGATAATTTATTGATGCCCTCAGCAGAGTAAAAAGCACCCATAGGAGCAATATGGCAAATATGAGTAGTGACATTGGCATAATACTCAAGCATGCCCTTTGCACGATAGTTCTTGCCTGGAGCTTGGATAGATGGGAGCCATAAAGATTGGATGTTATCTACTGGAAGGCGTACATCAATTAAGGTCTTAGGCATCACAATAGGTTTATCAGAGCTTAAAGTTAAGTCTAAATACCAAACCTTATTGATATTGTCCTTAAAGTTCTGATCACCGTATAAGCCACTTTCGTTAACCTGCTCTGTGGTTAAAAGAGTTTCGTGATTAAACTCGCAGTCAAGTTGACAAGAGTCAACAGTGCGTAATTGGTAGCTTACCTTAAGATCTGGGGTCTGCTCATTTTCTACTTGTACATAAGTGCGTAAAAATGCCCAATTAAGTTCTTGTTTAATCATGAAATTACATCTCCTCACACACAAATGGAGCTAAAAGGTTAAAAATAGATGGCGAACATGTTCGTAATGCTTAGCAAATAACGAATAATTACGAACACGTGTTATTTAGGGGAATTATAAAAAGAAAAAATAATTTAGACACAATTAAAGCGTGAGGTGCTTCACAAATTACAGTTAGGATTTAGCCAAAATATGAGCCATGTCACGTTTAAAAAGGGAAATATAGGCAGTTGTCAAATTGATAAGGCAGAAAAAATATCAAAGCAAGAGCTAAATGCACTCATGAGTACAACTGACTTGATTTTATAGTATTAGAGCGTAATAATAGGGGTATTTACGAACATATTTCGTAATAAAGTGTTCTTTAGTTTCGTAACTGATTAATAGTTAGCTAAGGTTAGCTTGGTGATTATTAATAATTATTGATAATAACTTGACCAAGAAAGCTTATACTAAAAGGATCAAATGACGAGATCTAAATCTAGTAGTTGTTTTCTTGTGCAAAATTAATTGCTGCCGTTGCTTAATGTGAAAAATTTGGCAGCTTAATAGTCGTCTAGTGAAAATTACCGCTCCCTTGATCGAGCTCTAGTAGTTTTTTTTGTCTACTTAATTCTGTAAATGCAGTTTGTAACGCAGATTAATGCAGGGTAAGGAGTTAAATAGTTAAGTTGTAGTTTACTATTTCTCTCTTTATGGCCAATAGTATTAACAGATCAGACAACCTAAGACAAAGCCCATTTATGCCTTGCCAGCCCAGCCTAACCCTTGGTTAGCCATTATCTAGCCCCGAGCTAGCCTGGCATGACCTTGCCAGACCTGATCTGGCTTGGCTTGGCCTGACCTGGCTATAGGCTTGTGGTTAAGCTTACTTTTAACTAAGACTTATCCTAAATAGAGAGAAGTCATTAAGGATTAAGACTTACTCTCTTGAAGGTAGGTGCTTACAAGACATGAAGCTATTAGGCTTTAACTTATATATTAGGGCAGCTAGTTTTCTGACGATTCATTGAGATTGTTTTTTTATGAATAGTACCCAAATAGCTAAACTGGCAGGCGTGTCACGCTCAACAGTTTCTAAAGTGTTGCATGATTATCCTGATATCCCTGAAGAAACTAAGCAAAGGGTGCTTGATATCATCAAAAAATATAACTACAAGCCTAATGTAGCATCACAGGCCTTAAGGGGCATTAGTCCTAAGGTTATAGGTGTTTATTTCTCTACTTGTTTTGATTTACCTTCATATTCTCGTATTAACTCACATTATGATAGTTCTTTACTAACAGCTATTGTCTTAGAGGCTAAAAGATGCGGTTATACCGTTATGTATGATGTAATTTTGCCTGAAGAGAATGAAGATGATGTAGTAAATAGCATTAATGATGCTTTTGATAGCCATAGAATTAGCTGCGCTGTGTTTATTGGCTTAAATGATGATTCTAACTTTATACCACGTATTGCCACTAATAAGCGTCATATCATTGTGTTAGATAAAACTGTAGACACTTCTTTGGGCGTAAGATGTTTATATTCTAATGACTATAACTCTGCTATTAGAGCCTGTGAGCACCTTTATGATAATGGCTTTACTCGTCTAATGCATTTAGGCGGTGATATTGAAAAGCTATCAGGTAAATTACGACGTGATGGTTATTTTGCAGCTTGCGAAAAACTCAAAAAAGAACATGGCATTGATTTTGAGCCTTATGTTTTTGAAGGTAGGTTCTCTATTGAGTCTGGCTATCAGGCAGGGCGAATATTTATCGAAAACAAGTTATATGAGCGCTATGATGGCATAATGTGTGGCTGCGATATGATTGGTGTGGGCTTTATCAAGTGTTTAAGAGAACATGCCCCTGAGCTGATTGAAAAAATCGGCCTCATTGGTTTTGATAATGAAACAGTTGATATCTATATCACGCCAGCCTTGTCTACTATGGCTCCTGATTATAGGAATTTTGCTCGCTTTATCTTTGATTTAGAACAAAACTTTGAGCTCTTTAAAGGCGGTGTTTCGGTCAAGATTGAGCAGGATTTAATTGAGCGTGACTCAAGCCGACCAAGTCATAAGCGCAAATATAACGACCTACAGGCTAATCATGAGGATATAAATAGTGAGTTTTAAGGTTTATCTGGCCAGAACCCGTGGCTTTTGTGCAGGCGTGGAGCGTGCTATTGCCGTTGTTAATCGTGCCTTAGAAAAATATGGTACTCAAAAGGTTTATGTTCTTCATGAAGTGGTGCATAACAAGCATGTAGTCGCTGATTTAGCCTCTCGTGGTGCTCATTTTGTTGAGCACTTATCACAAATCCCTAATCCTGAGGATAAGGTAGTAATTTTCTCAGCTCACGGAGTAGGCACTAAGACAGTTGAGGCTGCCAATGCTTTAAAACTCATAGTAATTGATGCTACTTGTCCTTTAGTTAATCGTGTGCACTTTAAGGTGTCTCGTGCAGCTAAAGAGCAAAAAGAGGTAGTTATTATTGGCCATACTGGACATCAAGAAGTGGTAGGTACTGTTGGTCAATATGATGGCCCAGAGGACAAGGTTCATGTAATTTTGACCCCTCAAGATGTTGAAAAATTAGACCTTGTTTCTAATAAGGCTATCTTTGCTACCCAAACTACTTTATCAATTGATGAGACAGCTTTAACCGTAAAGGCTCTTAAAGAGAAATTCTCCTTTATTGAGGGCCCTAAAAATGATGATACCTGCTTTGCCACCCAGAATCGTCAAGCTGCGGTAAAGACCTTAGCTCAAGAGTGCGACTTAGTAATTGTAGCTGGCTCTAAAAATAGCTCTAACTCCAAGCGTCTTAGTGAAGTAGCCTCATCCATGGGCGTACGTTCATATCTTATTGACGACTGTGAGGGTATTAGTGATGAAATGCTTGCAGGAGCCACTAAAGTAGGTGTTACTGCTGGTGCTTCAGTGCCAGAGTATATTGTGCAAGATATTCTTAAAGTATTAGCTCAAAAGGGTGGTAGCGAGGTTATTTTAACTGGTGATGAACAAATTCACCGTGTCTTCCCATTACCTGACGGCCTAGACTAGTCGTAGCTACGCAAGCTACGCTTAGCGAAACTTAGCTTAGCAAAGCTAATACTACTAACCTTAATACTTAGCCCATAAGATGCCGCAAATATGGTAACTTATGGGCTTTGTGCTAAAATAGCACGTCAATTATTTGGGCTTTAGGCCTAAAAATTTTACGTGGCTCGTGAGCAGACATGGCTTGGCTAAAGCTCTCTTTATGTCTGGTTTAGCTGCAAGTTTTTAGTTGTGCGCTGGGTTTAATATCAGCGTTATATTTGGTTTTAGCTATGGCAGATCAGAACTTTTTGCAAGAGGTCTCTAAAAGACGTACCTTTGCTATTATTTCTCACCCTGATGCAGGTAAAACAACCATTACTGAGAAGGTATTGTTATTCGGAAGCGTCATTCAGCGTGCAGGTGAAGTAAAAGGACGTGGTAGTACTGGCTCTTTTGCTAAGTCTGACTGGATGGCCATGGAAAAAGAGCGTGGTATTTCTGTTACCACCTCAGTTATGCAGTTCCCTTATAATAATTGCGTTGTTAACTTGCTTGATACTCCAGGTCACGAAGACTTCTCTGAAGATACTTATCGTGTGCTTACCGCTGTAGACTCATGTCTAATGGTTATCGACGCTGCTAAAGGTGTTGAGGAACGTACCAGAAAGTTAATGGAGGTTACTCGCTTACGTGATACTCCTATCTTAACTTTCATGAACAAGCTCGACCGTGAGACCCGTAATCCTTTAGAGCTCTTAGATGAAGTTGAATCTGAGCTTAAGATTTTATGTGCTCCAATTACTTGGCCTATTGGTTCTGGTAAGTCTTTTAAGGGTATTTATCACATTTTACGTGATGAGGTTATTCTCTATCACTCTGGTGAGGGTTTCCATATCCAAGAGCGCCGTACCATCAAGGGCTTAGACAATAAGGAAGTTGACGAGGCTGTAGGTGAGGATTTAGCTAAAGAGTTACGTGAGAGCATGGAGCTTATTTCCATGGCCTCTAATAACTTCGATGAGGAAGCTTTCTTAGCTGGTGAACTTACCCCTGTATTCTTTGGTACAGCTTTAGGTAACTTTGGTGTAGATTGCATGCTCGATGGTTTAACCACCTGGGCTCCAACTCCATTACCACGTCACGCTGATAGTCGTGAGGTTAAGGCTGATGAGGAGAAGTTATCAGGCTTTATCTTTAAGATTCAAGCCAATATGGATCCTAAGCACCGTGACCGTATTGCTTTTATGCGCCTAGTTTCTGGCTCTTATAAGAAAGGCATGAAAATGCGTCATGTACGTATTGGTCGTGATGTACAAATCTCTGATGCTGTTACCTTTATGGCAGGCGAGCGTGACTTAGCTACTGAGGCGGTTGCAGGCGATATTATTGGTATTCACAACCACGGTACTATTCGTATTGGTGATACCTTTACTGAGGGCGAAGAGCTACACTTTAGCGGTATTCCAAACTTTGCTCCTGAATTGTTCCGTCGCATTCGCTTACGTGATCCACTCAAGCAAAAGCAATTATTAAAAGGTCTAGTACAGCTCTCTGAGGAGGGTGCAGTACAGGTATTTAGACCTCTGATTAATAATGATTTAATTGTAGGTGCAGTAGGTGTGCTCCAGTTTGACGTAGTAGTATCTCGTCTAAAGCACGAATACAATGTTGAAGCTACTTACGAGAATGTCAATGTTACTACCGCACGTTGGGTAACTAGTGATGATGCTAAAGCTATTGAGGAACTTAAAGATAAGGTTCCAACTTATTTAGCACTCGACGGTGGTGACAACCTTACTTACTTAGCTACCTCAGGTGTTAACTTGAATTTAGCTATTGAGCGTTATCCAAAGGTTAATTTTGCTGCTACCCGTGAGCACTAATGCAAACCCAATCTTAGAACAAAGGCTTGTAGTTAAGTAATTACATTCTTTTACCAAACCCCCATCAGAATCAGTTTTTGCTGGGGGTTTTTGCTTATCTTATCTGTACACTCATCTCGCCGTAATAGCCCTCTGGCAACCATACACAGGCAACAGTCTCTAAGGCTTCTGCTACTGTCAATGGCTGCTTGATGCAGCATCTGCTAGCTATCCTTCTGCCTCTATCCATCATCCACAATTTACTGTCTTAGAGCCAATGGCTGCTGTTTACTATTCATTATTATCCCAATCAGGTAAGTAGCATAGCGCAGTAGATCTACATGTGTGTAGCTAATTAGCTTATCCTTCAACCTGCTTTTTAGGCTGTGTGCGCAGATGAAGCAAAGTTCCAATAATCAGCAGCACCACTGTTTAAGGGCTTGCTATGGCTGTGGGCGGGGAGTGGCGTGGCGTTGTGTTGTGCGGTAGGCTATTGCTGGGCGGGGAGTGGAGTGGCATGGCGTGGCAGGTCATTGCAGGGAGTGGCTGTCAATAAAAGATAGGGGCAAGGAAAGTAAATTAGGAGGTGAGATGATTATTGATAATGTTCTATATGTAGATTTAATTATTAAACTACTTAACAAAAAGTGCTAAATCGTCTGTAAAAAGAGGAATTTTTGGTCAATTTTTGAGCATGCTCATAGTATAGATATATTTTCATTTAATGGTGGTAGTATATTATTAATACTGTATCAATGAAGGTTTATTGAAGGTGGTACTTTACTGCTGACAGGATGAAAGTTAATCCTACCTAGTAATAGTTTTAAGGTATTGAGTTTCGGTTTAGGCATGGTTTTAGCTTGGAGCTAAAATAAGCTTTATTAAAGTAGTTGTTAAATACTTAGTAAGTGAATCTAAATATATTTAACCCTCTTGAGAGCAGTAAGTTTCATTATGCCGCTTATTATTAAAACACATGCTTACAAACTAACAATAATAAGATTGGAGTGCCTTATTTTAAGGTAGGAACTGGAGCTAATTATTATTTAGCACCATGTCTTGCTTTGTAGTTTTAGGAGGGGGCTTAGCCTCTATTGTAAATGCCAATGACTATGCGACGAGTAGTGACGAGTAGGTCATTCTATAAGTACTTTATAGTGCGCTTTATGGTTACATTTAGCGTATTACTGGCCATTTTCCTGCTCTTTATTTATCAAATTATTGAGTCTCGTCGTGATTTAGCTCGTTCTATGGCGCAAGAAACAGTTGCTCATGTCGAAATCATCTTAAATAATATGCTTGAAAAAACCGACATGTTAGAGGGCTTTTTGCACTCTATGGGCGATAAAAATATGCGCATTATGATGGAAGCAGAAGATGGCCAAGCATTCATTCATGAATTTAACTTCTTTTCCTCTATGCTTTATGACTCCTCAGCCATTAAGGGTATTTTCCTCTTGCCTAAAGGTGTAATGCGCTACTCATATCCTATGGCAGGTAATGAAAAAGCTATGGGTGATAGGGTATTAGAGCGTGATGCTACTAAAGAGACAGCGCAATATGCGATGCTCTCAGGATTAACCACTATTGATGGCCCTCGTAAGTTTATTCAAGGTGGTATTGCTATGGTAGCTCGCAATCCTGTTTACTTTGAAGATGGAACCTTTTGGGGATTTAGTGCTATTAGTCTAGCCTTACCAGATGTTGTGCAACCTTTTGGCTTAACTGATCTTGCAAGACAAGGTTATGAGTATTTATTTACTATGACCAATCAAAATGAAGCTATCCCTATTGGCTCTACTTTAGAGAAACATACTATTGAAGATTGTGTTTCCTACTCTAAACTAATCTCAGGTCGTCGAGTAACCTTAAGTGTAGTGCCAAAAGTTGGTTGGCTTTCTTTATTGGATGTATTTTATGGCTTTGCTTTCTTCTTGCTAGTAGCTGTAGTCATTGCCTATCTATCTACACGCAATAAGATTGGCTCTTTAGAGTTACTCTCTGCTTTAGAAAAAGAAAAGCATATGCGTGCTATGACGGCTCAGGCTTATAACGAGGCTGAGCAAGCTAATAAAGCTAAAAGTAATTTCTTAAGCGCTATGAGTCACGATTTGCGTACGCCTATGAATGCTATTGTAGGCCTATGTACTCTATTAAATCGTGATAGTAATAAACCTCAAAAAGTTGAAGATTACTCTCGTAAAATCACTGCCTCATCAAAACACTTGCTAGGTTTAATCAATGATATTTTGGACATGTCAAAAATTGAAAGTGGCAAGGTTTCAGTAAATACTCGTGAGTTTTGCTTAGGTGAGTTGATTGATAATATTAATAATATTGTGCGCCCTCAAGCTCACTCGCGCCATCAGGCTTTTGAGATTATTGTTAATAATATTGAGCATGAACTATTAATTGGTGATGATTTAAGAATAAACCAAATTTTATTAAATCTACTCTCTAATGCTGTTAAATATACTCAAGTAGGTGGTCAAGTCCGTCTTGAAGTAACAGAGGGTAAGATGCACTCTAATAATATTGCCAGCTTCTTCTTTACCGTTTCTGATAATGGTATGGGCATGTCTGAGGAATATTTAAAGCATATTTTTGAGCCTTTCTCTCGCTCTAATAATGTTATTAACGAAAAGATTCAAGGTACAGGTCTTGGTATGACCATTACTAATAGCTTGGTTAACTTATTGGGCGGTACTATTGATATTAAGAGTAAAGAGAAACACGGCACTACTATTACAGTTCATTTGTCCTTTATGATTCAAGGTAATGAGGTCAACGATCTTGATTTCTTTAAGAATAAAGGCATTCAAACTGTATTAGTAGTTGATGATGTAGCCAATGACTTTATGTCAGTGCAAAGCATCTTAAATGATGTACAAGTTAATTGTTATCACGCAGTTAATGGTAAACATGCGCTAGATCAGCTTAAGTCCTTAACTGAACAAAACAATAGGCCAGATCTTATTTTGCTTGATCTTAAGCTTGAGAATGAAGATGGCCTGCAAGTGGCAAAACAGTTAAATAGTACAGAATTTAAAGACATACCTATTATCTTGCTTACTAGCTATGACTACTCAGATATTGAAGTCGAAGCTATGGACTGTGGCATTGCAACTTTCTTGAATAAGCCATTGTTTATTAGTAGTTTAAAACAAGCTATTGGCTCTATTACTAATAAAGAGCATGAGGATACAAACGATCCTGAGTGCAACATTTGTAATGTATTTAATGGCTTAAAGGTTTTAGCCGCAGAGGATAATGAGCTTAACTCTGAAATCTTAGTAGATCTCCTTAATATGAGAGGTGCCATCTGTAAAGTTTGTGCTGATGGTGTTGAGGTTGTAGAGACATTTAAGAATAGTAAAGAGGATGAGTACGATCTGATTTTAATGGACGTACAAATGCCTCGCTTAGATGGCTTGGGGGCTACTAAACAAATTAGAGCTCTTGATAAGCCTAATGCTAAGACCATACCTATTATTGCTATGACAGCTAATGCCTTCTCTGAGGATATTAAAGCCTCAATCGATGCAGGTATGAACTACCATGTATCCAAGCCGATAGACTTTAAGGTCTTAGAAGAGTGCATTAAAAAGGTTAGAG
>NZ_JALKIM010000041.1 GCF_023050945.1 Anaerobiospirillum sp. NML120448 | reverse complement strand
GCTTAAGAAATAGAGTACTAAGATCTAAACCCTCTAAACGTGATAAAGAAGCAGGCAAAGATCTACCTCTTCTTGCTCAGTCAATTGTCGATGATCACAAGTCTGGCAAAGGTACATTCGAGGGTATGGAAGTTAGCTTTAGCTAACTCTTAAGTACATGGGCATGTTATAGTTGAGGCATTACATGACTTGGAAAGGCCGCATTATTGGCACAATTATAGGTTTATTCTTTGGTGGCTTTGGCGCTATTATCGGCTTTGCTATTGGCTATTTCTTTCATGATAAGCCAAAAAATGAAGCCTACAACGAAGTATTAGAGACCAGGAATGCTTTTTCGGGTAGAGGCAATAAGCGCTACGAGCATGAGCTTATTATTAAATCAACCTTTAGATTAATGGGCTATGTTTCTCGTGGTGCTGGCCGTATTAATGAATCTCATATTAAGCAGTCTGAGCATATTATGAGAGCCATGAACCTCGATGAGCATATGCGTAGCCTTGCTATTGAAAGCTTTAACTACGGCAAATCAGATAGTTTTGACTTAAGAGATGAGGCTTTAAAGTTACGTGGTATTGTTGGCTCCAACATTACCATGCTGGCCTTCTTAATGGAAATCCAAGTGGGTGTAGCCATTGCTGATGAAGAGCTAACCCAAGGTGAGCATGAGCGCTTACTCAATATCGCCATTGCTATGGATGTTCCAGTCTCACAAATGGAAAAGCTCATCAAGGTGCGTTTAGCAGAGCAACAATTTTCCCGCTTTGCCCGCGACTTTTATGAGTCACGTAGCCACCAACAAGGCCAAGGCCAAAACCAAAGCCAAGGACACCAAGGCTACCAAGAGCACAGCTCTTACCATAACCAGGGCTCTTACCAAGACCATGGCTCATATCAGGAGCAAGAGAACAACTACTCTCATAACAGCAGAAATGAATACCAAGAGCGCTCTTATTCTCAGCACGAGAATAGCTATAGCAGTCAATCAGGTAAAAGTGAATTATCTACTGCTTATGAGATCTTAGGAGTAACAGCTAATACTCCTTGGGATGAGATTAGAAAGGCTCATAAAAAGCTCATGCTTAAATACCATCCAGATCGTTTAGCCGCCCAAGGCTTACCTCCTGAAATGGTAACCTTGTACACGCAAAAAGCCCAAGATATTCAAGCTGCGTTTAATCTCATTAAAAAATACCACGGCAAGTAATCTTGCTAAAAGAGCCAGTAGCTTTGATCTAAAAGAGCCAGTAGCATTGCTACTGGCTCTTATCTTATTGTGGAGAATATTTGCTGTTTAAAGCATCTAAATGCGTCTCTTTAAGCATAGTATTGGTAGTTTTGCTAACCAAGGTGCTTAAGTCCTCATCAAGCCACGAAATCTGAGGCTCACAGCCTTTAGGTAGCTCAAAAGGTGCTGGAGCACAAAAGCTTAAAGGCTCATTAGTGCTTGGATGTTTAAAGCTTAATAAAGCAGCATGCAAATTAAGATGAGGCACACACTCATAGATGGCATCGGTGGCGTACAGATGATCACCTAAAATAGAGTGTCCTGTTTGCTGCATATGCACTCTAAGCTGGTGAGAGCGACCTGTTTGTGGGTAAAGGCGGACAAAGGTGCAATTACGCTTATCATCATAAGATAGTGCCTGATAATAAGTTAAAGCTGGTTTTCCTACCTCAAAATCTACCTTTTGATAAGGTCTATTATTAATATCTAAAATTAAAGGCAGATCTACAGCTCCTGTCCCTTCAAGATGACCATCTACCCAAGCAACATAAACTTTTTTAACATCACGACTAATAAATTGCTTGCCCAAATTAGAAATAGCAGCCTTGTTTAAGCCTACTACCATTACACCAGAGGTACCATAATCTAAACGATGGACAGCAAAGGCATTTTCATAAATGCTCTTAACACGAGAGAGAATACTGTCGTGATAAATCTTTAACTTACCAGGCACAGATAAAATAGTAGATGGCTTATTTACCACCATAATGTCATTATCTTCATACAAGATATCTAAAAAAGGCACTAAAGGTGGGTCATAGTTAAAAGCACGATGGGACATGGGTTTATCCTAAAAAAGCTTAGTTAATTAATACCAAACAAAAAGCCCGCAACATACGGGCTTTTGTTTCCCGCAATATACGGGCTTTTGTTAACTTTGGTATTTGACTAGCAACTACTCTTGTAAAGCTGGAATTTGATTTGGTACATCAGAGTCTTTATCGGACTTCCAGAACATTAAAGAATCCAGCCAGCTACCCTCATCTTTAGATGAAGCAGTTTCAGGGCTATCTAAAACAATAGTGTATTTTTGTTCACGAGCATAAGCTGGAGCTAAGTACTGTGGTTCATGACCAAAAGTATCTTTATAAAGCTTAGTAACAGTAGCTTTAGGGCCTTCTAAATGGAGACGATCATAAGATCTAATCATTAACTCCATAGCAGGCTGTAATGATTTGGTATCTCTAAAAGAGTAGAGAATATTCTTAGTATGGTTGATACAAGAAACATAAGCACCACGATCTGAATAATACTGAGCAATAGCTAACTCTCTCTTAGCTAACTCATCTTTAATATAGATCATGCGCTTTAAAGCATCGGCAGTATAAACACTATTAGGATAGGACTGAACTAAGTCTCTAAAAGTATTAAAAGCGTTGTAATAGTTGGTTGGATCTTTTTGAGAGCGATCTAGACCAAAATAATCTTGAATTAAGTCAGAGCGCTTTTGAATCTCAGTTAAGCCCTTCATATAGTAAACATAATCGATATTTGGGTGAGTTGGGCTTAAACGGATAAAGCGAGCGATCTGGGCTGAGGCCAGGTCACTTTGACGCTCCTTATAATAGACATAGATTAAGTCTAATTGTACTTGAGCACTTAAATCGCCAAAAGGATATCGAGAATCAAGGGCTTCTAAGTAACGACGAGCTACTCCAAAATCACCAGTAGCCATATTGGCCTTAGCTACATTATAAAGGTTCTCTGGCGATACATCAGGAACTTCGTCACTATTGTAATTTGAGCTGCTACAAGCAGTGATGGCAAATGTGAGGCTAAGCATCACTGAGGCCAGGATTTTATACATCAAAAAGCTCCGCTTAGAAACTATGAAATTGTTTAAAGGCTTGAAGCCAACCATGGCTAAGCAAAATAATGCCTTATTTTAGCAAAAATTAATGCTAGCAAAAGCTTAAGGCTCCCAAAAGACCTATAAATTAATGAGAAAAAATACAAAACCTCCGAGCTTAAGCGCTATTTAAGAACAATAGCTTAAGTTCGGAGGCTTGATTATTACTAACTAAACAACAAAAGCTCTTATAAGCTACGCCACAAGAAGAAGAGCTCTGGGCTTACATTTACTAACACCTTATAAATAAGAGCATTGAGAGCATAAAGAGCAATTAATACCACCATCAAAGAGATATCAATCATACCAATTGGAGGAATAATTCTTTGAACTGGAGCGGTAATTGGGGAGGTAGCCTGTCCTAATAAATAGCTCAAAGAGCGTGTAGCTGGGAGCCAAGAACATAAAGCTTGTACTAATAACAAGACAATTAATAAATAACCAAAGCTCTTAATGCACAAGATTAAAGCACCACAAAGAGCAAAAGTAATTGGCATATTAACTAATACTAAAGCACTAAATAGCCAAATAACCACGCTTAAGAGTAAAGACACAATAATGCCAGCCATAAAAAAGCTGCCCAATCTAATATTGCGCCATACAGGGATATTGACTAAAGGATTAGTCATTTTAGTTACAGCTTGAGTAAGTGGATGGTAATAATCAGCACTACTACTTTGCAACAGCGCTCTAAATTGAAAGAGCATTACTATAGCAGTGGCAAAATACATTAAAGTCCAGAAAGCTCCTGCTGACATAAACTCATATTCTCCTAAATGAACAAAACTTATTTAAACATATTCTCAAATTCATGAGTACGACGCAAACAAGCCTCAATTACTTGTGACATCATTTCCTCAAACTTGTACTCAGTCATTTGTGCTAAACCTTGGAAAGTAGTTCCACCCTTGGAGGTTACAGCCTCACGTAAAGCACTTATATCCTTATCTTGATTGTGGATAACCATTTGTGCAGTACCTAATGCCATTTGCTCAATAATGGCACGGGACTCTTCTTTGGAAAAACCTCGCTTTTGGGTTTCATTTACTAAAGCTTCCATAAAGCGATACATAAAGGCAGGGGCAGAGCCTGCTAGCGCACCTAAGCTATTGATGCCCTCCTCATCAGTAAGGACAGTCTTACCAAGGCCACTTAATAGCTCTAAACATAAAGCCTCTTGCTCTTTATTAACATCCAATCCACAGCACATAGAGGTTAGGCCTAAACCTAATTGTGCTGGGGTGTTAGGCATAATACGAATAAATTTACATGGGCCTAAACGAGAGTAAAAAGCCTCAAAGCGCCAGCCTGCTGCCATAGAGATAAAGAGCTTATTAGTATAATCAACACCACTACCCTTTAACTCATCTAAAACCTCAGGCATGATTTGAGGTTTGACCCCTAAAAATACAATATCAGCAAACTTTAATGCCTCAATATTATCGCTAGTAACTAAGGCACCTTGCTCTTTAAAATGTGCTAACTTTTCTAAATGAGGGCCAGACACCATAATTTGGTCTTCATGGTTACGAGTTTTCACAATACCATTAAAGATACAAGTGGCCATATTGCCACCGCCAATAAATGCGATTTTTAACTGACTCATAAAATACAACCTAACAAAAAACCAAATTATCCCTAAAGCCTACAATAAAATGCATAGTTACACCTTAGGAAGGTTAAATAAATTGCCCCCAAGCCCCCTGGCCTTATGGCCAAGGCTCTAGCCAAGGCCATGGCTAGAACCAAGGCCCAAGGCTAAGCCTTAAGGCTTAGCCTACAGGCTTTGCCCTAAGGGCTTTAGCCTTACCTTAGGCTTTAGCCTTAGAGTAGTCACGGGCACCAAAAATAGCACTACCAATACGAACCTCAGTGGATCCTTGGCAAATGGCTTGGGCCATATCGGCTGTCATGCCCATAGAAAGCTCAGTTAGCTCAGGATAGTGCTTAGCATATTGATCTTTTAAAGCTTTAAGTTTGGCAAATGAGGCATTGAGCTCCTCATCAGGGGCATCAATACGGGCCACACCCATTAAACCAATCACTTTAAGCTTAGGCAATCTTGCAGCATGCTCTAGTAAAGCCTCAAGCTCTTGTTCCTCACAACCTTGTTTTTGTTCTTCTTGAGAAATATTTACCTGAATCATGATTTTAAGTACAGGCAAACCATCAGGTCTTTGCTCATTTAAGCGATCTAAAATCTTAATACGATCTACGCTTTCAACCACATCAAAATGAGAGGCAATATGCTTAGTTTTATTTGATTGAATAGGGCCAATAAAATGCCAAATAATGTCGTTAAAACCTTGTGCTTTCAAGCTTGTGATCTTACCTTGCGCCTCAAGAGCATAGGACTCACCAAAATGACGCTCACCTGCTTGATAAGCAGCTTTAATCATATCTTCACTCTTAGTTTTAGAGACACACAATAAAGTTACGTCACTTTCCTTACGACCAGCATTTTGTGCATCAAGTTTGATTTGCTGATGAACAACAGCCAAATTTTCAATAATATTTTGCATAACCAATCAACTTTCTTAAAGTGAAAATTAAAATAACATTAGAGCTAGCTATAATTATTTAAGCAAGTTTTCAAATTTTGAATGCTAGTACTATAATTAATCAGCCCAGTTTTATCTCTTTTCCCAGTTTACTGTAAGCCCTAGCGGTAATTAGTTGTAAGTTTATTACACATACTACGCCAATTACTTACTAGGTAGCACTTTATTTAGCATGATAATAATGTAATTGAGGCACATATGTTTTACATTGATGAAGATACCTGTACCCAATGCGGCTCTTGTTTAGATGCCTGCCCATGTGATGCAATTATTGTTGACGAAAAAGGCCATCATTCCATTGATGAGGCATTATGTATTGAGTGCGGTGCTTGCTACGATGTTTGCGAGTATGGCAGTATCTTTGAGGCAGATCCTGCCACAATGATTCCAAAAAGAGATGTTTAGAAGAAAACGAACCTAACTAAGCACTAAGCCCCAGCCCAAAATGAGCACCATTCCATTTTAGACTGGGGTAGTTACAAAAGATAACTAAAAACCCTCAAAGCGAGATACGCTATAAGGCAAGAGCTCCTTATCCTCTTCATCATTATACTTTTGAGCCACATCTTTGATAAAGACACTAGGTGTAGCTTTATCTTCCATAAAGTGACCATAGCCTCGTTGACGCTCTTGGGCAAAGCATACAAAAAGATGCTTAATAGCACGAGTAAATGCCACATAGGCCAAACGCCTTTCCTCTTCAAAGTCTTCTGCTCGATAAGAAGGCAAAATACCCTCCTCACAACCAATAACAACCACTACAGGAAACTCTAATCCTTTAGAGGCATGTATAGTCATAAGGTTAACGCCTTTTTCTATCTCAGTACCCTGAGCGGTAGATTCAGTAGAGGCAGCTAAAGTAGCACTAGAAAGAAAAGCAATAAAGTTTTCATAATTAGCTTGCATTTGCTCTTTAGTAAGCGCAAATGAAGATTCTTCCTTAATATTTAATACCCCCTGCCCAGGAGCAGCCTCAAGATTTTGATTGGCCATAAGCTGCTCAATGACCTCAGAGGAAACAACCTTGAGCTCTTGATTAGAGTTTTCATGGAGGTTACAAAAGTTTTCAGCATTACTAATTAACTGAACGATATTATCCTTACGGGATACACCATAACGAGCTGAACGCTCTTTACTATCAAGCTGTTCATAATACTTATCAAGGCCTGAGGTCTCTAAGAGCTTAACAATTAAATCAGGCAAGCTAAGACGACTAACTAAAGCACGTAAAGACTCAATCATCTCGTAAAAAGGAATAAACTTTTTAACCAGCTTAAGACTCTCTTTATCATTGCTGTGGATAATATTGGCTAGAGCCTCATAATAAGATAAACCGCAGGCATCTGCATAAGTGGTAAGCTTACTTTCAGCTGTCTGTCCAATACCTCTTTTAGGGGTATTAATAATGCGGCTAAAGGCAACATTGTCATTACTATTGGCAATGAGGCGCAAATAACTAATTACATCAGCAATTTCAGAACGCTCATAAAACTTTAAGCCGCCGTAAACTTGGTACGGAATATCATTAAGGTTTAGTATTGATTCAATATTGGCTGACAATGAGTTATTACGATATAAAACAGCAATATCCTCATACTTGTAGCCTTTTTTGAGCATAGCTTTGACTACTTTTTCGACAAATACGCCATCAGCTACCGATGATGGGCAAATACGAACAAACTTAACCTTAGGATTAGAGTTATTATCCAGGTCTTTACACTGCCACTTGGAAGCCTCACGTGCTTGCAAGTCAGACATTGAGAGCACGTCTTTATTTACTAACTCTTGAATTAAAGCTTCACGATATCTAAAACTAATAGTTCTTAAGAAATGATCTAAAGGCATGTTAGCAGCACTTGGTGCTCCAATAGCATTTAAAGCTTGCATCACCTTATCTGTAGGCAAAGACATTAATAAATTAATGTCATAATCTTTAGAGAGCTCATAAGAGGAAGGATTAATTAAGAACTTTTGGATTAAACGATCATTAGAGTAGGAAATAACAGCATTAGCTACATTCAAAATATTTTGAGTGGAGCGATAGTTAATACTCAGCTCATAAATTTGCATATCAGATATATCTTGGCAAATCTTATTAAGATTCTTGCTATTTGCGCCTCTCCAGCCATAGATTGACTGATCATCATCGCCCACTACCAAGATATGATTCTTAGGGCCTTTTAAAGCCATAAGCAGCTGGTATTGAATATTGTTAGTATCTTGGAACTCATCTACACAAATATAGCGGTAACGATGCTGTAAGTGCTCTCTAATATCTTGATTGTTTAAGAGCATATCCAAGGTTTTAATTAAGAGATCGGCAAAATCAACCAAGCCTGCCTTAGCACACACTCTTTGATAATAAGCATAAGCTATAGCAAAAAGCTCATCAGCACTGGTGTTTTTCCAAATATTGGCCAAATCTTTTAGGAGCACATCCAAACTATCATCGCTAATAGTAGGGCTCATTCCCTGCTCTTTTAAATTTGAGATACGAATTACTACCTGCTTAGGGGTAAGCTCCAAGTCTTTAAAATCACCATAATCAGGATTCTTGCGCTCAATACCATAATCATCGTAAAAACGACGAATAATATTTTCCTGATCACTATTAGTAATCAAATTAAAATTGGCAGGAAGCTTAGCTTCCACATGATATCGGCGTAACAGACGGTTACAAAAGCCATGGAAGGTAGCCATCAAAACACCTTGGTTTTGCTCCCAGCCCATAGCATCTACTAAACGCTCCTCCATTTCATGAGCAGCTTTATTAGTAAAGGTTACGGCTAAAATTTGCCAAGGCTCTAAGCCCTCTTCTTCTAACAAGTAAACCAAACGAGAAATTAATACCCTAGTCTTGCCAGTACCTGCTCCAGCTACTACGAAAATATTGGATAAAGGAGCAAAAACAATTTCTCTTTGCTGCTCATTTAAACCATCAATTAGTGACTCTGCCATATATGCATCCTGAAGATTAGCCAAACTAAAACATTAAATCGATTTACCCAAGATTATAGTAGGACATTAACCTGACTACATAATTTCTGGCCCTAAACTCGCCCGCCCCATGTTTTCTTAAAGTACAAAAACCCCATAAAAATGGGATTTATCCTTGTAAAAGCCATCAAGCCACCACAAACGCCCCTAAACCCCAACTAAAAAGTTATCCAGCCTCACACCAAAACCTCGCCCGATCATCCCATGCCAAGCATGAGCCAGGCATGGGCCTGCCCTTGCCTGGCATGGCTATGTGGCCTGGCCGTACCTTAGCTTTCACTATGCAACTCAAGCGCTGGGGCTAAATCTCATCATCTTGCTTGGTAAGATTATCGAGAATATCAAGACTTTTATCTAACTCTTGATTTACCTCATCGCTATTGGCCTTAGCTGTAGCTCTAGGATGAGCTTTATTGTAGACATCACGTAAATGAGCCACATCTACGTGAGTATAGATTTGAGTGGTTCCTAAATTGGCGTGGCCTAACATTTCTTGAACCATTCTTAGATCTGCACCATTAATCAATAATTGGGTAGCAAAGGAGTGGCGTAATTTGTGGGGTGTTACTTTACCCTCTAGACCACACTTATTAGCAGCTTGCTTAATATACTTGGATACTGAACGCACTGTAAGACGAGTACCAAAACGATTAACAAAAAATGCATTATCTACAGGCTTAAAAGTAGCTCTACAACTTAAATAGCGCTGTAATGCCTCAAGAGCAGATCTGCCTACAGGTACAATTCTTTGCTTATCACCCTTACCAATTACTCTTACCTCTTTCATATCAAAGTCAATATCGCCTAAATTCAGGCTAACTAACTCACTAACACGCAATCCTGAGGCAAAGAGCAATTGTTCTATTGCATAATCCCTAATATCCTTAGGACTATCGCCATCCATTTGCTCTGACAATAACTCTATTTCATTTAAGGATAAAACTCTTGGTAAAGTATTAGCTGCCTTAGGTACAGTAATAAACTCCATAGGATTGGAGATAATAATTTTGCTCTTAATCAGATAGTTAAAGAATGACGACATAATGCGTAAAGAGTGAGCTACCGAAGAGCTACTATGACGCTTTTTATCTAAAGTAAAGTTAAAGCTACGAGCTAAAGCTCTAATCTCTCTTTTGCCAACCTCTTGCCAAGAGGTAAGAGCATAGCCATCATCCTCAATACCATAGCCTAAAAACTTAATGGCTCTACCTAACACCTCTTTATAAGCCTTGATGGTTAAAAAAGAATAGGCTCTTTCAATTTTTAAATAGCGTAAATAAGTATTAACTAGAGTATATAAGCCTTCATTTTCTTCAAAAAGCTCAACGCTCTTAGCACCATCACGTCTTCTGCCAGTAATAGGATCAATGCGCTTATCTACCTGTGATGCCTTATAAGCCTTATTATTGCCTACAATACGTAGCCCCTGCCCCTGCCCCTGCCCCTGCCCATCACGAGCAGGCTCAAGCCCTGGCTCATGCTCAGCAAGCTCCTGCCCACCATCATGGCCATCCTCCTCAGATGCAGCTGCATCAGCTGCAGAGGCAGGCTCTGTCATAAGCTCCTGGGCCAACTCTTTTTCAAAAGTAAGAATATCAGCCTCATCAAGCTCATCACTGTTACTATCAAGATTAAGCTCTGCTATCCAATTTAAATCATCCCCTGCGCTATCACTCTCATTCTCTATAGCCGCAGAGCTACCATCATCCTTAGCCTCGGTCTTGACCTCGGCTGCAACCTCGCCCTTAAGCATAGGGGCGGGCGCAACCACAGTTGCCCCCGCCACCGCACCAGCATTTACCTCATCCTTTACACTTGCCTTTACAGCAGCTCTTGCAGGAGCAGCTGCAGCAGCTGCTGCTTTGGCTGTAGCTGCTGGTGTAGCGGGAGCATCTGGAGCTGTAGCCTTATCAACTTTAGCGTCAGATGGAATTTCCACTGTAGTGGCCACTACTGATGCCTTATTAGCGCCATCACTTGCTAAGGTATTACCTTCATCTTGGCCAGCTAAAGCACCCTGCCCATGCATAGCATTCTGCACCTGCAAGGCGTTCTGACCCTGCAGGGCATCGGCGCTTTGGGAGGCATTCTGTTCTGGCATAAAAGGCGGCATAGCAGCTTGTGGTACTTGTGCTGCTTGCCAGGGCTGCTGGGCATGGGTAGCTTGCAATTGCTGGGCTATTTGAGCCTGCTGCTGCATTTGAACAAATTGCTGATATTGTAAAAATGCTTGGTATTGCTCAAACTGAGATTGAGGGGTATCTGAAACAACAGGAATACCACTTTGCCCCTGCATTTGCTTTAAATAAGATTGGAATTGTAAAAACTGCTGGTACTGAGAATATTGATAAGCTGCCAGCTGTTGCTCATAAGATAAAGGTGCCTGCTCTGGGGAAGCTGGGTTTGCACAAGCAACATTAGAAGCTTGGTTTTGCTGATATAAGTTTTGAGCCTGGGCTTGGGCCATAGCCTGAGCTTGGGTTTGGCCCTGAAATGGGGATAAGGCCTGGCCTTGGAAATAGCTCTGATCAACTCCTTGAGCAGGGGCTGGAACTGTAGCAGGGGCTTGTCCTGCCATGGGACTTTGCTGCCAATAATTAGCATTATTTGGAGCAGGGGCGGGCGCTGCGTTCTGGGATGGATCGTAGTAGTTAGCTTGCTGAGGAGGGTTAGCACTTGCATAGGATTGCGCATGGGCTTGCGCTTGAGCAAGGGTTTGAGCCTGGGCTTTAGGGGAGTTGTTTTGCTCAGGTGTTAATGCAAGGTTTGGATGCTCTTGAGATGTAAAGTTAGGTTGATCCATATTAGCCTCCTTGCTCTTAACATAAATTGAGTATGTCTAATTATAAGCTAGTAGAAGGCTAGAGATCTAATTGCCTAAGAAGTGTTGGCTTAGGTTTTTATATTGGTAAAAGCCTAGTATTAGCCTTATTAAAGCTATTAGCTAATAGGAGTTTACCTTGGGCCTTTTAGCCCTTGGAATTAGAGGCTATCATAATTGACAAAATCTTAAGAGGAGAGCTCCCATAGGGCCATAGTACTTTTAGTACTATGGCCCTATGAGCCTATGAGCTCATGTGCCAATGAGCACATGGGTGGGCTAAATATTAATAGCACCTTCAAAGACGGTGGTTGCAGGGCCCTTCATCATGACGCAAGAGCCTTCTCCTGAATAACTAATATGTAAGCTTCCGCCTGGAAGATTTACTTTAACCTTATTATCAAGTAATCCTTGTTTCATACCTACTACAGCCGCAGCGCAAGCGCCTGAGCCACAAGCCATAGTTTCACCACAGCCACGCTCGTAAACACGTAAGTTGACTTCACTACGATTAATAACTTGCATAAAGCCTACATTAACACGCTCTGGGAAGCACTTATGAGACTCAAGAATAGGGCCTAAGCTATCAATAAAACAAGTATTTACATCATCAACTAGAGTAACCATATGAGGATTACCCATGGAGACAGCACCTATCTTAAGAGTTTTGATACCACAGGCATTGTCATCTAGAGGCAATTCATAACAAGCTTGTTCTTTATCAAAAGTACAAGGAATTTTTTTAGGGTCAAAGATAGGTTTGCCCATATTAACCACAACTTCGCCATCATCTTCTAGTACTAAAGTTAGCTCACCTGAAACAGTAGACACACGAATTTCTTTCTTGTTACAAAGGTTGTGTTCTACTACAAAGCGTGCAAAACAACGGGCACCATTGCCACACATTTGCACCTCAGAGCCATCTTGATTGAAAATTCGATAATGGAAGTCCAGTTCTGGGCTATAAGGAGGCTCTACTACTAATAATTGATCAAAGCCTACACCGAAATGGCGATCTCCTAGACGTTTAATCAAGTCACTATTAAAGAAGACTTTTTGGGTAATACAATCAACCACCATAAAGTCGTTACCCAAGCCATGCATCTTGGTAAATTTAACTAGCATTACAACCTCTTATTACAGTATCTGGCAGCTTATTAATAAGAGCGCCCCCATAGCCTATAAGTTTAGGAAGCTCTCTTAATGTGATCTGAACCAATAATGAAAAGCGCTCATAAGGCTATGAGCCCGAGCGCTTTTTTTTAATTAATGAATTTAGGTGTTTAAGCGTCTATGATGCGCTCATTGAGCCACATATCTTCTTCTTTTTGACGCTCTCTAATTACATATGCCTTATCGCCATCAACCAAGATTTCAGCACATAGAGGGCGGCTATTGTAATTTGAAGACATGGAGCTACCATAAGCACCTGCACCACGTACTGCCAACACATCGCCCTCTCTTACATTAAGATGGCGATCTTTACCTAAATAGTCATCAGACTCACAAATTGGGCCTACTACATCGTAAAGTTTGGTGCCATTAGCATTACTACCCTCAAGAGCATCACTTGGGTCACGCTTAACAGCAGGGATAATGTTCATCCAAGAGTTGTATAGCGCAGGACGAATTAAATCACCCATAGCGGCATCGACAATACAGAAGTTGCGCTCTGAGTTGGACTTAAGATAAAGCACATTAGTTAGCAAAATACCAGCATTTGCTACCATAGCACGGCCAGGCTCACAGTAGATAGAGACATCAATATCCTTAAGACGGACAATTACTGCGGCTAAATACTCATAAGGAGAAGGAGGTGTCTCATCATTATAGGTAACACCTAGACCACCACCAATATCAATATGATCAACCTTAATACCAATTTCCTCTAATTGGTGATAAAGGCTAATAAGCTTATCAGTAGCCTCAATAATTGGCGCACCAGATGTCATTTGAGAGCCAATATGGCAGTCAATACCTGTAGCTTGTAAGTGCTCACTATTTGCAATATAGGTATAAAGACGTAAGGCATCCTCAAAAGCAATACCAAACTTATTCTTCTTTAAACCAGTGGAAATAGAAGGATGAGTTTTAGCGTCTACATTAGGATTTACACGCAAGGCTACAGGAGCTACTAAGGATAGTCTCTTGGCAACCTGCTCAACCTTATAAAGCTCGCTTTCAGACTCGATATTTAAGCATTTAATCTTACTTTGTAAGGCAAATTCAATTTCGTCTTCTCTTTTGCCTACACCAGAATAAATTACCTTGCCAGGGTCGCCACCAGCTTTAATGACTCGCATTAGCTCGCCTTTGGAAACCACATCAAAACCACAGCCAAACTTAGCAATAGTATTTAAAATTGCTAAAGAGCTATTAGCTTTTACCGCATAGCAGATTAAGTGATCTTTAGCGGCTAGAGCTTCCTCAAAGGCCTTTAAATGACGCACTAAGGTTGCTTTAGAATAGACATACAGAGGAGAACCATAGCGCTCTACTAAGTCAGTGACTTTAATATCCTCAGCGTAAAGTTCATTATCTTTATAATTAAAAAAATCCATTGATCTTGTCCTTTCTCAAGCTAGCAAGATGTAAGTTATTGTTTGATTTAGCTTAATAGCCAGTCCTTAAGCGCATCATTTCCATCAATTGCAAATTACTTATTAGCATCAGCTTCCACTACTTGATTATTTGCCTCTGGTAGATATAGATCTTTTTTGAGACCACAACCACTTAGTAATAACATTGAAGCGCTAATTACAGCTATGAGTAAGCTTAGTGTTTTCACAATTACCCCCAATAATTTGCCCAAAAAGAATAACACGAATTGCACCAATCTAAAGCCTAAAGTATCAACCTGATAACTCTTTGCACAACAGTCATACATTTTGCCCAATTTAGAGACATTTTTTACATATTTTGGCTTTAGTAGTGCAAGAAAAACTAGTCTGCCTGTCCACGAATAGTAAATGGGTGAATAGCATCTAAAGTCTGATTTAGTACGAAATATTGTGGCAAGTTAAAGCGCACAGTATTTTCATTCCTATTTTGACTTTGGTTTGTATAGAAGCGATTAATAGCATTTACTAAAGCTGCTCGTGAGCCAAAGTAATTACGATAAGTGCTAACTTCATTACGCTCATTAACAATATAAATGTCCCAATGTCCTTTATTTAAAGGACTAAAGAAGTATTGCACAATGCCATAAGTAGCATAGCGATCTACTAATGGAGGTACTTGCAAGGCATACTCTGGACGCATACCGTAACGAGATAAAATGCTAATATCAAACTCACTCGAGCCAAACACACTTTTCTTATTGATCATCACGCCACGTTCACCCTGATTACGGGCTACATAGGTGTTGCGGCCAACATCGAAAACATACTCACTAGAGCTATTAGTGGTTAAACAGTTAAATACCTGTCTAATAGTTGATTCCACATCATATTTGATTAAATCTTGGTAGGCTGCTGCATAAGAACATACCTCAAGCAAATCAAGCATACTTTGGACACCTTGTGAAGTATCAGCCGTATTATTCATGATACGCAATAAAGTAGCTAACAGTTCAACCACACCCTCTTCACCATTAGGCAGAGCAAAACAACGTAATTCACCCCAGCTATTAACAGCAATCAAATCAATAGAACCAACAAAGCAGGCTCGAGAACGTCCGCTACATAAGGTAGAGTTATGATCGATATCTAATAGCTGGTTTTGTAAGAGCTCAGTATCATCCTTCTCTAAATTAAGCACAATTAAACAGGCCTTGAGTTTTACTGAGTGTTGCAAGCTTTGCTCTGACACCCGCCCTCTTTTTGGCTCTAGCACACGCATAATGTCATTGCTAAGACGCTTAATCTTATAAGGAGTTACTACTGATGGAGCTCCTTTAACATAAGTACAAGTTCTTGAGGTTAAAAGCCCATTAAAACAAGCCCAGGTAACAACTTCGGTCAGTCTTGATCCTATATATGAAACCTTTAGGTTAAGCAGCGCAACATCGTCTCCTGCCGCACTATAGAGGTGCCAGCCCTTTTTACATAGACTTTGAGGCGATGGACAAATAAAGGTTAAATTACGCTCCTCTAAATTATGAGAAAAGGAGCTGTTAATAACCATTACCTTGCCAGGAAAACGATCAAAAGCTGCATATAACTTACGAGACAAAATACCAGCATCATCAGAGGTAATAGCGTACTCAATGCCATGACGAACAGAGAATCGTAAGAGAGACTGATAACTTTCTAATAAAGTTACGTAAACCTCATGATTGAATTTACGTACGGCCTCCATTTTCCAAGTAGCTACCTGCTCCAAATCATTAACAAATTCTTTAGACCAGCCCCAACGAACGCTAAATTTATTTAATAACTCTCTTTTAAGTTTGAAGTCTTCCTTATGGTAGGAAGCCTTATTGCTCAGACCTGTAAAAATCTTTAGGTAAAAACACTTACGCATTAACATTAAGCGACTTTCATGCTTAATGCTCTGTAAGTAGTTTGATACCTTCAGATACATAAGATAATAGGAGTCTAAATCTAAGCTATAACCATCATGCGAGAGCATGTAGTCTTTAAGCTCAGATGAGAGCAAGTGATTATTCGGGTAGTCATTGGAGTAAGCCTCCATTAATAAGATCTTAAGCACCACTTTAAATGGAGACTCAATAGCCTTATACAATAACCACAGACCTGAACCAAAATACTCAGTTGGAGAGCTTTTTACTACCGAACCAAAGTCAAACCACTCATCGCAATCTAAAGGGGCTTCAAATTCTTGGAAGTTGTCCTCACTAGCGGCTTTAACGCACTCCTCAGGGGTCAAAATACGACCATAAGCCCACTCAGGATAAGTATCCCTATGGGAGGCAATATCTCGATTGCCATCAACATAATGATCAATATCTTCAATATTATTGCTCTCAGTAAGAGAAGCTAAATCAACCAGAGCTAAGCCCTGGCCCCAAAATGAAGATGGAGTAACGCCCATAACCTCAGCAAAGCGCTCAAAACCAGCAGCTTTGCTGTTTTTACTCTTCTTTAGAGTAGCAACATTTTTACTGCTTACACGTTCATTTTTAACGTTAATCAGATTAGAGCCCTGCTCAGAAAAAGAAACTCTACCACTAAGCTCACCGTCTAAAGAGCCAGTAACTAAGTCCTGAGCATAAGGAGAACTTAAATACTGATTATTACCCTGCACTAAACGTTCACTTGGGTTAGAGCTTAAAGAGTTATTATTTTGGGCTGGGAATAAGCGCTGTAAAGTTAAGTTAAAAGTGGTGCTTTTAGCTAAAGAACGAGCCACTCTAGCCATTTTTACTGAGGCTTTAATGGCTGCACGATTACGTTTTTTATTACGTACTTTATTGTCTTTATCGCTCTTTTTATCTAAGGAAGCTTCACTTTCCTGCTCCATACTTTCGATAGCTTCGAGCTCACTTTCAGATAAGAATTCTGCCTTAACTAAACTATCGTAAAGCTCTTCATCATCTCCCAAGTCGTCATGTTTGGCATTAGGCTCGGAGCTAATTTCCACCTTATTTTCATAATAATCAGCTTGGTTTGGCTCTTGTTTATCAAGATACCAAACATTGGTTTCTTTAGCCCCCGCACCCTTCAGATCATCATTAAAAATTGAAGGTACATTATTAGCGTAATCTAAGGCAAAAGGCTTGCTATCTTCCTTATTAAAGATATGTTGACTGGCGTTATCTAAAGCTAAAGCACTGCCACTTTTATGGCCAATGCCCTCATGATCCTTAATTAAAAAGATGTATTTATCTTGCTTAGCCTCTTGGGCAATAGCTGCAAAATTAATAGTTTGCCCCTCAAAAGTAAGCTGATTATCTTTTGAGTTTAATAAAGCTTGCGCTTGAGGATTTAAGCCCACATAAGACTGATTACTATCAAGTGCCGCATCGGTTTTAGCATTAGAGCTCTTAACTTCCTTGGAACCACCCTCATAAGCACGCTTGAAAATGGTATTAATAACCGAGCGCTTAACCTTTTTAATAGCCCTAGCCTTTTTATCTTCTAGCACTGAGGAATCTAAGGATGAACTTTGCAGTGAATATAAGACATTAGTATTTGAGCCAATTTGATAGTTAGAAATATATCCAGAACTAAATTCTTGAGCTCTGAGCTGAACAATCCATTCTTTAAGGCTTAAAAAGCCCGCATAATGAGTAATGCCATGGTTTTTGATGTACTCATTATCAATTAAGTCATCATTATCAATTTTTTGGGCTAAGACACTATCTGCAAAAGCAACATTATTAATTTCCTCTAATTGCATAATGCTAGGAGCCCATAAGTTCTTGGTCTTACAAAATGCTGGCAAATTACTACTATGCACATAATCTCTATAAGCAAGCTGCTCTTGGGCTTTGATGAGAGGGTGTTTATGCTCTGTGGCCAGGTCAGCCTTTACATTACCTAAAATACTGCCAGTTAAACAATTGGTTACCACAGGATAAGCATAATAAAGCTGATTACATAAAGGATAAGCCAGCTCCATTGAGGCGCTAAAAGCAATTAAAGAGGAATGGGTGTTGATAGCGCTATGATGATTAAAATCATTGCTCTTATCTTTTACTAAGGCATTGTAACTATCGGCATCAATGATAGAGCCCTGTAAGTCATTAACACTTCTTATGTAAATAAAATGATTGGATACTAAAGGACAAACAGAGATCAAAGGCGCAGCTGACAGTGGAAAGCTGATTTTATTAGGCTGCTCTAAAGATTGCTGCTCAATAGCATCAAAATTAATAGCTTTGCTTGCTACTTTGATATGAGACTGCGCAGGAGTAGGAGTGATAAATTGCTCCATTCCTGAAACACCTTGAGTTAAAAAATTTACATAATCCTGATATGACTGTTGTTCTTCTTTGGTAGAAATTAAATACCAAATAATGTAACGACCGCACAATCTAATAGAAGAGCGGTAAAACTCATCTAATAAGAAGAGGTTTTGGGCACTGCCGCAGTTTTCCTCATCTAAAGAGTCTGGCTGGAAATTGGTAAAACGATCCTCAGGAGTAACAAATAAATTAAGCTCAACGCCTTGGGATTTAATGTAATTGGTAATAAAGCGACATTTATCTTGTAAAGCTTTGGTACGCTCTTGAGAGAGATTAGCTTTAACACAAACCCAAATGTCTACATCAGAACTATCTGACTGTCCCAACGAAGAGGTAGAACCCATAGCATACAAGCCTAAAATAGCATGCTCTTTTGGTTCTTGTAATTTAGGGGCACTAGGAGCAATAGTTTCATGTAAATAACGCTTTTGTAAAGCATCAAGATGAAACATATCGATGCCATGAGGCACATCGTTATTACGATAGCCTGGCAAATTAATATGGTTATAGTGTAATAGTACAGGCACTATGGATAAACAATAGCGAGCATCCTGACTCATGAGCGATAAAGCATGAGCCAAGCGCGTCTCATTAAGCTCTTTATAGCGCTTAAAACGTGTCAAGATCTGTTGTTTGGGAATATAAACCATGATCTAACTCATTATTGCTTATCAATTATCCAACAAAATTAGCAAGCATATCCACACCTGATACCTGCTTACCAAAGCCCTAAAAACTTAATTATAGCGCACCTTATAGTGCAAACTAGGCATGATCTTCTACATAAGTCTAATACCAAAAGTACAACGTATAGGCCTATAGGAGCTATTAAAAAAAGCAAACATCACTACCAAATCTTTATCAACATGAATGCCCTAGTTGGAGCTATTTTTTCCAGGTGGCTCACCTTTAAAAATTTACAGCTATAAATTTGTTTTTCAAGCCATAATACAGACAAGAGCGCCAGTACTCTTAATAAGAATGATTTGTAAGTGTGCGTGTTTGGTCACAAAATTAACTTTTGCTTGTTACAAGAAATTTATCTAAAAAACAGCACCAACTAAGCTGAGTTTTTAGCTCTCTACCTAAGTTTTATCAAGAATATCAACAGATAAAGCATTCTATTATTTACCAGATTTTGACTATCTGATCATAATCTGGATCTAAGAACTAATAGTGTTTAGTGTTAAAATCAATATTTAGCTCATTTATGCTAAGGGTGTGGTTTTAAGATTTTTTATATCTTAGCCTACATTAGAGTTCTTTTTGATCGATGTATTTTTTTTCTTAAGTCTCTCTTAAGCTAGATATTACTCTTAGCTATAGCTATCTAAGCTTAATATTAGAAGTAAGAAAAAACATCGATACTACTAAGTGCCAAGGTGCACCTTTTAGGTTTGTACCTTAATAGAATTTGTGTCTTTTAGACCAAGGTTAATATTAAGACCCATGCAGGGATCAAAATGGTAAAAGAAACGATCACCACTCAAAGCACTTCTCAGAAGGTTGAAGCCGCACAAGCATATGCTGCTCAAACTGCTGGCGAGAAGCAGTCATACATTCAACCAGGGGTTGCTCAAACCGCTCAGGCAATGGCACCAACCTATGTAGATCAGGCACAGCTCAAGGAACTTGAGTACCGTCTTTCTACTAAAGTAGCTCAGGGCTCTGGTGCTAAGACTGGTCTATTATGGTTTGTAACCTTAATCGCTTTAGGCGCTGCTGGATTTGCAGGCTATACTGCTTTCCAAAACCAACAGAAGATCATGGCTTATGAAAATGCTTATAACTCTGTTAAGCAACAAATTTCTGATGCCACTTTCAAGGTTGAGCAAAAGGCTACCTTACTTGAGAATGCTCAAACAAAAAATGCAGCTTTAGAGCAAACTACCTCTTCTTTAGCTCAAAATTACCAAACTTTAGGCCAAAGTCTTAATGGTTTAATTGCTGCTCAACAGCAACAAGCTCAAAGCGTTAATGACTTAGCTTCTAAAGTTGCTGCCTTTGAAACTCGTAATCCATTTGACTGGCAGTTAGCTGAGTCCTATTTCTTAGTCAATAACGCCTCTGTTAAGGCTGTATTTGATAAAGATATTAAAGCCGCTGTTTGGATGCTTACTCAAGCTGATGAGCTATTAAAGCCAATCGAAGAGGAAAAGGTTGTAGCCTTACGTGAAGCCATTTCTAAGGATATTGCTGCTTTAAACAATATCAGCTTAGTTGATATTCGTGGTCTTGGCATGACCTTAGATCGTGCTTATGACAATATCGATAACTTAGTTTTAGAGGGCTACTCTGATCCTAAGGTACGCGCCGCTGCCTTTGAAAAGACTCAAGAAACTACCAAGGACATCAGCGATTGGAAGGCTAATTTATTAAATTCAGCCAATGATTTTGCTGCTCGCTTTGTAGAGGTTCGCCGTCGTAATGCTGAGGCTGCTACTGAGTTCTTAACTCCAGAGCAAGATCTCTACTTACGTGAAAACATTAAGACCAGAATTTTACTAGCCAAATCTGATCTCTCTCATGGTGATAAAGAGGCCATGCAAGCTAACTTAGCAGATGCTATTAAATTAGTTAAAGCCTACTTTGACCCAGAGAGTACAGTTACCCAAAACACCTTAAAGATGTTAACTAGCATTGAGCAAAGCGAAATCACTATTAAAACTCCAGAAGTTTTACAAAGTGCTACTGCTTTCTCCGAGTTTGCACGTCAACACTTATTAGGCAGAGGAATGTAGTCAATGATTAAGATCCTCATAGCCGTTGGCTTGTTATGCGCTGCGGTCTTTTTAGGCCCTCGCTTAGCTGATAGCCAAGGTTTCGTACATATTGCTACTGAAGGCTATATTATCGAAACTTCTCTTACTACAGCTATTATTATTGCTTTCGTTTCTTTTGTAGTATTGCATGTTTTGGTTAACATTATTAACCGCTCTGTAAGCCTTCCAAAGTCTACAGCTCGCTGGTTTGGTAAGCGTAAAATCCAAAAGCAAATCAATTTACAAAATGAAGCTTTCTTAGCTTATGAAGAGGGTGCCTATAATCGTGCCTTAGCTTTAATCAATAAGTCAGGCAATAGAGCCGACCTTCCTGCCAATTGCATGTTTTTAGGTGCTAAGTGTGCCTTTAAGTTAGGCGATCTCGACAGCTGCCGTAGCTTCTTAGATTATGCCGAGCAATCTAAGAACTGCTCTGAGACAGCCTGTAAGATTTTAAGAGCCAAGCTCAACTTAAAGATTGGCAACTACCAGGCCGCTATTGAAAATTTATCTTTAGTTAAGAAAGATAGCTATACTCAAGGCGTTGTTACTAAACTACTCTATGAGTGCTACAAGTTAGCTGGCGATGATGAGAAAATTGCCGAAATCTTGCCTTCATTAAAGAAACTCAATCTTGTTGATGGTCAAGAAGCTGGTGAGATTGTACTCAACTTTAATCGCTCTAAGATTGATAGCGCCAACAGCGTAGATGAGCTCCAAAACATTGTTTCCAAGCTCGATCGCCAAGAGCGTCAAGATCCTACCATCATGGCCCCAATCCTAAGCAAGATGGTTAAACTTGGTGACACCTCTATTGCAGGCAAACATGCTTTAGAGATTTTACGTCACAATGTAACCCCAGCTTTCTTAGAGTCTATTAGCCACTGGAGCAATGCTGTACCTTTGGTATTAGAAGAGCTTAGCAAACAAGCACAAAGCAATGAAATTGGTAGTCAGACCAATGTGCCTATGTTAAAAGCTTTAGCTAATATGGAAATGAAGTCAGATAAACTTGCCGAGGCTAAAGAGCACTTAAAGCAAGCTTTAGAGGTAACTAAAGATCGTGACCTTTATTTATTAGCCGCCGAGCTCAATGAGCGTCTTGATCGTTATGATGAAGCTACTAAGTTCTTTGCCTTAGCCTTTAAAAGCTAAGCTTTACTAAGAATACTAAAAAGGCCTATCTAAACTTAGATAGGCCTTTTTTAGTTTCCTCTAATAATAAGAAGATGGCTTAGCACTACGGTACAAAGATTCGTCAATCTTAAGTTCTTTTTTACCCAAGAAAAATGCTTTAGTGATTTCATCTTCACTAATAAAGCCACAAGCCCCCATCATTAAATATGAAGTGCCATCAAAATAACTAACCAATCCAGAGCATGGCGCATTATCTACATATTTAAAACTAAAGCCTCTACGCTCAATTTGAGCACTTAATCCCCAGCCGCCATAACTATCCATAACATTTTGTGCATATGCTTTGGTAGTGCTTAAATGAGCCGCTGCAGGCATAATTTGAACAAAGGCTTTAGCGGTTCCATCTTTTTTAATAAAAGTAACTATTTTATCCTGACGGTTATAGTTCATAGCAAAGTCTGATAAGTCCTTATTATCAGCATTATCTTGACTAGCACCAATAGCAACTAATGGTGCACTCCAGGCACTAGAAGTACTTACTGACCAACAAGCTAGCACAATACTTAATGCTACTTTGGTAATACCAGAAGGTAAATTGCGCTTAAACATAGGGGCTTATTTCCTATTAGCTAAAATTATTGTCTTTGACATTATACAAAACGAGTGCCTTAAATTAAGCTACCAATCACAATCGCATCACAAGATAAAAGTCAGGCAAATAGGCCTAGCCTAAATTATGATAAAATCGCCTGTTAAGCTCATAAGTAGGGAGTCGGGATTTAACTGTTATGTTTTAGTGGCTAAATGCCGACAACTTACTCTCAAACTTACTTAGTTGCCTAATATTATAGGCATCTTACGGGGATCTAAAACTTCTTTTCACAGAGACTTATTTATGTTGTCATTTTTACCATCTCCGCTGATCTTTATCATCAACATGACCATGATCAGTATAGCTTCATGTTTATTGGCTTTACCTCTGATTTTCCTAGCTTTAATACGCCTTATCTTACCTTTTAAGGTGGTGTTAGATACTGTTGATGCTTTAAATCAATTAGTCTTTAGAGGTTTTTGCGTTCATAACAACCTCTTAATGCGCATTACAACCAAGGTAAAATGGGATATTCAAGGAGTGGAGAACGTTAAGGTAAACGGCTCATGCATTATCATTTCTAATCATTTATCTTGGACTGATATTGTAATGATCTGCCATATTTATCGTGGTCGCATTCCTATTACTAAGTTCTTCTTAAAGCAATCATTAATCTTTATCCCTATTATTGGTCAAGCTTGCTACGCTATCGGCATGCCTTTTTTACGCCGTTATACCCGTGCACAAATTTTAAAAAATCCAAAGCTTAAGACCAAGGATCTCGATTCTACCCGTAAGGCCTGCCAAAGCTTGTTAGTTTACCCATCAAGCTTAGTAAACTTTGTAGAGGGTACCCGCTTTACTAAAGCTAAGGCTCGCTCTTGTAAGTCACCTTATCAAAACCTGATGCCACCTAAGGCCGCCTCTTTAGCCGTAGCTTTAGGCATGATTGGTAAGAATATTGATTGCTTATTAAATACTACCATTCTCTATCCAGACCATAAGGGTCAAGGCAGTATCTTCTATGCTCTCTTATGTGGTCGTTTAGATAGAGTAATTGCTCGTGTTGAGGTAATTGATAAAGAGTTTATCGAGCAAAAGTTAGTAGGCGACTATATTGGTGATAAGCAATTTAAGCGCAGCTTTACCAATGAGCTTCGCTCCCTTTGGCAAAAGAAAGATGAGCAAATTGCTAATCTTTTAGGCATTGAGTACAACCCTCAAGCCAATAGCGCCCCAATTCTCGACACCACCCTCAACACCCCTGCTGCCGCTGCTGACGCAGCTACCGCTGCCGCAGCTGCGCCAACTGAGGCTGCCGCCCCTACCGATGCTGTTGCCCCTACCGATGCTGTTGCCCCTGCTGAGCCAGCTGAGCCAGCCGAGGCTCAGGCCGAGTCTGAGGCCAATGAGGCTGATAGCAAGGCAGAAGCCCCTGCTAAGAGCCTTAAGATTGATAATAACTTAGTTAGTAATAGCAAAGACAAACAATAGTACTTGCTAGCTCTAATCGCAAAAAAAGGCCTAAAAGCTTATGCTCTTAGGCCCTTTTTTAAATAATTACCAACTATTTAGCGTCAGGTACATTATCTTTTTCTAATAAGTAACCAATGAGATCAATTAACTCTTGTAGATCGCTAACTGACTCCATAGTTACTAAATACTTACCATTAACTAAGATCTCTGGCACAGCATCAATATCAGCATCCTTTGCCCACTTATCAAACTGAGCTACAGCACCAATAACTGGGAAGGAATTAAACTCACGATCAAACTTATCCTTTGGCATGCCAATAGAAGTCATAAACTGAGTCATCTGCTCATGGCTCATAGGGATATTGCCTTCGTTATGCATTTGGTTAAAGAGCTCTTTAACATAAAGGTCTTCAATACCCATATTTTTAGCTACCACTAAAGCTCTTTGAGACTCAGGGCCCATATGTCCACCTAACATAGAGACAGGGTTACGCTCAAAACTAGCCTTAGGATAGGTTTGCTCTATTTTGTCAAAATCACCTTGTAAAGAAAAACAGTGACCACACCAAAAAGAAAAGAACTCTCTAATTTCTTTATGAGGGGTAAGAGTACTGCCTCTTACTTGATAATTCACACCCTCTTTATATTCAGCACTAATAGCTGTTTGAGTTAAAAATAAACTTGCAGATAATACAGCCACAGCTGCGACAATTTTTTTCCACATATGCTTTTTTTCTCATGCATTATTAATACAAAGCAAATTCATTATTGTAGTTGTACTTATGGTAATTAGCAAAAATTAGTTTTTCATTAGTTTAAAGCCACTAAACTAGTGATCACCCTCAATATGGCAAAGTCCCAATATTACAAGAGCTAAGACAGCCTTGCTTGCAAAGCAAGGCTTGGCTGCGCCAAGCAGCCCTTGCGCAGGCTTAGAGCAGCTCATGCGCAAGCGCAAGCTTGGCCAAGCTAGGCCTAGCTTAGCGCAGCTAAGCTTGGTAAGAGGCATAAAAAAAGCCCCCATAGCAAGAGCTATAAGGGCCTCAATAATGAAAGCAAAACTTTTTTAACTAATTAGTAGTTGGGGAGTGATCCCAAATAGAGACCTTGTCTCTTAATTGACGCACTGATCTTCTTTGGCAACGCATGCCAATAGTTAAAGATAAGCTAAACAGTCTTACACCTAAATTGGAGCGGTTGGCAAGTTTACTCAATAAGAACAAGCGCTTTAAATTAGCTTTGGAAATTCTATAGTCACAATTAGGATCAAGCGGATTACGGGAAACTTGACGTAATAAGTACATGGCCATTACGACATTAGTCAGACAAAAAAGTCGTACTCCGGAGCTAGCTTTAGGATCAAGGGCACAAATAAAGTTGATAGCATCATTTAAATGACCTTCAGTTAAGGCCACATAGTCTAAAACTTCATCTTCTGTATTGCCAGGCAAGAATGATGCACCACGCTTAAGATCCTTGGCTCGATCACGTAAGATATTAGTTAACTGCAAGCCTTCACCAAAACTTACTGACAGATCCAAAAGCTCCTTTTTATCTACTGTCTTATCATAAATAGCAAACAGCTCAGCTAGCATCTCACCTACGACACCAGCCACAAAGTAGCAGTAATTATCGACATCATCAAGGTTCTTAATGCCCTGCTCTTGAACGTCCTCATCAAGGCTACTACGTAAAAAGCTAGCCATGCCATGGGACATAATTGATAAGGCACGACATAAGACTTCTTTAACTTCATCGTCGTAGCTTAGCAGCAAATTTACTGCCTTATCTAAGTCTTTTACGAGCTTGATATCGTCCTCTTGAGAACCATTTTTAGTAAGCTCTAAGGCACGCTCTTTAAGAGCATGCAAAACATCTAATTCAGCAAACTCGTCACCAGCTAAAAAAGAAAAATCACTAAGCCAAGTTATTTTATCAACGATATTGGCTTGAGAGTCATCCTCAACAGTATCGACGATACGACACATTAAATATGCCAAGGCAATATAGTCTTTTAAAGGGTTAGGCATAAGAGGAATGGTCAAAGCAAAAGAGCGTGACACTTTATTGAGGTGGCTATAAATAGCTTCATTACTCATCAGCTCTACTGAGATTTCCTCAGACAAAGCACAAGTATTAACTTTCTCTTTTTTTAAGAAGCTATCTTTTGGTTTAGACTCACGACTAGCAAAGCCATTATGACGAGCTTTAAACTCACCATTAAACTTATGGCCTTCATGCTCATGATTAGAACTTGAGTTCTTGCTATTGTGACCTAAAGAAAACCAAGCACTCTTTTTAGACATATCAAGTCTCTTACTTGGGCGCTTATTTCTTTTGACACTAGTTTTAGAGGGAAAGTAATTAAAGTGACTACTAGGAGGTTTACTGTCCATAGCTAAATAAATTGATGTTCCTAATCATAAAAACACAACTGCTTTTGTGCTTATGCAGTTGCTGAATAAACTCATGAATGACCATTATAAGCCATATATATCCTAAAAATGCATGCAGTTTAAGAAAGATATTGAGCCTCTATATAAGACATAATGACACCTTGTTTTAAATCTTGACGAAGAACGGCCTTTTTCCTGATAAATAAGCCTTTTGTGTAAGTAAAATCATGTATCCAAGTTGGGTATTTTAAACATCAATAATATTAAGCTTTGCTTGCTCAAAATTTGTGCTTTTGTGCATTTAACACAAAGCACAAGTTAGTAAATCCTTAGCTTAAATAAGCTTTATCTCTAAAACACGTTTAAATTACCCCATACTTTACAAACCTTTACGCTTTAAAAACGGCTATCAATCATGCCTCATGAGCTTATCTAATAGTGATTTTTACCAAGATCACAGCATAAAAATTTATTTACATGAATATACACTAAATTAACCTAATCTCTTTATTATTCAGTAATTTCCCACAAGATTTATACACTATATTATCTTGATGTGATCTCTATCGTGTTATTGATTTTTTTTAACTTTCTTTTATAAAAAACTATTAGAAATCCCTATTTTTACTAGTTTTATTAGCCCATTGTCTTGGATACAAGAAGATTTGGCTTATTTATGCCCTTATTTGGCCATTCTTATGAGAAGAGCCTCACACTTTTTTTAAAGCTAAATGTACCAATATGGGTAATTAACAAAAACTTGAACTAGATCTCAAATAAACCAATTTTTTATTAGAACCCTTTATTTAAGCCACTTATAAAGTGAGACAGATCACATCAAGGCTTTAATTTGTCTTGAGATAGATTGGGCCAATTAGTTTTTGACTATCACCTGCAAAAAGCTATCAAAAATTTAAATTTTGCTTTCTATATATTTGTGCCCAGTTAGTTACTCTTCCTTGGAGATTGTCTTAAATGTGGATTCAAAACTACGATCCAGCTGGTAGCATTTGGCTATCTGCACTGGTCGCAGCCTTACCTATTATCTGCTTTTTGCTCTGCTTAGTCGTATTTAAGCTCAAGGGCTATCAAGCAGGCTTCATTACTGTATTCTTAGCTGCTTTAGTAGCTATTTTCTTCTACGACATGCCAGCCCAATTAGTTGGTGCTTCCTTTGTACAAGGTTATACCAACGGTATGTGGCCGATTGCGTGGATTATTGTTGCTGCAATTTTCTTGTATAAGCTCTCAGTTAAATCTGGCTCTTTTGAGATTATCAAGCAATCTGTAATTAGCATTACTCCTGATCACCGTATCCAAGTTTTATTAATTGGTTTCTGCTTTGGCTCTTTCTTAGAGGGTGCTATTGGCTTTGGTGGTCCAGTTGCTATTACCGCAGCCTTATTAGTAGGTTTAGGCTTAAAGCCTCTTTATGCAGCTGGCTTGTGCTTAATTGCAAACACTGCTCCAGTAGCCTTCGGTGCTGTAGGTATTCCAATTACCGCTATGACAGACCTAGTAGGTGTTGATCAGCACTCTGTTTCTGCAATGGTTGGTCGTTTATTGTTCCCACTTTCCTTAACTGTGCCATTCTTTATTGTGTTCTTAATGGATGGTTTCAAAGGTGTGCGTGAGACTTTCCCAGCAGTTTTAGTAACCTCTCTTTCCTTTGCCGTTACCCAGTACTACACCTCTAACCACATTGGTGCTCAGTTACCTGATATCACCTCTGCTGTAGTAGCTTTAGTATGTACTACTGTATTCTTAAAGTGGTGGCAGCCAAAGAACATCTTCCGTTTAGATGACAAGACCGACTTTACTACTGACACAACTTTAACCTTTAAGAGCGTATTCCGTGCTTGGGTTCCATTCTTACTCTTAATCATCTTAATTATTGTTTGGACTAACCCATTATTCTTAAGCTTATTTGCTAAGGGTTCTGTACTCGAGTTCACTCAAGTTACTGTTCAGTTCAATGCTACTGTAGGTTCCATTAAGAGCCCAGACGTATTAGATCCAAGCGTTCTTAACGATGTTAAGGTATCTCAGGTTGTTAACCTCATTGCTTTCCAAGCTGGTACCGCAATTTTCATCGCTGCCTTATTAACCATCGTATTCTTACGTATCAAGACCCAAGACGCATTAGATTGTTTCTGGGATACCTTGAAAGAAATGGCAGTACCTATCGTAACCATCGGTTTAGTAGTAGCTTTTGCTTTCATTGCTAAGAACTCTGGTATGTCCACCACCTTAGGTCTTGCTTTTGCAAGCACTGGCAGCGGCTTCGCATTCTTCAGCCCAATTATTGGTTGGATTGGTGTGTTCTTAACTGGTTCTGATACCTCCTCTAACTTACTCTTCGGTATCTTACAGCAGGCTTCTGCTAAGACCTTAGGCATTGGTGAGGCTCTCTTCTTAGCTGCCAACTCTGTAGGTGGTGTAGTAGGTAAGATGATTTCTCCTCAATCCATCGCTATTGCCTGCGCCGCTGTAGGTTTAGTAGGTCGCGAGTCAGAGCTCTTTAAGTTCACCTTAAAATACTCACTTGCCTTCATCTTAATCATTGGTATTTGGATTTTCGCTGTAGCCTTCTTCTTCCCATGGATGATTCCAGAGGCTGTACCACTCAAGCACTAATTTAAGATGACAATAAAATCATAGAGCCGCTTAAGCGCTCTTTAGGGAAGGCCCCGCCCAAGAGTATAGAGATATGTTCTTGGGTGGGGTTCCCCTCACTAAGATAGATACTAAAAAATTTTAAAGAACAATTTTGCTAAGTTGAACCAATACTCTTATCAATAGTGCAATCGGCTATGTTTTAGCTATTACTGTGATGTAATACCAAAGAAACAACACATAGGGAATTTAAACCAAACCTTAGTGCTAAAAACTAACTAGCAGTTCTAATTGAAGCTAGTCATAGTCAGCTGTACTTGGGCTACATTAGTTAAAATTTCTTTTTCTTAAATATTTGGTATTTAGATCTGATTTAAATACGTTAGGATGGTTTTCCGCATGGATCACAACGTTAATTTCTTTGCGACTTGTATGGGCTCCACTGCGCTTCAAGACAGTGTCATTAGCTCTATTAAATTAATGCAGATGTATGGCGCAAAGATCATTTTTAAGAAAAAA
>NZ_JALKIM010000040.1 GCF_023050945.1 Anaerobiospirillum sp. NML120448 | reverse complement strand
CATCTTTAAAGTCTCAAAAAGAAAGGACTATTCAAAAGAAGGCAAAAAAGGAACAGAAGAAAATTATCGAGATGCTATCTCGTAACTTTAACTGTTTACCTGATGCAACCAAGCACTTAGAAAAGGTAAAGAAGCTTTTAAGATTCACTAAGCTTGTGATTAATGAAGGCTATTCTGATGAAATAGTTAACGCACCCTATACTGTAAAACCTAAGGGACGACCATGCAAAGATCTTTCTAAGTATCAAGAGAAGATCATTACTAAGGATAAGTTCTTCTTTCCTCTAAATGTAGAGGTTGATAATGATGTTGTAGCTGCTGCTATCGAGAGTGAATGTAAGTTTGTTATTACCACTACTGATATATCACGCAACTGGACAATGGCTGAGCTTTTTGAAATGTATCGCCACAACAATGTGATTGAGCAAACATGGAGACTCGCTAAAAGTAAAACTCTGTTTGTTAATGCTATCTATCTAAAGAAACCTGAGAGAATATGTGGTCTTTTATGGCTTATCAATATTTGCGTTCTTGCCTATGCCTATATCCAGTTTAAGTTAAGGCAGGAGGCAGCTATTGATCCTCAGTTTAAAGTGCCTTCTCGTGCGAAAAATATTCCTGAAAACCCAATTACAACAGAATCTGTTCTTTACTATATGGCAGAAGTTAAGCCTATTACTTTGACTTACTCAGATGATGGCATTGCCTCTTTGCATAACCTTACGCCATTTACTTATCAAGTCCTATTATGCCTTGGTATAGAATGGCTTACGATAGTTAAAGCATCTAGGTATGATAGGACTGTAAATAATTGCTGATAAATGGATTACCAATGACTGATAATACACCACATCTGGCATAAAATTTCTTTAAATGAGGTAATTCTTTAAATAAAGCAATAGCACTTAAACTTTTTAGGGTTCTAACAATTTCACACGGGGCGACAGTTTGAGGACAATCTATAAAAAGATGAATATGATCAGGCATAACTTCTAGAGCTTTAATGCTATACCTATACCTAACACATATATTTTGCAAAATTTCTTTAAGTTTGGTCTCTATATCACCTGTTAAAACTGAAAATCTAAACTTAGGACACAAAATAATATGATACTGAATCAAGTATTTAGCATGGGAAGCACTATGATATTTCCTGAACTCTGCATGCTAAGGTAACCTTAAAACAACAAATTTTAGTAAAATCCCATATATATCTGTTTTCATGGAACAATAATAGAGGTTAACTCATTATTAGGTAACCTATGATATTTTTTGATAAATACGATATATAAGGCAAATCTATTTCGAGGTAACCTTAGCTTGCAGAGTTGAGGTATTTACTACTCATATTGTTCTCCTAACTAATACTTTTCACAAACACCAAATTTCGCAATAACGAACTTATAGATATCATATAACTTTAAACAAGTATATGAAACCCCTATGAATTTAAAATAAATTTGCAACCCCATTGCGCTATACCACTAGGCAAGCCTAGTGGCTTGGTGCCTAACTTTTTGTAACAGTAGCATTACAGAGCTCTATGACTTCTTAAGCTACATTGCACTAGTGGGCTTAGTCTTATTTGCTTTAGCTTTTATCAGCGTCTTATATATCACCAAGAAAGATATTGGTGATATTACTAATATCAATAAGAAGATTAAGCACGTAACCACCAATATTAACAACACTGTGCTCCTACAACGTATTTGTGAAAATATACCAAAACGTAATGATGAAATTGGAGCCTTGGCTTCAACTGTAAGATTAATGTCTAAGACTGTTTATCAGTCTATTCAAGAAATTTTGCAGATTAATAAAGAAAAAGATCTGCATAGTGAAGATTATAATCTGCTATCACAGTTAAGAAGTCAGGCTGTTAATAAAGAGATATTATTACGAGAATACTATAACTCTTATTTAAGTGCTCATACCGAAAGTGCTTCTTTAACCAAAGTTTCAGACTTTTATGATGCGTTTGAACTCAGCTCAAGCAAACTTGTTATTTTGGTAGGTTCTTTAAATGATTCGAGCCTTATGTCAACCTATATTTCACATATTAATATAGGCCTAATGCGCCAATTAATTAGATTGAGCGAAAGTATTAAGTTACCTTTAGCTCACTCTATGCAAGAACTTAACAAAAATATTGCGGATAATAATCCAAAATCCATACTAACCTCAGTATGTATCATGATTATTGACCGTAAGAGTGGTGAGGTAGAGTACTTTAATGCAGGACATAATCTGCCTATTGTTTATAGGGCAAATCAAGGCTTTGACTATATTGAGTGTCGAACTGCTCCTGTAATTGGTGCCCACACTGCTCAGCAGTTTAGAAGCATTAACTTTAATTTAGAGCCTGGTGATAGTATCTTGCTCTATTCAGATGGTGTTTTGGATTGCACAAATGCTAAGTTAGAAAAGCTAGGTCAAGTTGGCTTTGAAAATATGCTGCATGATGAAAACTTCTTAAGTCCTATTGAGACAGTAAACTCTCTGAACAATAAACTTAAGAAATTCACCAAAGGTGGTTCTCATACCAAGGATTACACCTTATTCCTGAACTCTGCATGCTAAGGTAACCTTAAAACAACAAATTTTAGTAAAATCCCATATATATCTGTTTTCATGGAACAATAATAGAGGTTACCCCATTATTAGGTAACCTATGATATTTTTTGATAAATACGATATATAAGGCAAATCTATTTCGAGGTAACCTTAGCATGCAGAGTTGAGGTTATTGTGCTATCAATTTCACCTATCTTTCAAAATTCGACAACGTCAGCATTATTGTGCGAGATAATCGTGAAATAAACACAATTGCACGACAATGCAGTAATCCCTATAGTGTCATTGCCGTGTTATCCTGTTTTTATAGGATAAAACGCACATAACTGCCACGACAATGCACTAATTTGAAAGATAGGTGCAATTTACGAAAAACCAAACAACCAACGAAAACTCTAAGCCTCAATTTTAACTAGGCTAAAAAAAGCGCTAGATATTTAATCTAGCGCTTTTTCTTTTTTACTTTAATGGAAATAATCGGCGATTTGATCCTTTTCTAAAGGAGCAAGTCCTAGTCTAGCACGCTCTACATTAAGCATATTTTCCTCTTCGTTTTGCAAATCAATACGCAAAAAGAAGCCTTTTTCATCTAATGCTTTAGCTAGCTCTTCAGCACTAATTTTTTGAATCTTACGTCCTTCATAAAGTTTAAATACCATCACAAACTCTGGAGCGCCAAATGCGTCCATTAAACCAGAAGGAATATGCGAAAAAGAGTCTTTCTCTACCACATACAAATAGCTACGAATTTTCTTATTATTTTTATAAACGTAAACTAAACGTTCCATAACAACAAATACCAACTAAAACGTCAAAATTTTTCATTAACTCCAGCATAAGCTATGGATATCAATATAGTTAACCTTACCAATGATGCCCATCTAATAAGTACCTTATACTAAAGTTATCTTATATTAGCCCAAATTGGCCTGGTCTTAGTGACATTTTGTAGGATAATTTTTTTAAGCTATGACCACCTAACTACCAAAAGTATATAGTTAAGCGCCCAGCACCTACACCAATCAAGTCCCCATCCACCTACACTCAATCGCCCGCCCTTGCCAACCTAGTATAAAAAGCAATACCGCATATCTTTGATTGGCATTGAGCTTGCAAATCATAGAGTAGCTACAAATATGATAGAATATTACGATATGCTAAAATTTAGTAAGCATTATTAAGAAACTTATTTTTACTTTTGAGTCTAAGCTTTATAACGAATATCGTAGCTAAGGCTCTGGCATCTAATGTGTAAACTACTGCTCAAGGAGGATGCCGCGATTTTCCACTCGACCTAAGTCGAATGTTCCCTCGCGGCGTGATTGATATGGATTCCGCGCCAACAGGGATTAGCAAGGATTTACCAGTAGGAGACATTTCTTATACTGGATTCTCCATTGCCTCCATTAAGATACAAGACGGTACTGTTGAAGAGCTTGAAAATATTTTAGTTCAGAAGATTGATAATAGTTTCGGTATTTTCAACAACGCCTCGGTAGTTCTTAATGTTGAAGATTTAGGTAATTTAAACACATTCGACTTCTTTACTCTGCAAGAGTTATGTAAACAGCATGGCATCTTTTTAATTGGAGTAACTGGAGTTGTAAATGAAGATCGTGCTGACGCACTAACGAGACGACGTATTCCAGTTATCAACTCAACACGTTATTCTCGTATTAGAGAGGCTAATTTAAAGCCTAAAATTGTTACTCAATTTATTGAGGTAAAAGTACCTGTACCAGTACCAAAACCATATGAGGTTCCTGTTCCTTATGAGGTGAAAGTACCAACTCCAGTTAAGATTATTCGTCGTAATGTCAGATCTGGAGAAACTATTACAGGCCAAAATAGTTCTGTAGTCATTTACGGCTCTGTAGGTGCACACGCACGCATTATGGCATCTCACCATATCTTTATCTTTGGTAAAGTCTTTGGTGCAGACCTGTTTGCTGGAGCTCCTATGGATGATAACGATCCTGGAATAACTGAATCTACTATTCATATTCAAGGATCTTTTGACTTAGGACTAGTTGCGATTGCAGGAAACTATCGTACTGCAGAGGACTTAGAAAACGACCCTCTGCTTGATCAGATCCGCAGTAAAAATAAAGGTGTGGTAATCTCACTTGAGGATAACAATCTCAAGTATTTATGTGCCCAAGCAGATTAAGTGAAGTGCTTTTGTCTCTGTCTTGTAATTACACCATTTTTTACGCTGTAAAATTCATAAAGTTTGTCCCAATATACATATTGAGATAAGCTTTTATATTTACGATTTTGTGCTTTTAATTCACGGTTGCTAAGGTACCAAAAATGGTCCGTTCAAAGAAATCTTCTCAAGCGAAAAACAAAAACTCAACCACTACGAGTACTACTGCTCCTCTTAAAAACGAAGAGCAAGTAACCGTAAAAGATCAAGAGACCTCCGTGCAAACTGAGGAAAATAAAGAAACCTTAACTGCTAGCAACGAGTCCCCTAAGGATGAGGTAAAAGAGCCTGAGGATAAGGCACAAGCCGAGCAGGACAAAGAGGTTTCACCAGAGCAAAATTCTTCTGAAAAAGATGAGCCAGCCTCTGCTCAGAGCAAAGAAAGCACTCAAGATGATGAGAGTGCTAAGGCTCAAGAAAGCTCTAAGGAAGACAAAGAGCCAGAAGCAAAAAGCGCCAGTAAAACCACTAAAAAGAAGGAGACCAAGAGATTGGCTAATTCTGAAGACACCCCAATCAATGATGCATTTAAGGCTCATGTTATCGTAGTTACTTCAGGTAAAGGCGGTGTAGGTAAGACTACTACAGCAGCTTCCATCTCTACTGGTTTAGCACTTAAAGGTCATAAGACCGTAGTTATTGATTTTGATGTTGGCTTACGTAACTTAGACCTTATTATGGGTTGTGAGCGTCGTGTAGTTTACGACTTTATTAATGTTTTACATGGTGAAGCCAAGTTACATCAGGCATTAATTAAAGATAAGCATGTTGAAAATGGCAAGCTTTCTATCCTAGCAGCCTCCCAAACTAAAGATAAAGACTCTTTATCTTATGAAGGCGTTGGTAAGATCTTACAAGATCTTTCTAATATGGGCTTTGAGTATATTATCTGCGATAGCCCTGCTGGTATCGAAGCAGGTGCTTTAATTGCTCTTTACTATGCTGATGAAGCTATTATTACTACCAACCCAGAAATCTCATCAGTACGAGACTCTGACCGAATTTTAGGTATCTTAGATGCTAAGTCTCGTAGAGCTGTTAATAACTGGGAACCAGTAGCTTGCAAGTTATTACTTACCCGTTACTCCCCAGACCGAGTATCTAAGGGCGAAATGCTCTCTTTAAATGATATTCAAGAGTTATTACGTATTTCACTATTAGGTGTTATTCCTGAGTCTACAGATGTACTTAAAGCATCTAATGATGGTGATCCTATTATTCTCAACCAGTCATCAGACGCTGGCAAGTCTTACCAGGATGCCGTAGAGCGCTTATTAGGTAATGATGTGCCTTTACGTTTTACCAGTGTTGAAAAGACATTCTTCCAAAAGCTATTTGGCAAATAAACAATCTTTTGTTATTTAGCCTTATCACCTTTTGTAATGATTTTATTGAGACTTACTAAAGTTAAAATCTTACCCCCTAAAGAGTAGCTGATATTTGGAACCACAAATATCGTGCTACTTTTATCAAGAGAATTAAACTACTAAGCTCAATACGATAGAATTAAGCTTTGCTTTAAAGGACACGAAAATGTCTTTACTTTCAGTAATTAAATCAGCTATTGCAGGCGAAAAGCAAGAAACAACTAGTAGCGAAACTGCAAAGAATCGTCTCCACTTTTTGCTGATTGACGATAGACCAGGAAGCAATCCTCCTGATTTTTTGCCACAACTACGTCAAGATCTCATAGAAGCAATAAGAAAGCATATTCCAATTGTGACAAGTGAAGATGTTGATGTTAAATACGAAACAGTCAATGGCGCTCAACTAATTGAAATGTCTATTTCTATTGACTCTGATGATAGCAATAGAACCAATAAGTAATTGAGCCTCAACACAAGATTCCTTTTTGCCCCAGCCTCTAAGCCCCAACAAGCTTACTCTGGGGCAAATTTTTTTCCCATCAGCCCCTCACCATCACAACCAGCATCACCACCACAGCAACAGCAATAACGCCCGCCCCTACCCTTGCCCTGCGCAGCTTAATTCCGCTCAGCACAGCTCAGCCAAGTACCACACAGCTCAGAGCTACACAGCTACACTTAGCTCTGGCCCACTTAGTACAGCGCAATACATCACCTCTCCTCACAGCTTAGATAAGCTTAGCTAAGCCATGGTAGATCAAGGCAGACTAGGCCAGGACAAGAGAAGACAGTAAAAGCAAGATAGATAACTCTGCCCTACTGTCCCATTGCCTTCCCAAGGTGGCAACACCTATAGCTAAATCATAAAGCCAGCGCCAAAGACTGCTGGTTAAACCACCTGATTACTTAATATTTGTCTGAATACCTACAATTAACTGTTGTTAGCCCCTACTAAGCCCTAAAGAAGCACTGAAAGCTATTAGCAGGTTAACTACCGCCTAAAACCGTATGCAAGCACACTGGAGGAGCCATTAATACAATGTCATATAAGTTCCATTAAGGAGTAATGATAATGGCTTGGAGCAGTATTGGAGGTAGCTTATAAAAAGCTAAAGGAAGGAGTAAAAGAAAAGAATTTTACAGAGTGCAGAAACAAAAAAAGATGCTTGCGCATCTTCTTAAGTGGTGCCCAGGGCCGGGGTCGAACCGGCACGGATGTTTAGTCCGAGGGATTTTAAGTCCCTTGTGTCTACCAATTTCACCACCTGGGCATTTGTTTTTGTTATCAGTCGTTCCTGACAACGGTGCTTATTATATAGATTTATAGCGGCTATGCAAGCATTTTTTACAAAAAATTTAAAAAAATTTTTACATAAAAACAAAAATCCGATAAAAATGCCATTTTACCCAAATCATCATTAGATCACCCGCCCTACCTGCATTAGTAATAAGAGACAACTTGTTCATGATTAAGTTTATAGTGCATACCTTAATCAAAGACCATTGGACTTTAACAGGGCTGAGTTTGGTTGGTTCCAAAAGATAGCTACCAATAAAGGTCATCTCTTTAATTTATACTTTGCTTTACTTAAAAGCTGCCAGCTCTATTGTTAACAGGTACTTGCTTGTCTTTTATTCTGACCATTTAGGTAGAAGCGTTTTGCTTAATGAAAGAGTCTATAATTTCTCTTTAACTACCCAAAGTCATCTCTTTGAACTGGTATTAAGTAATATGGCTACAGCAATTGATTTATTTGCAGGTATTGGCGGAATTAGATTAGGTTTTGACCGAGCCTTTGATAATAAGCTAAAGACAGTATTTGTTTGTGAGCTCGATAAGTCGGCACAAAAGACTTACAAAGCTAACTTTAGTGATAGTGAGAATATTGCAGGCGATATCACTCAAGTTAACGAGCAAGATATTCCTCCTTTTGATATTTGTTTGGCAGGTTTTCCATGTCAAGCATTTAGCATTGCTGGTAAGCATGGCGGCTTTCAGGACAATTATCAGGGTAGATGCCGTGGAACATTATTTCTGGATGTAGCACGAATTTGTAAGTATCACCAACCTAAGGTAATTTTTTGTGAAAATGTCAAAGGCCTAGTACACCACGACAAAGGTCGTACCTTTAGTATCATTAAAGAGTCATTTAAGGAAATTGGCTACAAGGTATTTAGTAAAGTTCTCAATAGCAAAGACTTTGGTGTACCTCAAAACCGAGAGCGTATCTATATTGTCTGCTTTCGCAATGATTTAGCTCCTAGCACTTTTACCTTTCCTGAGGGCAATGGTAAGAAGATTACTATTCGTAATATTATGGAGTCAGCTCCTATTCCCTCTAAGTATTACTTATCTGACACCTATCTTAATACTCTTAAGGCTCACAGAGCACGCCATGAGGCTGCTGGACATGGCTTTGGCTATGTAATTCGAGATTTAGATGGTATTGCAGGAGCTATTGTCTGTGGAGGAATGGGCAGAGAGGGCAATCTCATCATTGATGATAGAGAGCACTCTATGGTGCCTATGACTAAAATTCAAGGTAAGATTAACCAGGAGAATGTGCGCAAAATGACTCCACGTGAATGGGCACGTCTTCAAGGCTTTCCAGAAAATTATAAGCTACCATTATCCGACACACAGCATTACAAACAACTTGGCAACACCGTGACTGTAGCTGTAATCGAAGCTATAGCAGCAGCCATTAAAGCAACACTAAGCAATTATGAAATTAAGCAGCCTTGAATAAGCTCAGTACAGAGCTTAATTTTTTGGAGCTGTTTAGTTTAAAAAAGCAGCAAGTAATTTTTTACCAATAAATATAGCTGCCCTGTTTTAACTATTATAGTGCATATTAGCTAATTGCCTTTAGCCTAGGCACTTATAGCAGTTAACGAATATTTTCGATATTTAAGCTATTTTTGTAAAAATTTCAAAAAAATTTAAAAATTTTTTAAAAAATTGCTTGCATAGCGGCTATAAATCTATATAATGAGCACCGTTGTCAGGAACGACTGATAACAAAAACAAATGCCCAGGTGGTGAAATTGGTAGACACAAGGGACTTAAAATCCCTCGGACTAAACATCCGTGCCGGTTCGACCCCGGCCCTGGGCACCACTTAAGAAGATGCGAAAGCATCTTTTTTTGTTTCTACACTCTGTAAAATTCTTTTTACTTCCATCCCATCACTTTCAAGACTCTCCTCTTTTTTCTTTATCGTCAGACTATTCCTTAAACAAACAAGTTCATGTACTTATACCTTAGCTAAACGCCATTACACCTTATAGAACTGGTATAGAACGAACAAGTACTAAAATCAAAACCCTCTGCTCATTTCCATTAAGTATGGTTAACCCAAAAATCTACCTTACAAGCTTCTGATAATGAAATAATCCAATAAAGCTAAATAGTACCAAGAGCCAGATTAACCTCTAGCAACTACCATTAAAGCACTACGACAATAGCTTTAGTTAACAGATGTAAAGCTAACCATTAAGCAAAATTAAGCAGTGAATTACATCTGCACAGAGACTGCCTACAACAGAGCTAAGAGCTAAGAGCTAAAGCCACTAAGACAACCAAGGTGTTTTGGCCAAATATCTTTCTTTTTAGACAACAACTAGACAAAATAGCTCAAATATCTTAGTTTGCATCGTATTATCTACAGGCATTCATCCTATAATAGACTTAAGAGGCACAACTACACTTCATTAAAGAATACTAATGATATGTCTTAGTTGAGCTTACTTTATGTAGTCGCATTGCATTTGTCCTATGCGCAAGTTCAACATAATAATCGAGGTCTGATATGAGTTGCCCAGTTCCAAAGAAAGTAAGAGTTCCAGTAGCTTTAGGCGTTGTTGTTTTAATTGGTATTGCCATTGCCCTAAACGTATAAGAGTTTGGCCGAACACCTAAAGAAGCTCTAGCTTTAACCAAGTTAGAGCTTTTTTGATCTTGTTTCTCTAAGATAGAGCCCTCTTATATTGCCCTGCTCATTTAATAAAAGCAGGCGGCTTATACGTCCTACCATCCCTCCGGCACAAAAGCCAAGCTCCTTGATTGCCACCCAATTAATCATCCATAAAGCACCTTGAGCCTTTAATATCCTTAAGCATTACTCATAATCAGTAGCTTTAACCTTATCAGTGCTGCCAGTTTTGTTTCAGCAGTAGCTGTAGCTGTAGCTTGCGCCACGAGAAGCCCCTATACGCTGATAGAGGTAAGAGTTGAGCCTTTATCATTATCTAAGACCATGCCCAAGGGCTGTTGCCATTGTATTGGCTATAAGCTGGTGCTGTAGCCTGTATTCTTTGCTGTTAGCTTTGTTTCAGTAGTAGCTGTAGGTTTTAGCTATTAGAAGCCCCTATACGCTGTTAGAGGTAAGAGTTGAGCCTTTATCATTATCTAAGACCATGCCCAAGGGCTGTTGCTATTGTATTGGCTGTAAGCTGGTGCTGTAGCCGTGCTCAGCAATTGTTTAGTCTTAATCATAATCAGTAGCTTTAGCTCTAACCGTGCCGTCAGCTTTGTTTGAGCTGTAGCTGTAGGTTTTAGCTATTAGAAGCCCCTATACGCTGTTAGAGGTAAGAGTTGAGCCTTTATCATTATCTAAGACCATGCCCAAGGGCTGTTGCCATTGTATTGGCTGTAAGCTGGTGCTGTAGCAATGCTTAGTAAGTGTTGAGCTGTAATCATTATATGAGGCCTTAAGCATGGCTGTGGCTGTAGGCATTAGCTGTAAGCTTTGTTTTAGTTGTATTCAGGGCTTTAGCTGTAAGCTGTAGGCTTTTAGCCGTAATTACAAGCTGTAAAGTGCGGTTGGAACTGGGTCTTTTGCTATAGTCATGGACTTGGCTTTTGCAGGGGGCTGCAAAGCGTGTGCTTTTGCTGTTGTTTAGTATGTAAGCCAATGGCAACAAGCATTGAGCTTTGAGTCGTAGGCACAAGCAGAGACTGCATTTGCAATGATGGTAATTGGGTAAGGATGTAAAGAGATAAGGGAAAGTGTTGTGATTGAGGTTGAGGTTGAGGTTGAGGAGAGGTGTTGGAATTTGGGGATGGCAGAAACAAAAAAAGATGCTTGCGCATCTTCTTAAGTGGTGCCCAGGGCCGGGGTCGAACCGGCACGGATGTTTAGTCCGAGGGATTTTAAGTCCCTTGTGTCTACCAATTTCACCACCTGGGCATTTGTTTTTGTTATCAGTCGTTCCTGACAACGGTGACCATTATATAGAAAAATCTAACAATAGCAACACCTATTTTTAATATTTTGCAAATTGATTCAAAACAGTGCAAAACTTGAATAGTATTAAGGGATTACCGTGTTTTTTTAAAGAAAAATCCTAGAACAATGAGCCTTTTAATATAAGCATTTGTCCTAGGATTGATTAGAAACTTGCTTTCACGACTTGCTTTAATTAAAAGATATCAAACATTCCGCCGCCTTGCTCTTCGCCATTTTCTTGCATGAGCTCATTTTGAGGCTCAGTTGGAGCTGGCGCTTGGGCTGGGGCAGTTGTAGCCTTATTGTCTTGAGTGGTATTTGCTCCATTAGACATAACTGGCTTACCATCTGGACCAATTTGCATAGGGCCTTGAGCATTACCTAAAGAACGATCTACTTGGCTGCCTTGTTTAGCGGTATCGACACCACCAGCGGCACCAATAGGTCTGCCATCAGGGCCAATGCTAGCAGGACCACCACCAGGGGCAAAAGGTAATACCTCAGGCTTTGGAGTTTCTTTCTTTGAGACCTCTACTGTCTCTTCTACCACTACAGGTTTAGGAGCATATGGATCAATTACCTCCTCTTCTTCCTTGAGGCTAAAATCTTTAGGTGCATAGCCATCTGGCTCTTTGGCCATATAGTCTGGAAGATAAGGTCTTTCTCCACGATAAGCTCGATTAAAGTTTTGACAGCTTTGAATCAAGCTATCAGAGTAATCCATAAAACCAGCTAAAGGAATTTCATAAAGACGTACGTTATTACTATCACCTTGTAATAGACCTATTTTTAAGGTGCCACCTTCACGCATCTGTAAGAAAAGGTCTGCCAAACTACGTTCTTGGTTCTTAGTTACAGGCGCAAATAAAATACGATTACGGCCAGCTAAATCACCACGTAAAGAATACTCTTGACCATTGTCAACAATAAAGCGAGCAAATACAAAATCATTAAAGCTATCGAACAAACGAATATCTAAGCTATTAACTTTGAGTTCCAAAAGAGGAGTTGGATTTTGTAACATGCAACCAACTTTAAAGGTAAAGCTATCAATCATAGAGCGATTGATTTTAATACTTAGAGTATGGTGCAGTACGGCTTCTTTGATACTAATTAACTGCGAGGCTGTACCTTTAGCATAGCTATACTCAGGATCTTCAGCAAATTGCCAAGAATTATTGGTAGATACTTGAGGATCAGCTGCATAGGCTTGAGGAGCTACTAAGCCAATAAAGCCACTAATAGCAACGGCCAATGATGTTGATGATAAAGTACTAAATTTAGTTAGCATATTACAGCTCCACTGTGGAATAGCAGCCTCAAATAATACGGAAATTTTTTAAGTGATCAAATACGCTAAAAGCGCTAACCACCATAATTTTGACAGACTCTATTATTGATATAGGGCCTTTTAGGTAGTAGCGCTTTTAGGAAATGTCGAACCATTTAAGGTTCATTAATCCATTAAGTTATGGCTTTAGAACAGAATACGGCACTTTAAAGTACCTTCGATCTGCTTTAATAATGGTACGATTTCCTCAGGCTTATCTGAATTGATATCCATTACTACGTAACCTACGTCACCAGCAGTCTGCAAGTACTGTGCCGCAACGTTAATATTCTGCTTAGCAAAGACCTCATTAATCTTTTGCATAACGCCAGGAACGTTCTTGTGTACGTGAAGTAAGCGGGATACAGAAGCTCTCTTAGCTGGTAATGATACCTCTGGGAAGTTTACAGCGGTTAAGGTAGAACCATTGTCACTGTAAAGAGCTAGCTTTTGAGCAACCTCAATACCGATATTGCACTGAGCTTCCTCAGTAGCAGCACCAATATGAGGGGTCAAAATAACATTGTCAAACTCACGCAATGGAGAAACAAATTCATCATTATTAGATGCTGGCTCAACAGGGAATACGTCAACAGCAGCGCCTGCTACCTTCTTGGAACGTAAAGCATCAGCCAAATCATCAACATTTACAACAGTACCACGGGAAGCATTAATAAAGAATACACCATCCTTCATCTTAGCAAAGGAATCTTTGGTGATCATATTCTTAGTATCATCAGTCTCTGGTACGTGTAAGGTAACAATGTCAGCCTTAGCATAAAGCTCATCTAAGGACTCAACCTGACGGGCATTACCTAAGCTTAACTTGCTCTCAATATCAAAGAAAATAACATTTAGGCCTAAGCTTTCAGCAATAATACCTACTTGAGTACCAATATGGCCATAACCAATGATACCTAAGGTCTTACCACGAGCCTCAAAGCAGCCGTTAGCAACCTTATTCCAGCCACCACGGTGTAATAAAGCGTTACGAGCAGGAATATCACGTAATAACTGTAAATACTCACCAGTAACGAGCTCAGCTACAGAGCGAGTGTTGGAGAAAGGAGCATTGAATACTGGAATACCTAAGGCAGCAGCAGCTTCTAGGTCTACCTGATTAGTACCAATACAGAAACAACCAATACCCACTAAACGCTTAGCATGAGAGAGGACTTCCTTAGTTAAGTGAGTGCGAGAACGAATACCAATAAAGTGTACCTTCTCAATCTTATCGAGTAACTCTTGACCGTCGTAGGCCTTCTTTTCGTACTCAACATTGGTGTAGCCTGCTTTATGTAAAACATCTACTGCACTTGGGTCAACACCTTCTAAAAGAAGGATCTTAATCTTATCTTTCTCTAAGGATAATGCGTGCATTATTTCCTCCGCTACACCTTAATCAGTTAACAAATGGTTGTCAGCAATAAAGTATGCTTGTAATGTTAGTGTTAATGAAACTAAATATTATAGAATTTGGCTCAAATTTTAAAGCCAATTAAGTGAACAATTTATCTTGCTAAAAAAATATAAGCCCAGCTTTTTAACAAGCCAGGCTTATCTTTTTAGTTTTGAGATTTTAACATGAACTTAGCCATTGTTCTTGGCACGGCGAGCTAACACAGCCTCATTGAGCTCTGCTAACATAGCCTCTGTATCTTCGAAGCTTACACAAGCATCGGTCACACTTTGTCCGTATACGAGCTTGCTTAAGTCTTCACATAAATCTTGACGACCTTCAACAAGATTAGACTCAATCATTACACCGAAAATACGGTTTGAACCTGAGCTAATCTGAGTTGCAACGTCATGACATACGTCTAATTGCTTCTTAAACTTCTTAGAGCTATTAGAGTGTGAAAAATCAATCATAACACTCTCTGGTAAGCCAGCTGCCTTTAATAATTCGCAAGCATTAGCCACAGCAACAGAGTGGTAATTAGGCTCTTTACCGCCACGTAAAATAATATGGCAGTCATCATTGCCCTTAGTATGAGCAATAGCTACGTGACCCATCTTAGTTACAGTCATAAAGGTATGCTCATGCTGAGCTGCAACTACAGCATCTACGGCAATCTTAGCTGAGCCATCGGTAGCATTCTTAAAGCCAATTGGACATGACATACCAGAGGATAACTCACGGTGAATCTGTGACTCAGTGGTACGAGCACCAATAGCACCCCAGGAAATCAACTCATCAATGTATTGAGGAGAAATCATATCCAAGAACTCAGTAGCTGCTGGTACGCCTAAGGCATTAACGTCCACTAATAACTTACGAGCAATACGTAAACCATTGTTAATATCGTAAGAGTTATCTAAGTTTGGATCGTTAATGAGGCCCTTCCAACCAACAGTGGTTCTAGGCTTTTCAAAGTAAACACGCATAATAACTTCTAGTTGATCTGCGTATTTTTGACGTAAAGGTAATAAACGCTTAGCGTAGTCAATTGCTGCAATAGGATCATGAATAGAACATGGGCCTGTAATTACAACTAAACGATCATCCTTGCCGTGTAAGCAATTAGAAATTGCATTACGGGTTTGACAAACTAATTGGTCTGCATCAGCTGTGGTCGGAAACTTTTCAATAATAGCCACTGGAGGGAGTAAAGGTAACACGTTATTTATCCTTGTATCCACAATGCCATCACGGTATAGAGGAGGTTGTGGAGTCATTGGTTCGTTAATTAGGTTCATAGTGAACACCGCCTTAGTATTAGAAGTTGTAAGAAGATGAATAGTAGTAATAGTAACGAGCTAACGGAGCAAAGCTAAATCGGCCAATGTTTGACACATTGAGAGTTGACATAACGTTTAGATTGCGGTGAGAAAAGCCACCTGCAAGCAATTTAAGGAGAGTTAAAACTTTCATTATCGTTATTCAAGGTCGTCATTACTGTTTAAAGAGCAATTAAGACCATGCCTTTTTTAGTTTGTTGAATACCCCCATCACACATGAGCAAAGCTCACAGGATAGGTGCCTTGTTAGCTAGTTAACATCTGTTACAACTCAACCAATGACATTTAAAGGAAAAATAAATTAAAAATTTAAACCCTAACTATTACTAGTTAGGATTATCCAATGCACTAGAAGAGTAGGCATACAAGGGTATAGCAAAAAAAATTAAAGGCCCATAAAGGCCTAGTGCTAACCACTATTGTATGTCAGAACCTTAATAATAAAAAGGAAATAGGTTCTTATTGCAAAAGTTAACCGACAGAGCTCATAAAACAACAAGACATAGTCTAAAAGATCCGTTATGTGAGCACTACTAAACTCACGTGCTATGAAATGCTGTTTAAAGAACTTGTGCTATACATTGTAGAGTTTAGACTCTAAAGACTCAAGCTATGGCAGCCATTAGATGGCTGCTGGCTGTGTTATTTGCACACTTTTAAAGCAATATTTCCAAGACCCTCCCCAGTTATCACAATAAAAGTGCATCTTTAAGCTCAAAACTATCTATTTAAGTGCATTTATCTTGGCTAAGACTTAAGCCAAATATAGGACTAAAGCCTATTAAGGATTAGCCTCATATCAAGACTGAAAAAAGCCCGTAAAATAAAGGCTTTGGCTAAATATAAGTTGCATAATAGCTATTAAGTTGCTAAAATCGCTGCTGAAGCACTTGGGCTGCAGTACGGAATGCGGATTCTGTCTGCAGCTTTAGTTGTTTTTGGAGCCCATAAAAATACAAAAAAAGCCAAACACCTCTTGTTCTCATGTTAGAACCAATATCGGCATTTGGCTTGATGATATCTTTAACTCTAAAGCTCTTAGAGTTTTGCTAAATTCTCTAGTGACTCACCAGTAAAACGATAAGTTGTCCAATCATCCATTACTTTACTACCAAGTTTGGTGTAGAAGTTAATGGCATTAGTATTCCAGTCTAAGCAAGATAGCTCTAAACGACCACACTTACGCTCTAAAGCAATATTAGCCAGGGTTTGAAGCAAGAACTTACCATAGCCAAGCTTACGGTACTCTGGGATCACAAAAAGATCTTCAAGATAAATACCACCTTTACCTAAGAAGGTTGAGAAGTTGTGGAAAAAGAGAGCAAAACCTACTTCGTTGCCCTGACTATCAATAGCAAAAATTACCTCTGCTGTTTTTCTTGCAAAAAGCCAATCCTCTAACAACTCAGGAGTAGCTGTCACTTCGTTTTCTAAATTCTCAAAATGAGCTAAGTCGTGAATAAACTTTAAGATTAGAGGGATATCCTCTCTAGTTGCAAAACGATATTGCTTGTCCATATCTAACTCCTCGATCTAACTAAACCAAAGTCTGCATACTATTGATCATGCCTTATGGCATAAAGGCCGTCAGCCATGTCCAGTGGCTATAGCCCATGGCGCATGCACATAGCGTATTCCCCCTTGATGCATTACTCTTGGCTCTGGCCTATGGTGATGGCCATAGCGCATGGCGCATGGCCAGTTGATAGTTGGTAAGTCCAAACCCTACTACCCTAACATGACAAAAAAGTGGGAGAGGGCGGCCTTGAGCGCAGCATCGGCCATTAAACATGATTTGTATACACCTACAGTAATGCTAGCGCGATTTTTGGCTAATAGCCAACTGAATATTTTCTGCTTTAATTAAAGTCAGAACTAGAGCACAAAAGAAAAAAGCGCTCTAGGGTTTCCCCACAGAGCGCTTTTTCCATAAAAGCTATTGCTAAATATCCAAAGTTAAAGTTACAGGACAATGATCAGAGCCGAATACATCTTTTTCGATAGTGGCATCTTTAATATTGTCTTTAAGCTCATCGGAGACAAAGAAGTAGTCAATTCTCCATCCTACATTCTTAGCACGAGCTTGCATTTTATAAGACCACCAAGAGTAATGACCCTCTTCATTACCGTGAACATGACGGAAAGTGTCAATATAGCCAGCTTGAGTGAACATATCTAAAAAGTCACGCTCAATCTGCAAGAATCCTGTAGTGTTCTTATTAGTCTTTGGACGTGCTAAATCTATCTCATTGTGTGCAATATTAAAATCGCCACACACAACAATAGGCTTGCTCTTACGTAACTCTTGAGCATACTTAAAGAAACTATCAAAGAAACCCATTTTATAGGGGACTCGTTTAAATTGTCCCTTGATAGGCTTACCATTCTCATCTAAAACCTCAGCGCCACCATTAGGGAAATAACCATTAAAGAAATGGAACTTCTCAAACTCTAAGTGGACAATACGACCCTCACCTTGAAAAGCAGGATCTGGTAATTCAATCTCTACAGACTTAGGCTCTATCTTTGAAAAAACAGCAGTACCAGAATATCCTTTTTTTACTACCGAACTAGCAAAATAACTTTGATATCCTTCCTTATTAACAATGTGCTCAGGAATTTGACTCTTTTCAGCCTTTGTTTCTTGAAAGCCAATGACATCATATTTGTCTTGAGCAAACCATTGCTGCCACTCTTCCTTAGCGCTAACAGCTCTAATACCATTGACATTCCAAGAAGCAAGCTTAATTTCCATCAGTACCACCATGTAAAACAAAACAAAATTAGGCACTCAATATTAAAAATTAATACCCTAAAAGGTCAATGACTATCGGCTGTTTTCATTAAGGATCTTTATCAAAAACGATAAAAGCGCCTACTTTTTACAACTCAGAGCAGCACCTCTAAATTTGTTAAAAAGACTTAGCCCCACATCTGAAACCGAGGCCTATCATACACAAACAAATGGTACAAAAAACATAATTGCTTTATTAGTGCAAAAAAATCTCTTAATTAGACAAAAAATGCACTATAAAAGCCATTTTCTTATTTATCCTAGTACAACACCAGTAAGGGCTTGGTATACATGTTTATTGCTAAAGCAGCCATCAAGTACTAACATAATTCAACAAACAATTACTCTTAAGATAGCTAGCCCTGGGAGGCTATATGAAAACTCCTGCGCTTGATTTTTTGGTTAAGCACCAAGTTCAATTTAAAGAATACACTTATGTAAGCGACAATCATGATTTTGGCAAACATGCTGCGCATGCTCTTAATATGGATGAGCACCAAGTTTTCAAAACTATTATCTTGAGTCACGACAAAACTTATGTCACTTGTATAGTCCCTGTTAGTGGACGCATTTCTTTAAAAGCCGCAGCCAGAGCTTTAAAACTAAAAGATCTCACCACAGTAGATCCACAAACAGCTCAGCGTATTACAGGCTACGTAGTTGGCGGTATTAGTCCTTTTGGTCAAAAGAGACGCACTTTAACAATTCTTGACTCCTCTGCTTTAGATCAGGCAGAAATTCTCGTCTCAGCAGGTCAAAGAGGCATGTCAGTAGGCATCAATCCACAAGATTTAATTAAACTATTAGATGCCACTTGTGCTGATGTCTTAGAAAAGGTCTAGTGAACTTTTACTAAAGTTGTGATGCTAATCCTTTATAGTTTTAGCACTACGCATATAATCATATTGGAAAATTTTTATTCCATCTAAGGAGAAAATCATGAGCTTTGAGGCTATTACCAACTTTTTCGACGATCTTGATAACAAGGAAGATTTAGCAAAGGAATTTGAGGCTATTGCCGCTGACGAGAATTTCAAGGCTAACTTAGTAGCTTTAGGTGCTAAATTCGGTTATGAATTTACCTTAGAAGAGCTCGAGAAAGTAGCCGCCTCTGCCAAGCGCATGCAAGAAGGCGCTGCAGCTCAAGAATAATAGCTTGTGCTGATTAAAACTTACCAAAAAAGCCAAGAGCATAATTTTGCCCTTGGCTTTTTTATTACCCCTCTATAAGCAAAGCGCTTATAGCCTCTCACCCCAAACTTAACTCAAAACAACCAAGAAACAAAACCAGTCAAAGCCCAACAAAGCCATACCTGGCCTGGCCTGGCAAGCTATGCCAGCCATGCCAACTGGGCATGGCCAGGCCAGCCAGACCTCTCTTGCCATCATCTTGGCTAGGATAAGCATGATGGCGTTAACTTATCAATCAAAAGGCATGTTTTACATAGTATGAATAGACATTAGATCTGATGTATTGGGGCTAAGACAATAAGGGCAAGAGCAGTGGTAGTGAAACTATCCTTTCACCATTAACTAACCACAAGATATATCAAAGTGAGATTGACCTGGCTGCAAGTGTGTTGTGAACCTAAGAAATAAGCTTCAAATATTGAGTTACTGAAATTAATATTGCAATCATTTAAGGCAATTTTTTGGTCAAAATAGAGCATTGACAAACAAAATAAAGCAAATTGCCCATTTTAATAACTGTGATATGTAAGAGCTTTTTTAAATTTTGCAAATTAGGTGTAAAATAACATTGTTCTTGATTATTTTGTATCAAAAACTTGTTTTTTAACTAGTTACAAAATACAAGATTAAGCTAAACCTCATTGTATAGCTTAGATTTGCTTTAGTAGCAATTAAGTAAATTAATTGGACTTTGGGCATAAAACAAATTTGCTAAAGTTAGCCCCTACTTTAATAGCCAAATCTAGCCCTCTTGTTTGGTCAGGATGGCTCAAGCTCGCTACAGCCATATTATTAGCTGCTAGCATTAAAGTGCAGGTTGTAGTTTTGTAGATTTGTGTTTTTCTAAATATTTGGAGACTAAACATGAGAACACCTCTCGTAATGGGTAACTGGAAGCTAAACGGTACTAAGGATTCTGTAACTGCTTTAGTTAACGCTTTAAGAGAGCCAGCCGATAAGGCCGCAGGCAAGGCTGAGGTTGCTGTTTGCGCCCCTGCTGTATTCATCGGTATGGTAGAGACCTTAACCCAAGGCTCCAAGCTTGCCTATGGCTCAGAGGATTGTGATATTCACACCAGCGGTGCATACACTGGTGAAAACTCTCCTGTAATGTTACGTGAGTTCGGCTGCACCTACGCTATCGTAGGCCACTCCGAGCGTCGTGACTATCACAAGGAGTCAAGTGAGTATGTTGCTCAGAAGTATCAGGCAGCTCAGCAAAACGGCTTAATCCCAGTATTATGCGTAGGTGAGTCTGAGGCTGAATTTGATGCTGGCAAGACCATGGACGTTGTTCGTGAGGAGTTAAAGGCTGTTATCGACCTTTGCGGTATTGAGTCCTTTAACAATGCAGTTATTGCTTACGAGCCAATTTGGGCTATTGGTACTGGCAAGACTGCTACCCCTGAGATCGCTCAGAAGGTTCACGCTGACATTCGTGCTTACTTAGCTACTTTCTCCAAGGAAGTTGCTGATGGCGTTCGTATTCTTTACGGTGGTTCTTGCAATGCCAAGACTGCTCCAGAGTTATTCGCTCAGCCAGACATCGATGGCGGCTTAGTTGGTGGTGCTTCCTTAAAGGCTCCTGACTTCACTGCTATTATCGAAGCTGCTGTAGCAAACGCCTAATATAGACTTTGCTTGAATTTAGCTTTATTAAGCTAAATTTAGCATCTACTGCCTAGTCTTGGTTACTTTATCTTGTGGTGTGATTTTGGATAGAGCACATCAAGGCTAGGTTTAATACCTAAAAGGTATTATCAAGCAATTTAAAGTCGGCTGTGCTTGCGACTTTTAGTCCTATTTGACTATTGCTTGCCCTTAGTATAGGGAACTTAATCATTTATAATCACTTGGTCAGACCTATATTTGTAGCGTAGTCTTACTATTTGACCTTGAACAAATTATTGAGTGATTGCTAAATTCCGCTTCCATCTAGAAATTTTCTAGACTTACAGATAAACATCAAAAGAGTAAATGTTTATCTAAATAAGAGCACTGCTGTTGCACAAACGCAATAGTTCCTTACTCTATTGGCTTTTAATCCAAATCCAGGATAAATAAAATGGCTATTAAAAAGATTGGTATTTTAACCTCAGGTGGTGATTCTCCAGGCATGAATGCAGCTATCCGTGCTGTTGTTCGTACCGCTCTTGATTACAACTACGAAGTATGTGGTATTCAAGATGGTTACTTAGGTCTTCACGAGGGTAATATCATCCCATTGGATCGCAAGAGTGTATCTGATATGCTCAACCGTGGTGGTACTTTCTTAGGTACTGCTCGCTTCCCACAATTCAAGGAAGAAGCAATTCGCCGTGAGTGTGTTGAAGTTATGAAACAACATGACATCGACGCTCTTGTAGTTGTAGGCGGTGATGGTTCATACATGGGTGCTAAGCTAATTTCTGAGTTAGGTTTCCCTTGCATTGGTTTACCAGGAACAATCGATAACGATATCGCTGGTACTGACACTACAATTGGTTTTGATACAGCTTTAAATACCGCTGTTATTTGTATTGACCGTTTACGTGATACCTGTTCTTCTCACAAGAGAATTGCTGTAGTTGAGGTTATGGGTCGTCACTGTGGTGACTTAGCAGTAAGCGCCGCTATTTCTTGCGGTGTGGAAGCTGTTTTAGTTCCAGAAGTGCCTTGGGATAAAGAGACAGTTTATAAGTCTATCGATGAATCTATTGCTAAGGGCAAGCGTCACGCTATTTTAGTTGTTTGTGAGAACCAAACTGACGTTCACCAAATGGCTAATGAACTCGAGCAAAGAACTGGTTTAGAGACTCGTGCTACCGTTATTGGTCATATTCAACGTGGTGGTACCCCATCAGCTGCTGACCGTGTATTAGCCTCTCGTATGGGTGCTTATGCTGTACAGCTTTTACATGAGGGTCACTCTGGTCGTTGCATCGGTATTCAACGTGGTGAGCTTGTACACCATGATATTATTGAGTGTATCGAGCACATGAAGCACAAGTTCCGTAAAGATCAGTATGATTTAGCTTTATCCTTAAGCTAATTGCAAAGATTAAAAAACTCCAAATAGCACTAATAGGTGCTAACATTTAAAACAAAAGGGAGCCACTCGGCTCCCCTTTTTTTATATATCAAGCTCAGCAGGCTAGCTAACGAGCTAAAGCAAACTAAAGCCCTACCATGTAAGCCACAACTACCCTACCTACTGTACAGTAGCAATAGCAATAGCAATAGCAGCAACAATCCAGGCTCAAGCTATTACCAGCTAACTACTGGCTATTTACAGTACTATTATCTATATTGATAATAAATTATAGATAACAACCATCTTCGCCATTATGGAGTAAGGCACAAATAGTTTCATAAGCCTTGTCCTCACCTGTTGCCTGAATTACATACTCATCAGAACCAGGCAAGCCCATAAAGACATCACTATTTTTATAGTTCATCATAGATTGCTCTAAAACTTTAGCTGAGAAATGGTATTCCTTAATACCAGTAATTTTAGCTATTTGAGCAATATTGAAACGACTAATACCTGCACCTGCAATTAAGCTAATACGACCTTGAGCTTGATCATTAAGCTCTTTTAAGTTTTGCGCACCAGTTAATGCATCAGCCTTACCGCCAGAGGATAGTACTCTTTTAACTCCCATAGCAATAAGCATTTCCATGGTCTCTTCACGATTAGCACATAAATCAAAGGCTCTATTGAATGTAACCTCTAAGCCCTCACTAGCCTCCATTAAAAAGTGCATAGCATCTCTATCAATGTAACCATTAGGAGTTAAACAACCAAATACCACACCATTTACGCCTAAAGCCTTGGCTTCAAGAATATCATTACGCATGATTTTAATTTCTTCTACAGTGTAGATAAAATCACCAGCTCTAGGACGAATTAGTACATTGACCTTGGTATTGGTAGGATCACAGTGATCGCAGGCATGAGCAATTAAGCCATAAGATGGGGTTAAACCACCCTCGCTTAATGCAGAGCATAACTCAATTCGTTGTGCGCCAAATTTAGTGGCTACTTTGATTCCTTGAGGGGCGGTAACACAGAGCTCAAAAACATAGCCTTGGTCATTTACAGCACAATCAACAAATTTCTTTCTATCACTATCTACAAAAACGAGTTCCATAAATTAAGCCCTTTATCATCAATTTCTATGGCACTTTAATTAAGCCTGGAGGGAGGGCAGATAATCTTACTTTTCTTTGTAGAAAACATACCCAAACCACACAACACTGGCGCTCATTATAAAATAAATCTGATAATAAAAAGCAAAAAAGCTAGCACTTAAGAAAATGCTAGCTTCTATAAATTATTACTAAATCTAGTCTAATTTAACTAAACAATACGGCGTAAAGACTCACCCTTATGGAAGGCTTCCATATTCTCACCAAATTGCTTTACTAAAGCTACTAAGCAATCGTGAGACATCCAAGCTTGGTGAGGGGTTAAAATGAAGTTGTCGTTATTTTGTAGTTTTACATATGGATGATCAGTAGTTAAAGGCTCTACTGAAGCAACGTCAGCAGCAGCTCCTGCAATATCACCATCGATAATAGCATCAACTAGATCACTCTCGTTGACCACGCCACCACGAGCATTGTTAATAATGCATACGCTCTTTTTCATGGTAGCAAACTCTTTTTTGGTTAAGAGATCAGTTGTTTGAGCATTTAAAGGACAATTTACGCTAATAAAATCTGCCTCACTAATAGCTTGCTCAAAAGGAGTATAACCATCACGAACGCTGCTAGCACCACGGTGCTCAGCCTTTAAGACAGTCATATTAAATGCCTTGGCAATCTGACCAATGCGAGAACCAATAGCACCAGAGCCGATGACGGTTAAAGTCTTACCATTTAAATCAACAATTGGATATGGTAATTGGCAGAAGCAATTAGCCTCAATCCATAAGCCATTTTCCATTTCCTTACGGGTCTTGAGCATAGATCGGGCTAACATCAACATCATAGTAATGGCATGCTCAGCTACTGACTCTGTGCTATAACCTTGAATAGTAGCTACACCGATACCGTGCTCTTTGCAGTAATCAATATCAATGTTGTTATAGCCAGTTGCTAACTCAGCAATAAACTTAACCTTTGGACATTGAGCTAACACCTCGGCAGTAAGACGGCTCTTATTGGTAACGATGATGGTAGCATCCTTCACACGCTCAACTAATTGCTCAGGCGTAGTAGTTTCATAAGAGACCCACTCGTGTTCAAAGCTTGGGCGTGGTAGTGGGTATTCTTTTGGGATGGCAATAGCATCGGTGTGAACAATCTTTTCCATTATTGAAAGCTCCCTATAAACAAAATTTCTTAAGTAATATTAAGCAGCGCCTCTAAGATACCCTAATCAAGATGGAGGCTCAAACCTACTAAAACTTGTATCATCAAACAAGATCATAGTCTATTACAAAAGATAAATATATTTTGTGGCCTAGCGCTCATAGCATGAGAGCACTAAGGCAAGTGCGATAAATGCTCATAAATTAAAGCTATACCCCCAAAACGAAAAAAGCTCTATAGCCATAGAGCAGAGCTATAGAGCCTTTAAGAGCCTTAATTAGTTAGAAATTAACTATTTCTTGCTCTTATTATCAAAGTTAATATCGGTAAATTGAGCTTGGAACTTACTAATTTCGTTGAGCTTTTCATTAACTTGAGCCATACCTGTATCGCTATTATCTGGATTGAGGTAAGTTACGATCACAGCCATCATATCGTAGTAGTTAATATAGGCCTCTTGAGCTTTTTGTGCAGCTTCCATGCAATCACTTGGATCATGAGTAGTAGATTTGCACTTTTCTTTAATAGCAGCAAAGTTTTTATCAATGACGCTATTTAAATAAGTAGCAGCATCATCAATGCAAACCAACTTATCATCAACGTTTTTAGCCTTAGCCATACAAGCACTATAGCCAGGAGCTAAGTCAGTGTCTGTTGTTTTAGCGCTATTATCAGCAAAAGCAGTGCTTGCAAGCACCATAGAACCAAGGACAAGGGCGGAACATAAAGATTTGGACATCATATCATCTCCTAAACAATACTTATCTTAGATTGCGATAAGTTAGAGACTCATAGTTATGCTCTGTTAAGGCCTAAGAGCATGTTAGTAAGATTACCTTGCTAAATAATTCTTAGAGAGCTACGGGTCTTATAAACTAAAGTTTAGTTGTTAGTGAAAACAATCAAAGCATGTAATTAATTACAGACATTTTGGCTAAGTTTGCCTGTAAAATCATTACCTTAATATTATCACCTCTACAATTAGCCCTAACTTAGCTTGATAAGATTTCTCCTAGCCTCCACAATCCCCTAGCCTAGCTCGCCCCAACACGCCGATCCCTCCAAAGCTCTAGCCTTAGCCTAAAGCCAAGAGCAAGGCCTAGCAAAACTAACTCTAGGCACATAGATTTCTCAACTTAGCATGCTAGCCTGCTTGCAAGTGAGGCATTTGGTAGGACTACTCTCTGCCTACCATTTAGGCAGAGAGGATAGCAACTTAGCATGCTTGCAGAAGAGATGGATGGTTGGTTGGCTGACTAGCTAGCTGGTTTGCTTACTTGATAGCTGACGTTTAGATGCCCGAATTAAGATGGCTCTTAATGGGTTAGTAAATGCGCAAATCGCCGTTTTCATCTAAGTCGTCAAAGTTATCTGAATCAGACTCGTACTCACCCTCAAGCTCGTCCTCGAGTTCTTCATCAAACTCGTTGTTGTTAGCATTATTATCTTGAGAGTCTGTATTAACCTCGCCTAAAGATGACTGTTTTAACTGCTCTTGATAGGAGGTTGGTACATAGGCTAAACGGGAGGAGAGCACATTGTCCTTATAGCGCTCTAATAAGGCTAGAAGCTCATCTGAGGTGTAGTCGTGGTTTGCAAATAAGGCTTCAATTTCCTCACTTGAGAGTCTTACGTACTCGCATAAGCTCTGCTCTTCGTTTAAGGTTAAAGAACCAATAGCAACACGAGCTAACTCTACTACTTGACAACCTACCATTTCAAAAAGGCGCTTGACCTCATGATAGCGACCTTCACTAAGCTGTACGGCAGCCCAGTGCTCATCTACACATAAACCTTCGGTTGCTAAAATAGTAAGCTTAGCGCTCTGGTAGCGCTTCTTTTCCTCAGGGTGCTTAATACCGTTTAAAAAGGACTTAACTGCACTTGGAGGTACAGGACTATCAAGGCGAGCTAAATAGACCTTATCTACTGATTTTTTAGGAGAGGTGATTTCATGGTTTAAGTCACCATCATCGGTAACAATCAATAAACCTGTAGTGTCGATATCTAAACGACCTGCACAATGTAAATTTTCAACATTAAGCTCATTACGGAAAATTGATTGCACAGTAGAATGGTTCTTATCACGATCTGCACATACAAAGTTATAAGGCTTATTTAGCATAAAGACACGTTTAGCAAAAGCCTCACTAGCCTTAAGAGCAACCCCATTTTCATCTTCGTCTAGCGCCGCATCATTAAAACCAGCAATTACAATGGTTGAGTTAATATTGATTTTACCAGCAGCATTTAACACTACTTCATTATCAACCAACACATCTCCGCTTTTGATAAGCGCAGTTGCGTTTTGACGTGATAAGCCAGTTAAATGAGCGACAATTTTGTCTAAACGTTGTACTTCTTTAGTTGCTGTTTTAGCCACTTTTCCTTCCTTTAGCCCTTGAGTCATTAAGTCTCAAAAGACTAACTTATAGCTTATTGTTAATTATTGGCACAAGCGCAAGCCTGCGCCTGCGCTTGCGCCCAAGCCTGAGCTTGAGCTTGAGCTTGAGCTTGCACCTAAGCCTGAGCCTAAGCTTGTGATTGAGCTTGCGCCTAAGCAAGGCTTCAAACCTACCTTTGCCCACCTAAGAGCCTAAGATTAGGCCAAGATACAGGCGTTGCCAAAATGCAGACAAGGCCTAGCTTGCCAAGCTGCGCCTATAGAGCAAGAGCAGCTTTGCGCCGCTATTATACTAAGTTTTAAGATACTCAAAATAAACAAAGGCAAAGTTCCAACTGAAACTTTGCCTTCGTAAAAGCTAAATCAAACTTACTAATTAGCCTTGATACTTACGTAAGATCAAGGTGGCATTAGTACCACCAAAACCAAAGCTATTAGACATAACAGTGGTTAATGGAGTATCACGACGGGTGGTTACAATATCAAAGCCCTTGGCGTACTCATCAAGCTCTTGAACGTTAATTGATGGAGCAATGAAGCCATTTTCCATCATTAATAATGAGAAAATTGCCTCATTTACGCCTGCTGCACCTAAGGCGTGGCCAGTCATGGACTTGGTTGATGAGATAGGAGGGCACTTATCACCAAATACTTCCTTGATAGCCTCAAGCTCCTTATTATCACCTAACACAGTTGAAGTACCGTGAGTGTTGATATAGTCAATAGGAGTATCGCAGGTAGCTAAAGCACGCTTCATACAACGCATTGCACCTTCTCCAGATGGAGCAACCATGTCAGCACCATCAGAGGTTGCGCCAAAGCCTACTACCTCAGCATAAATCTTAGCGCCACGAGCCTTAGCATGCTCTTCTGACTCGACCACAACAATACCGCCACCAGCGCCAATAACAAAACCATCACGGTGAGCGTCATAAGGACGAGATGCTAACTCAGGAGTGTCGTTATAACCAGTTGATAAGGCTCCCATGGCATCAAAGAGACTTGCAATAGTCCAATCAGCGGCTTCGCCACCGCCAGCAAACATAATGTCATGACGGCCTAAAGCAATCTCATCACAAGCAGCTTGAATACAGTGGGCTGAAGTTGCACAAGCAGAGCTTAAAGAGAAAGAAGCACCTTTAATCTTAAATGGGGTAGCAAGACAAGCAGATGCTGTTGAGCTCATGGTCTTAGTTACTGCATAAGGGCCAATTCTCTTAACACCCTTAGAGCGTAAGATATCAGCAGACTCAACAGTAGCCTTGGTAGAACCACCACCAGAACCTACGATTAAGCCAGTACGCTCATTAGAAACATCAGACTCTTGTAAGTTAGCGTCAGCAATAGCTTCCTTCATAGCGATATAGGCATAAGCAGCAGCCTCACCCATAAAGCGTAAGTCACGACGGTCAATATAATCCTTAAAATCAACATTAACCATACCAGCTACTTGTGAGCGCATGCCCATTTGAGCAAACTCTTCTTCTCTGACTATGCCTGAACGGCCTTGTCGTAAGGATTCTAGTACGGCCTCTTTACCTACACCAATACTAGCAACTATTCCTAAACCGGTAATAACTGCTTTACGCAATGCCATTTAGTTTTCTCCAAGCAGACGATCCAAAAAATACCAAAGTTATGAATTTGCAAAAGAGCTTTACCTTAAATAAGCGTCATCACCAATCTGCTTGTTTTGACTTGTAAACCAAAGCTCTTTTCAAGAATTTGTCTAACCTAAATGCTATAACGGTTTTAAAGGCCAACAAACTCACAACTTGTCTTCTTAACATGAATTAAGGCTAAAACAGCCCTAATGTATAGATTTTTGTTTGTTCTTGCTAAGCGCACCATGCACTTAACTAATCAACATTAAATTATGATAGCACAGCCTATTTAATCTTGAGAAAAAAAGCTCAATCTATAGCCAATAATTAGCCCGAGATTCCATTTTTACAAAGTTTTTTTCTTAAAATAGATTATTTTTTTAAACAAAGAGTTAATAAACGCAAATTATTTGCATTTTTACCTATCACTTAACTGATCATCTCATAGCGTCATATGAACACAGGGTAGAAACTTTGATTCTTTTAAGCTACAGATAAGACAAATTTAGGAAAAACCTGCCCCAAATAGCCTAAGTGAAAAATAGGTAATCTTTTTTGCTGATTTTGGCTTTGCTCTTTGCTAAAATACGCACCGTTTTAGAGCCCTGATAAGAAAAATCATTAAATATAGTAATACCTATAGCAAAACAAAGATCTAATACTTGACTTTAGTTTTATTTATAAGTGCTTATTTATGGCTTTTCTTGTCGTTTATTAAGGCTTATCAGAGGCAGCCCCATCACTAAATAGTGATAAAAATTGTCACTAATACTCTTTGCTTGGACTATGGTTCTTCGATTTACAAGCAATTTAGGCTGCTAAATTAATCATGCGCTTAGGCACTTTTATATGTTAATGCAGTCTACTTTCTATCAATTCACTGTTAAATCTATTCTTGCTGGTATTCTTATTGGCCTTGGTTGTGTCATTTATGTGGCCAGCCCAGTTAAATATGTAGGTTCTTGTTTGTTCTCCTTAGGCCTACTCACCATTATGATTAAAGGCTATTTCCTTTATACAGGAAAAGTAGGTGACTGGACTCCAAGCTCCACCTTCCGCCTTATTTATATGTTTATTCTCAATGGTTTAGGCTGTGCAGCTACTGGCTATTTATTCACCCTAACCAGAATTGACCTAAGTGCTATTCATCATGTTACTGAGCTAAAGCTCAATGACACCATGCTCTCATCTTTTATCTTAGCTATGGGTTGCGGTGCCATGATGCATATTGCTTACTACAACTTTAATAAAGGCAAAAACCCTCTTTATGTAATTCTCCCTATCATGTTCTTTATGTTAGCTGGCTTTGAGCACTGTGTTGCCAACTGCGGCTTCTTTGCTATGGGCAAAGTAGACATGAGTGTACAAGATTGGACTAGACTTGCTTTAATTGTGTTAGGTAATGGTGTTGGCTCTTGGGTATTTACTAAATTCTTACATGATCCAGAAGCTCACGCAGTGCCTGCTTTGTTTGGTGAGCAAGAAGAACATCACAGTGCTCCTGTTATTAATGCTAGCGCAGCTACTAGCAAAGATGGCAGCAAACGCATCTAAGAGTGCAATTAAGATTTTAAAAATCAATTTTAGTTTTGCAGTTTAGCAATTATGATATAATCACGTGTTTGACAAGCATAGCCCTTAATTGTTCAAGGACATTATGCTGGTCAAATAATAAGATGCTGCAATGACTCTAAATAATTGGCTTTAAGATCTATTGCTGCTCTTTGTAAGCTTAGGTTTAACGACCCAAGCAGTTGATAAATGACTTTTAGTCACTCATGGGCTTTACGATAAACTTTTACTATAGTTTATAGTCAAGCACACTTACTTACCCAGACGGTAACGCACTGCTTAAGCTAGCAGTTTCGTAACATAAGCCCGTTTGTTAACTTGTTTAGCGCTCAAGCATTTAGCTTCATAGCCTAAACGCAGATGTTGATTACAAAATACATTTTTTATGGCAAAAGAAGAAAGCATTGAGATGCAGGGCACCGTTCTTGAAACCCTGCCAAATACCACCTTTAGAGTTCAGCTTGAGAATGGCCACATCGTTATGGCTCATATCTCTGGTAAGATGCGCAAGAACTACATTCGTATCTTAACTGGCGACAAAGTTACTGTACAAATCACTCCATACGATTTAACTAAAGGTCGTATTACTTTCCGCGCCCGTTAATATTGATAGCTCTTACTTAATTTAAAGTAAGAACTAGGCTTAAGCGCTGAAATTCCTTTTACAAAAGAGCATTCTTTTGAGCTTTGGCACTTGTTAAAATCTCTTAGTTAGAGCTTTTAGCAAGTGCCAAACGCATTTTATAATTTCATTTTTAACTCAAGCAAACATTTAACTTATTTTTGATTGACCCTACATATTCCTTATTTATAGTCTTACCTCATAAAAAGTGCAAAGCACATTAAGAACACAAAGCACGCTAACTTTTAGCAAAGTTGGATTAATAGGACTTTATCACGTGCACTTTGTGCTATTTTGGTATGAAAACCATCATTCTTATGCCATTGTGCTCTATTGTTGTGCTTTAAAAAAATTTTTTTATCTGCCCCAAAATCTCGTGAAATGGATCACATATTATTTGTTACTTAGTAACATAGCGAAAAATAAAAGCTTTTTGCTCTGCTCATAGTACAAACTACCATTCTTGTGAGGCAAATTTGCTATCTTGATATGAACAAGTAACTAATGTTAATTTATTCATCAAGCCCAATGGTTTTAGCAATATTTTTAACTTATTTAAAAATATAGCTAGCATTGATACAACAAAAGAGTTATCATAGATACTAACAAAACCTCAGGCATTGCGATTCTTATCTTATTACTGGTTGTTAAACACAATGCCTTTACACATGCCTACTTTTGTTAGCAGACATTTTTATGATAGATCTCTTTAATTAGTGAGCTAAATATATGCCTGGTTAATTATTGAGATTTTGCTCATATGAGCTTACAAACTTTATTTCTAGTTTAGTCGCTATTGCTAACTAAACATTGTTTTAACTACATTGCTTATTGCAGCTTAACTTGCTTGGCTGTATATACTTTTATTTAGGCCTATTTCAATGTTAAAAATTGTTGCTGGTGTAATTATTTCTTTAGTTTTCCTTTTTGGCGCATCTGTCGTAATTGCTAGTTATCAAATTACTAGTGAAAATGATGACAGTACTAAGGAGCACTATACTACCAGTCAAGTTATCTTCTCAGCCCTAAGCTAAAGACATGCTTTTAAACTAAAAGCAGCAGCTCAACCAGCGTTAACTTATTCCCCTTCCTTTAACGCTGGTTAAAACCTGAACTCTGCATATTAGGTAACCTTGAAAGGCGCAATAAACCAAGGATCTTTTAAAATTACCCTTTTTTGCCAAAGAAGGTCATTGCTTGATCAAAGGTCTTATTGCTACGCTTATAGGCATCA